>NZ_JAHUTS010000002.1:0-469683 GCF_019209835.1 Enterovibrio paralichthyis | reverse complement strand
TCGCGAGGGTAAGGGCTGTGGTCAATTGCAAAATAAAAGGCTCTAAGTATGGGGACTTAGAGCCTTTATAAGCCATCTGTTGGATCGTTCAACCGATCATTTATCTCTTAACTGATCGGCATTAGCCAACTGGCTCCTTTTTAAATGCATTTTACCGGTTTAGGTAAACCTGCAAGCTTGGTGGCTTGTTTAGCCGGGCCTTTAGGGAACAGCTTATACAAATAGCGGCTGCTGCCTTTTTCCGGGCCATATTTTTGCTCCATCGACTTAACCAGAAGACGGATAGCCGGAGAGGTGTTGAACTCCTTGTAGAAGTCCTGCACAAAATAAATCACTTCCCAGTGTGCATCGGTTAGCTCAATGCTTTCCTGCTCAGCCAACATCGGTACCAACGCCTCATCCCAGTCTGAAAAGTTTTTCAGATAACCCTGGGCATCGGTTTCGATTTGCTTACCGTTTAATTCCAACATGGATAACCTCGTGTTTCGAACGCGCAAAGCATAAAGCCTTGTGTGTTTGCCTTCAAGCGAAGACAAAAAAAGCTCCCGAAGGAGCTTTTCTTTTAACCAAACCTGTTGGATTAATCGTCGCCACCGAAAATGCCGATAAGCTGCAGAAGGCTCAGGAACAGGTTGTAGATAGATACATACAGCGTAATAGTTGCTGAAATGTAGTTGGTCTCACCGCCACGCACGATTGACTGAGTGGTCAGCAAGATTGCGCCGGTAGAGAACAGAACAAACAGACCGCTAAGCGCCATAGAAATCATCGGCATTTGCAGGAAGATGTTTGCAACCATACCTACCAACAGAACCACGAAACCCGCCATCAGCATACCGCCAAGGAAAGACAGGTCACGTTTGGTTGTCAAAGCGTATGCAGAACACGCCATGAAGGTCAGTGCAGTACCGCCGAGTGCCGGTGCGATAGCCCAGCCCAAGCCAGCGCCAATGTACATATTAAGGATTGGGCCCAGGGTGTAACCCAGGAAGCCGGTAAACAGGAAGGTGAAAACCAGTCCCATTGAGTTGTTGCGGTTCTTTTCAGTCAGGAACAGCAGACCGTAGAAACCAACAAGTGTAATGATAATGCCAGGGTATGGCAGGTTCATTGCCATAGACACACCAGCAACCGCCGCTGACCACAGCAGGGTCATGGACAGTAGGAAATAGGTGTTACGCAACACCTTGTTGGTTGCTAACAGGCTCTCTTGCGAGTACTCACGAGCAACAAAACGATCGTTCATAGCGTTCTCCCAGTAGGGTACATATTTTTGTATCCAGCATTGTACCGCGATTAGAGAGTCGCGACACAGCCAAAAATACAAACTCTATTTTGATAAATTCTAATACGTCATTTATTGCGGCTAATGATCAGTTTTTCAAGTCGCAACCGTCGCATAAATGATACTGAAGATGCTTACCCCCTGAAATCGCAGACGGAATGTGCCACAGAAAAGGATAAGAAGTTGTAAATGAATATTAATGAGCCGCTAACTTAATGGGTTAGCGGCTCAAAGGCCTGCATTAGTGGTGCAGGATCTGGCTCAGGAAGAGTTGTGTCCGATCAGATTGAGGATTGTTAAAGAACTCATTCGGCACGTTTTCTTCAATAATCTCACCGGCATCCATAAAGATCACGCGATCCGCGACCTCTTTGGCGAAGCCCATTTCGTGTGTTACACACAACATGGTCATCCCTTCTTCCGCCAGTTCCACCATAACATCCAGCACTTCACGCACCATTTCAGGGTCAAGGGCTGACGTTGGCTCATCGAACAGCATCACGCTGGGGTTCATGCAGAGCGAGCGCGCAATGGCTACACGCTGCTGCTGACCGCCCGAGAGCTGTCCTGGGAACTTGTTAGCCTGCTCAGGAATTTTTACCCGCTTAAGAAACTTCATCGCAATGTCTTCAGCTTCGTCCTTGGGCATTTTCTTCACCCAAATCGGTGCGAGCGTACAGTTCTGCAAAACCGTCAGGTGAGGGAAAAGGTTGAAGTGCTGGAAACACATACCAACCTCTTTACGCACCTGCTCAATGTTTTTCAGATCATCTGTCAGCTCCGTATCGCCCACAATGATGGAGCCCTGCTGGTGCTCCTCAAGACGGTTGATACAACGGATCATGGTTGATTTACCCGAGCCGGAAGGGCCACAGATAACAATCTTTTCGCCTTTGGAGACTGAAAGGTTAATGTTTTTCAGTACATGAAACTGTCCGTACCATTTGTTGACATCGGTCAGTTTGATAACAGGGGAGTCTTGTTGCGTCATAATACAATCCTTGTTCCTTACCGCTTGTGACCGGTGTGCAGTTTGTTTTCCAGATAAATACTGTAGCGGGACATGCCGAAACAGAAGATCCAGAATACCAGTGCGACAAATACATAACTCTCTGTCGCGAAGCCAAGCCAATTAGGGTCAGTGTTTGCCGACTGGCCAATGCCGAGCACATCAAACATACCGATGATCAACACCAGACTGGTGTCTTTAAACAAGCCGATGAAGGTGTTCACAATCGACGGAATGGTGATCTTCAGTGCCTGTGGCAAGATGATGAGCCCCATCTTTTTCCAGTAACTCAAACCCAATGCGTCTGCAGCTTCATACTGACCTTTTGGAATAGCCTGAAGGCCACCGCGAACCACTTCCGCCATATAGGCGGCAGAGAACATCACCACACCGATCAGGGCACGCACGAGTTTGTTGGTTTCAGATTCGCCCGCCATAAACAGCGGCAACATCACTGAAGCCATAAAGAGTACGGTGATCAACGGAACGCCACGCCACACTTCGATATAGACAGTACACAGACTGCGGATTATCGGCATATCTGAACGACGCCCCAGCGCCAGTACAATACCGATAGGCAGGGAGACCACAATACCGACGATGGCAATGATCATGGTGATCAGCAGGCCACCCCAGAGGTGTGTTTCAACAACAGGCAAGCCCGCCACGCCACCAAACAACAGGAACACGGCGATCAGCGGGAAAGCCACGATAAACAGCAGCAGAATCCAGCCACGTTTAGGGGTTCTCTCGTAGATCAGCGCCCCGGTAAATATGGCGAGAATGGCGTAGAACAGTTTGGGGCGCCACAGTTCTTCCTGCGGGTAGAAACCAAACATAAACTGCTCAAAACGTACGTTGATAAATACCCAACAGGCACCTTCGCGGGAACAATCTTCCCGGGTGGTTCCCACCCAGTCGGAATTGATAAACGCCCAGTCAACCAGCGCCCAAAGCCCTTTTATG
The DNA here is from genome assembly GCF_019209835.1 of Enterovibrio paralichthyis. NCBI lineage: Bacteria > Pseudomonadati > Pseudomonadota > Gammaproteobacteria > Vibrionales > Vibrionaceae > Enterovibrio > Enterovibrio paralichthyis. The sequence goes on along the minus strand of NZ_JAHUTS010000002.1, from coordinate 466,423 downwards.
GCAAGAAAAGCCAGTACAATCGTCATCACCGAGTTCAGCGGCGAAGAGAACAGATTTTTCCGCATCCAACCGACAGCACCCACCGTATTCGGTGGTGGTGGCAGATCGGGTTGAAACTCATGTTTTATCGTCATGGGTTACCTCTCTACCAGTGCCACTTTGGCGTTATAAATGTTCATCAGCAGTGAAGTCAGCAAGCTGAGGGACAGATAAACTGCCATGGTCATCGCGATAATCTCTATCGCCTGACCAGTTTGGTTCAACGTTGTACCTGCAAACACCGATACTAAATCTGGATAGCCGATAGCCATTGCCAGCGATGAGTTTTTAGTCAGGTTCAGATACTGGCTGGTAAGCGGTGGGATGATGATCCGCATCGCCTGAGGGATAACGACAAGACGCAGCGTTTTGCTTTTGGGTAGACCCAAAGCCATGGCTGCTTCGGTTTGTCCGTGACTAACTGCGTTGATACCGGAGCGAACAATCTCGGCAATAAAGGAAGCCGTGTAGATTGAAAGCGCGAGCGTCAGCGCTGCGAGTTCGGGGATGATAGAAAGACCACCGCGGAAGTTAAAGCCTTTTAAAACCGGGTATTCCAGTGATACAGGCGTACCTGCCAGCACGAAAGCGAGCAGTGGTAAGCCGATAATGGTGCCCAAAGATACCCAGAACACTGGCGATTGTTGTCCGGTTGCTTCTTGTTTGTTCTTCGCCCAGCGTGAATAGGCAAAGCTGAACACCAGCGCAACAACGAGCGAGATAAATATCCACATCGAACCTTCTTCAAATACCGGACGGGTTAAGTACAAACCACGCACGTTAAGGAAGACAGACTCGCCAAAACTCAAACTGTTTCTTGGGGAAGGTAATGCCTGTAGTACCGCAAAATACCAAAAGAAGATCTGCAAGAGCAGGGGGATATTACGGAAGGTTTCGATGTAGACAGCAGCAAAACGGCTTAACAGCCAGTTGCTGGAAAGTCTTGCGATACCGATAAGGAATCCGATAATCGTGGCAAAGACGATACCTAAAATGGATACCAACGCGGTGTTGAGAAGCCCAACAAAGAAGGTTCTTCCGTAGGAGTACGTTTCATTGTACTCAATCAGCGTTAAGCCGATACCAAAGCCCGCCTCCTGACTCAGAAATCCAAAACCGGTTGCGATGCCACGAGCATCGAGGTTGGTCAGCGCATTGTTGACGATATTGTAAACAAACAATACCAGCGCAATGATCGCCACAGCTTGGAAAACGATGGAGCGGAACGTTGGATTGTAGATGATGCTTTGCTTTTTCTCGGGGCGGGCGGTACCGCTCCCTTCAGCAACCGCATTGTTTTTAGATGCCATACAACTGCACCTCTATCCTTTCACGTTAACTAAGGGGCACAACACTCGTGCCCCAACATTCGTTATTATTCGATTGATTAGCGGATAGGTGGCGCGTACAGGATGCCGCCGTCAGTCCACAGTGCGTTCACGCCACGTTGGATTTGTAGCGGTGAACCTTCACCCACTGTGCGCTGGAAGCTTTCGTCGTAGTTACCCACTTGCTTGATGATTTGGTAACCCCAGTCATCATTCAGGTTCAGACCTTTACCTTTAGGACCGTCCTGACCGAGGATACGGCGGATGTTTGGATCTTTAGACTTGACCATTTCATCAACGTTGGCTTGGGTGATACCAAATTCCTCAGCATTGATCATGGTGTTCAGAGTCCACTTCGCAATGTTGAACCAGTTATCATCACCCTGGCGAACAACCGGGCCCAGAGGCTCTTTCGAGATGATTTCTGGCAGTACCACTGCACTATTTGGATCAGCTAGCTTGATACGGGAAGCGTAAAGGCCGGACTGGTCAGTAGTGAGTGTGTCACAACGGCCAGATTCAAAACCTTTAACCGTCGCATCATACGTATCGTAAACCACAGGCTTGAAGGAGATGCCGTTTGAACGGAAGTAGTCGGAGAGGTTCAGTTCGGTAGTGGTACCTGATTGAACACAGACAGAAGCGCCGTCCAGTTCCAATGCACTGTTTACACCCAGATCTTTTTTCACCATAAAGCCCTGGCCGTCGTAATAGTTCACACCGACGAAGTTAAGACCCAGTGTACCGTCACGTTGTAACGTCCAGGTTGTGTTACGGGACAGCACATCAATTTCGCCAGATTGCAGGGCAGTGAAGCGCTCTTTCGCAGTCAGTGGAACATATTTAACTTTGCTTTTATCACCCAACACGGCTGCAGCCATTGCCTGACAAAATTCAACGTCAATACCTTCCCATTGACCTTCAGCATTTGGGTTCGAGAAGCCTGGAAGACCTGTACTTACGCCACAGCTAATCACACCGGCCTTTTTGACTTTATCCAACGTGCTTTCACCTTCGGCGTTTGCACCGCTAGCGAACAGAACTGCTGAAATTACAGCAAGCCCCAATGTCGACTTTTTAGAAACCATACCTATCAATCCTTTATTGGTTGTTAATGGTAGTTACCCATTGACAAGGCTCATTCGCGGCTCATTGCCTCAAAAGTGATGTGAACCTCGTAAAACCACTTAAATTTACAATTTGGTTAACACAATGTTAACAACGCAAGTATAGGAGGCCATTTGTTGGCTGCAAATTGAACAAGTTAGAGGTGTGACCTAGGCAATAATCTTGCGACATTTAGCTAGATTTTCATGGAAAAATGTGAAGAAGCACTTTCTGTAACACGCTGTTTTTACGCATCAGATTTAGAGTCTTATGTACGGAATGTTCAACAAAGAGGAACATCAGTGTCTGTTGTTTGTTTTTGTGCATTTCCTTTTCAGTGTGAATATTAGCAAACTTTAATTGAGTAATTATTCGCCACGATAAAAATGGGATAGCTTTGTGGTGGCCTGACGATGCTCAGTTGAGCGAGATTTGCATGCAATGTGATCTAAATGAATGAATCATGTCCGAACGGATGGTTGTGCATAAATATCTGCTTTACAGCTTGGTCTCTGCTGGGTAGTATACGCAGCACTTACGGAGGGATGGCTGAGTGGTTGAAAGCACCGGTCTTGAAAACCGGCATACGTTAATAGCGTATCTAGGGTTCAAATCCCTATCCCTCCGCCAAATTAGAGAAAGCCCGCTAAACTTAGCGGGCTTTTTCGTATCTGGGATAAACCGCCTGGGATAGGGATGCAGAAGCCTAGACCAGGGTTCAGCCGAGCGAAGCGAGACAACGTTGCGCGCCGTCCATACCATGCCAAAGCTGAAAGATATCCCAGTGATCATGCTGACCAGTCATTCGGACAAAGAGATCTTCAGAACTTGTATAAGTAACGGCGCCAACGATTCCATAGTGAAACCCACCCAGGCGGATGTGATCAGCAAAAAGGTAGCGAAAATAGTAAAACAGGCTTCTTGAAGCCTGTTTTTTGTCTCTTCTTAATTATTTGTCTTTGCCGTGATTTGAAATCAAGACATAAACGTCAATTATTCGTGCATTTCAATATGCCCAAACGATCTGAATCCCGCATCTTCAGGGCGTTTAGCTATATAGCCTGCTAAGCATTTTTTCATCCAATGTATTGAAAAGGTATTAAAGTGCCTGGAATATGCCCAATTTTTGAAAGGGTATTGAAGGCGGATTCCATATTTTTATCAATATCAGTTTGAGGGCTGAGAAAATTTTAAATTAGGAAATAATTGTAAATTTCATTCTTTGTTTTCTGCGATAATTATCTTTTATAACAGTTGCTTGTGTTGATTTAATTGCGTAAGGATTACCTTAAATACGCTGTTCTCAAAACTGCATAAACTCTTGTTGTTGAAAATATTATAGATTTAGTGGATTAATTTTTGGGTGTGAGACTTTTTTCATCACTCACAATAAATGGCAAGAGAAAATATCTATTTTGCAGCGCTTTAAAATGGCTGGTTTATCTATTTTGTTTTGATTTTATACGGTAAAGGAGAAAGGAGTTTGGTGCTTCGTCGGTTTGCGTCTCAACCCAGTATGTTGAGCTTTTTAGACTTTGAAGGCATTGTCTATACATCGAAATTCAAACGGAGTGAATACACCGAAGAGTTGTTTCAACAATTTGTCGGGAAAGTACCAAGTCACCTGACAAAAGCGAACAAATATCGAAAGGCGGAGTTTTTATCTGGTTATTTTTTGTCCAAATATGTGTTGAATGAAGCGGGATGTGATGTTTCAGAAATACCGGTAGAGAACCGTTTACCTGTCTGGCCAAATGGCTATATCGGTTCTATTTCACAATGCAAAGACCTGGTTGCTGTCGCGGTCTGCGAAACGCACTTGTATCTCAGTACAGGTTTGAATGTGGAGTCAGTTTTCACGCAGGAAGTGGCGACGGAAATGAGCTTTTCTGTCTTGGATCCACTGGAAAAGGGGCTGTTGTCTGCCGCCGGTTTTGATTTCCCCACCATGACGAGCCTTGCCTATTCGGCCAAGGAAAGCCTGTTTAAATGCCTTTATCAAATCAAGAAAACCAAATCCACCTTCCTCGATTACCGCATCAACTTTATCGATAGCGAGAAGCAGACCATTGAATTTAAGTCAGATGTGAATACTTACGTCTATGAAGGGGACGTACTCACACCGAAAGGGCATTACCTGATTGACGACAGCCGGGTGTATACGCTCGTCGTGGTGTAACAGCCCTGCACAAAGTTAGTAGGTATTGAGCCTCTTGCTGGCAGCGGTAAGTTGGGCGAATTGTCTTGCCAGTTCTCGGTTCAACCAAAGATACCCAAAATAGCTGATGTCGCTGAAATCTTCGCTTTCTGTGCTTTTGTGATTCGGGATCAGGCTCATCAAGGCAAGGTTTTCCGGTTCAATGCTTTCGATTTTGCGGGAAGGAATTTCCAGCGCCAGCTTTTCGAAGCAATCCGCCAGCTCTTCTTTTGCAGCGGTCAGCCCCTCCAAATCACTGATTTTTTCTTTGCCTTGCTGTTGTTCCCAGTAGGTGCTGACAAGGGTTTCCATGTCAGCGCTGATGCGCTTTTGAATCGCAAGAATGGCGACAAACACGGGCTTCAATGCGCGTGCTTCCCGCGCTGCATGGGGCAACAGGGTAGTCTGTTTATCAATAATCTCTGACAGTTTTTCGGCGTGGATAGGGGAAAAGGTGTGTTTCGCCATTTCTGCATTGTGGTGGTGATAGATCTCGCTGCACTGGCTGACAAACTTCTCAAGCAGGACGACAAACTGGTCTTTTGCCCGTGCCGGGAAGATAAACAGGCTGGCGAGGATAGAGACCACGGCCGCCCAAAATACGTTGATAATACGCCAACCGGCTGCCTCAAAGTCCGTGGGGCCGCCACCGGCGACGATAACGATAGTGATCACTGACATCAGCGCGGCGTAAGCGTACTTCTCCTGCGTAAAGTACATGGCAAATATCATCAGTCCGAACAGGGCGATGTGGTGTGTCCAGTGATACTGCGGAGGGATAAGGAACAGGGAGAGGCCAATCAAACCACCGGCAATGGTGCCGGAAATGCGCTGGTTGGCTTTGGAAATTACCCCGCCAACAAAGGGAATAGCACCGAGAATGGTCACCGCAGTGATGAGTGCCCAATAGCCATAGGGGATGGCAGTCAGGCGGATGACGACCAGGATAAATCCCAAAACCAGTGAAACCCTGACCATATAAAGCAGACGCGCGTGGTGTTGCGCGAATTGGGTGTATTGCTGCATAAACACCGACCCCAACGGACGACCTGTTATCTGGCTGAATCCTGCATCTTCAGGTTGTTTAGGTACAAGCATAACGAGTAGCGGAAAAATTGTATGTTTAACAATGCGACTGGGACAAAGGTCGCTATCGCATCCAATGCTGTGTGTGAAAAAAGGGGGGAAACAGCGCGAGGAGGCGGCGGAGAAGCCTTCATCGCGCATAACATTATTGCGCGCGGGATATCATGTCACGTGCGCGGCGCAGGCATTAACCAATCACACTGAGCGTGGCTTGGAGGATTACCAGGTTCACGATGTCGATAAAGAACGCACCGACAATAGGCACCACCATAAACGCCTGTGGGGAAGGGCCAAAGCGGTTTACCACCGAGCCCATGTTCATCACCGCGGTGGGTGTTGCGCCCAGTCCAAAGCCACAATGCCCGCTGGAAATCACGGCGGCATCGTAGTTTTTACCCATGATGCGGTAGGTAACGAAATAGGCAAAGACTGCCAGCATGGCCGATTGCACCATCAGGATCATCAAAAATGGCAACGCCAAATCCAGAATGTTCCACAGCTTGAGGCTCATCAGTGCCATGGCTAAAAACAACGCCAAAGACACTGTACCCAGAATATCGACGGTTTCCACATCCAGCTTTTTCGCCTTGGTGACTTCCGCGACATTGGTGATAACCACGCCGATAAACAGGGCGTAGACAAAGTCTGGGATCATCAGCCACGAGATTTCAAAACCGCGGACAAACTGCTCCAGATACTTCGCCCCGGTGACACAAATCAGCAGGACAAACAGGGTTTCGATTACTTTCTTGGCGGTGACTTTGTCTTCCTCGTTCTCGTTGTATGTAACCAGTTCAGGGAAGCGTTCATGGGTGGTGCAAGTATTGCCGTAATCGGATTTAAGCTGGTGTTTTTCAATCAGGCGCTGCGCGACCGGACTGCCGATAATGCCGCCCATGATCAGACCGAAGGTGGCGGAAGCCATGGCAATTTCGAGCACGTTTTCAAGGCCGTAAACATCCTGGAATGTCTGCGACCACGCCGCGCCGGTGCCATGTCCGCCGGACAGGGTAATCGAGCCGGCAATCAGCCCCATCAGGGGGTCAAGACCCAGTGCACTCGCAAGGGCAATTCCCACGCCGTTTTGCAAGACGATGTAGAGTGATGCCACACCCAGGAAGATAAAGACTTTGGCGCCGCCTTTGACCAACTGGGTATAGTTGGCAGCCAGCCCCACGGTGGCGAAGAACATCAGCATAAAGGTATGCTGCATCGGGAGGCTGAAACTCAGCTCAATACCGTTCAGGTGGAGCAGGGTGATTACGGTCGCAACGACCAGTCCGCCCACAATGGGTTCGGGAATGTTGAATTGCTTGAGAATGGGGATCCGGGCATTGATGAAATGACCGAGAAAAAGCACAAAAATGGCGATCAGAAAGGACTCAAGTGTGCCGACAGAAATTAGTTGATTCATAAAGCCTCTGTTATCTCATCATCGTCCATGACAAGTGAGAGTCTTCATTCTTTCATGCCCCAGAGAACGGGAATGACAGGGCGTTATCCGTCGCCGCTTACGCACGTTCGCTGAAAACAGGAGCGACGTTATCTCATAGAGTTGAAGATAATGACAAGTAAATCAGCAAAAATATTCACTTTGATTGCTTGTTACTACGGTTTTGGGGCGATTTGATAAGTTTGCATTCTATTTTGTTGACCGGCCTGTTTTCCCCTGTCAGAAGGCGGCAAGGCATTCCTGCATGGACATTGCAAAAAAGCTGCGGGTAAGCGCAGCCTTTCTCTTTATCAACTATCCACCTGTATCAATGGCGATGAGGAATAATGCCTGCAACCATCATGGTTTCTGTTGCAAGTGTCTGACACTTCTTGGATTCCGCACAGCTTATCATGGCGTTTTCATCCGGCTTTTTGGTGTATATGACCTTGCCATCTTTGATGGTGGTCAGCACCTTGATATCTGCCAGTTTCAGCGGGTCGATTTCCAGTGGGTTGTCGGACAGCACCACGAGGTCGGCCACTTTTCCTGGTTCAATCGAGCCTTTGCTGTCTTCCTCGAAGTGTTGATAGGCCGCCCAGATAGTCTGTGCTTTCAGGGCTGTCATGGCTGAAACCCGTTGATCCCGTCCAAGTACACGCCCACTTCGGGTAATGCGGTTTACCGTTGCTGAGTAAACGCGCATGGAATCTGGGAAGGCAACCGGCGCATCATGGTGTGAGGTGAATATCATGCCGCGATCGAGCGCCCAGCCGGTGGGTGAAATGTTCTCTGCACGCTCGTCACCCAGCACAGACTGTGCATGCCAGTCACCCCAATAGAAGGTATGCATCGGGAAGAAGGAAGGCATGATGTTCAGCTCGTAAAAAGACTGCACCTGATCTTCACGGGCGGTCTGGGCATGGATTGCGACAAAGCGGCGTTCCTTCGCACCATACTTTTTAGTTGCACGGGCCACGGCACGGATATATTGGTCGATGGCTGCATCTCCGTTGGCATGGGTCAGCAACTGCCAGCCATTTTCCATTGCCTGCGACACGTATTTTTCCGCTTCTTCGTCAGACATAATGGGATAACCACGGTAACCCGGCTTCTGGCCTTCCGGCGGCACCAGGTAGGGTTGCGTCAGCCAGGCCGTTTTGCCTTGCGGTGATCCGTCCAGCGTCAGTTTTACCCCGCCCACGCGGAAACCATTGTGATAAGTACCGTCGTAGTAAGGCGGCTTCATGATTTCAGTGCCGAGCTGAATATCGGTGTAGGCCACCACATCCAGCAGTAGTTTTTCTTTTTGCGCAATGTCATACATGGTTTTGACACTGTCAGTCATGGTACGGCCTTCCTGCGCCGTGGTGTAACCGTACTTGGAGTACAGCTTCATCCCGGCCTGGAACAGCATCTCATTTTCTTCAGGGCTAATCTGGGTAAACAGCGGGATAAGTGCGCCAAAGAAAGCGGATTCTTCCAATACGCCATTGGGTTCCTGGCTATCTGGCAAGCGGCGGATAACGCCTCCCGGTGGATTTTTGCTCGCGGCAGTCAGGTTCATCATTTCCAGTGCTTTACTGTTCAGGACACCAATGTGGCCAGACTGGTGGATGATGAGAATCGGCACATCTTTCGAAACGGCATCCAAATCGTAGCGGGTAGGATGGATTTGCTCTTTGAGCTGGGAGTCGTCGTAACCAAAGCCGATGATAAATTTCTGGCCTTTGTTGCCAGGCACAGCCGCCCATTTACGCAGTGCGTCCTGCAGGGAGGCAATATCTGTGACTGGACCATCCGGTGGAGAGAGCAGATTGGCTGAAACCGCCTGAAGCCCGGTATTCATTACATGGCCGTGTGCATCAATAAAACCGGGAATCATGGTCAAACCTTGCAAATCGACGACTTTGGTACGCGGGTCTGCAAATCCCATGACTTCTTTGTCCGAGCCCACGGCCAGTATTTTACCGTCGCGGACAGCAACGGCCTGCGCCTCGGGCTGTCCATCATTCACGGTAATGACCTGCGCATTGTGGTAAACCACATCAGCCACTGGTTTCGCGGGGCTGGTGGCATAGGCATGTCCTGCTACGAGAGATAACAGACACGCGGGGACGATGGCTTTCATATTTTTTCCTTGTCTTTGGCTGGGCGGGACATCGACAGTCACTTAGTGTAGGTGGTTCACCACGGTGAAATCGTCCAGCTTTTGCATCATTGCCTGTTTGGCCTCCGGAGATACGAAGGCAGCTTCAATGGCATTGCGTGTAAACTGGGCAAACTGTGACCGGGTCGGTGCCATTGCATGATAGAGCGCGAGGAAATTATCCGTCATATAGCCGCCAAAGAAAGCAGGATCATCGGAATTTATGGTTACACAAAGACCTCTATCCAACAGCCTGATTATGTTGTGGTCTGTCATGGAATCGAACACGCGAAGCTTGATGTTTGACAGTGGGCAGACAGTCAGGGGCATCCGGGAAAGTGCCAGTTCACTGACCAGTTCATCGTCCTGAACACATTGAACACCATGGTCAACGCGGCTGACGTGCAGCAGGGAGATAGCATCACGGATATTCTGGGCAGGCCCTTCTTCACCCGCGTGGGCAACGGTTTTCAGCCCCAGCGAAAGTGCCTCGGCAAAGACACGGGCAAATTTTTCCGGCGGATTGCCAAGCTCTGAGGAGTCTAGTCCGACGCCAACAATTCGGTTAAGGTGCGGTTTGGCCTGCTCCAGGGTTTCAAATGCCGCTTCTTCAGAAAGGTGGCGCAGGAAGCACATGATGAGTTGGCTGGTGATCCCCAGCTCCTTTTCACCTTGTTTGAGTGCGTGGTAAATGCCGTTAATCACAGTATCAAACGCAATACCCCGCGCGGTGTGAGTTTGTGGGTCAAAGAAAATCTCGGTATGAATCACATTATCCGCTTTACAGCGCATCAGGTATGCCCAGGTTAAATCGAAGAAATCACGTTCAGTGATGAGAACATCCGCGCCCTGGTAATAGATATCCAGAAACGATTGCAGATCCTGGAAGTGGTAGGCATTGCGTGCTTCTTCGACCGAGGCATAGGGCAGTGAGACATTGTTTCGCTGTGCCAACTCAAACATTAATTCGGGCTCCATTGAGCCTTCAATGTGCAGGTGAAGCTCTACTTTGGGCAGGCGGCGAATAAAATCTTCCATAAACATCCCTCCAGATAGATGGTGAACAACCGGAAACGGGGAAAGGGAAACGACGGCGTGATGACGGGGTCGCTGATGGCTGCTCAGATACCCACATAATAGGCAGTGGGTGTGCAATCTGTGCTGCGTATCTTCTAAATTTTGGCAGAAAGTGGGTGGGATGAAGCAAAAAGGCCGCCAGAAAGGCGGCCCTAGGGAGAAATTAACCGATGAATTTGCCGATGAAGTTCTGGATGTTGCTGAAGCTTGATACCGCCATGACAATCACAATCGCAGCACCAATCAGCGAGAGGTAAATCGGGTGTTTATAGTCACCAACGATGTCCTTGCGGCGTGTTGCAGCCAGCACAAAACCCAGTACCACAGGCAGGATAATACTGTTCACCAGACCTGCCAGCATCAGCAGCAGAATTGGCATGTTCATCATCACGGTACCCACGCTGGTGATGATAATGAAGGCGACACACCAGGCTTTTTCATTGCGTGCAACGACCGGGAACAGGGTCTTGATGAGTGAAATCGCCATGTAGGAGTTGCCTACCACTGAGGTGATTGACGCCACAAACAGCACCAGACCGAAAATGAAGTAACCGATTTCACCTGTGCCCTGACGGAACGCATCCGCCGCCGGGTTGGCTGTATCCAGCACCGCGCCGGTTGCGATAACGCCGAAGACCGCCATAAACAGCAGGATACGGATAACCACAGCAATCGAGATACCAGCCCATGCCGCTTTGTTGATAAAGCCAATGTTGTCGCGGCCTTGCAGACCCACATCCACCAGACGCTGAGCACCCGTGTAGTAGCCACCTACCGCGCCACCCACAATGGTCAGGGTTGGCAGAAGCAGGCTGCCCATGTCTGTTGGCATCACCGCGGCTGACAGGGTTTCACCCATTGGAGGCAGGCTGGTCATCGCCACATAGGCAATCAGGACGATCATGAACAGGCCAAGGTAGCGCGCCATTTGGTCCATGCGCTTGGATGCGTTGTGAACCACAAACAGCAGACAACCAATCACACCGGTAAACAAGGCGCCCCAGGTTGTGTCTACGCCGGTCAGTACGTTGATACCCAGCGCAGCACCGCTCACGTTACCAAAGTTGAATGCCACCGCGCCCAGCGCCAGCAATACACCGATGAAGTAACCGGCTCCCGGTGCAATCTTGTTGGCAATGTCCTGAATACGCAGGCCGGAAACGCCCACAATGCGCCACAGGTTCATCACGATACCGAAAGTGATAAACATGGATGCGAACACAGGGAACGCCATGTCGACTTTGTAGATGTTAGTGAAAACAGCAGTTTGAGTCAGAAAGCCCGGGCCAACAGAAGTGGTAGCCATAAGGAAAGCGACGCTGAAAATGGCTTTGGATTGCCAGTCGGTCTTAAGATGTGTGTGTGCTTTGGTGGTCATGCCGAATCTCGATTTTTTGTTGTCTCTCTCTTTATAAAAAAAGAAAAACAACTGACCGGGATCAGCTGGTAGAGAGCCGTTAAGCTCTTGAAAAGTCGGGGCCCTTGCGGCTCCGTTTTTGCTGGGCGCGAATGTTAGTGACTCGCCGGAGGATTGTCAATCACTTAATTTGATAAAATTTCCAAGGTTGCCAGGCAGTTACATTTTTTTATTGGCAATGTTATCGGTGGCGTCTTACCCTTGCAGGCAAAAACTACAACCATGGAGAAATGGAATGACCGTTTTCTTTCGCGTCATAGCAAGCTTTATTCTGCTCTTTGCTGCAGCAGCGAATGCCGCACCGTTTTCGGCTGACAGTTGCGACATTGATGCTTCGCTACTTAACAAGCGGTATGACAACGATCTCGACTACAAAAACACCCGGGCAGAAACAGACTTCTTTCTGCTTGTGTATTCAAACTCGCCGCGCTTTTGCGACTACATGGAGCGAAAGGGGCGTGAAGACAGTGTGCGTTTCCAGTGCGAATCGGACAATGATTTTGGCTGGGTCGTCCACGGTTTGTGGGGAGAGTCCCGCAAAGCTTATACATCGGGCAACTTCGAGGGACATCCACGTTATTGCAAAGGTGATTTGAAACCGCTCCCGCTTAAAACCCTTGAGCCGTACCTTTGCATGAGTCCGGGCACCCGTTTACTGCAGGGGCAGTGGGAAAAACACGGAGCGTGTGATTTCAGCTCGCCAGAGCAGTACTTTGGGACGACACTTTCGCTGGCGCAGCGTTTCAAAGTGCCACCGGAAAATCTGAACCCCAAACAGGCGGTGCGGTGGATGCGGGACAATAACCCGGCGCTCAAACGGATTTGGTTGCACCAGACCCGGACAGAATTTGGTATTTGTTTTGATAAAAACTTTGATGTGATGTCTTGCCCGAGGAGAAGATAAGCATTTATTAAAACAAACGCCATACGCATTTATATTCATTTCGTTTGTTATAAAATTTATTAAGGAGTGGACTTAACATGGATGTTACTGTCAGGCGTTATGATGAAAAAGATGAAAATGCCGTGCTGGGAATCAGTTTGGATAAATCACAAACAGAGTTTACTGTCACGCCTGAAAGCTTTTCCCAGGAAGACAGTGAAGACATTGATCGATATGTCATTGTCGTAAATGGTGCCGTTTCGGGTTATTTCAAAATAGACAAAGCGTATTCAGCCGGAAAAGTTGATTGCGAACCAAAATCTATAGGGTTGAGAGGGTTGGCATTAGACTCACGCCTTCAGGGTAAAGGCTTTGGAAAAGCAGCATTACGGGTGTTATGCCTCCAATTGCCTAAAGACTACCGCCAACACAACTGGCTATATCTCACCGTGAACTGTCGCAATCTACCTGCGTACCGTTGCTATCTTGCCAGCGGCTTCGAAGACACGGAAAATCTCTATTTAGAAGGCCCCGTGGGCCCGCAATACATTATGCGTGCGAAACTGAGTGATGAAAGTTAACGCGAAATAATCGAATAATTATTCGTGTGACGTTTATTTTTTATGTTGAAAAGCACTGGCGGTGGAGATTATTTTCCTCTAAGTGTTTAAATAATTATCTATTATTTTTTCTGGCAGTATTTTTTACATGTGTAATTTGTGGCTGAGTGATTGTCTCTTTAATGAACCATTTAATTCTATTAAATGTCATGTATCTGCTTTATTTAAAACTGTGACGCTCAGTGGTGTAATCAAAAATAAATACTTACCAAAAGTGGCAGAATAAAGTTGTCGGTGTTTGACTGAATGGGTCAAATAAGAAGGACGACAACTATGAAAATATCCAACGTTAGTGCAAAGAAAGTAATTCTTGTGGCCATGAGTGCTGCATTGCTTACTGGCTTTGCAGGCTGTGAAGACCCGCGGTGGGTTGCGAACAAAGTCAGTAAGGCGATTAAAGAGAAGCGCTTGGTTGACCATCTTGAAGCGCTGGAAGTGGCGGCAGTCCCGACGGAAGATGGCAATGCCACCACCCGTGTTGCAGGCAGCGATGGCTATGCCAACTCTGCGGATTACATCAAACAAACGCTGGAGCGCAACGGGTTTGAGGTTACCCTTCAACCTTTCGATTTCAGAAGCTGGGTTGAGCTTGAAGGCACCGCGCTGTCTGTTGGTGGCGTAACTCTGGTTCACCAACATGATGCCACTGATGATATCCCAGCCGATTACGCCACCATGTCCTATTCGGGCAGCTCAGACGGTGACATCAACGCTGAAATCGCCTTTGTAACACCCGATTTTGATTTCGACTCAGCGGATTATGATGATACCGATGGCTGTGAAGCATCGGACTTTGACGGTGTTGATGTTTCCGGAAAAATTGCCGTGATCCAGCGGGGCGGCTGTACCTTTGATAGCAAAGTAGTCAATGCGGAGGCAGCAGGTGCCGTCGGCGTGATTGTGTTTAACCAGGGCAACAGTGAAGGACGCAAAGGGGTCATCAACGGCACGTTGGGCAGTGATACACAAGCCAGCATTCCAGCGTTTGGTGCCCGCTACGATCTGGGTAAGGAATGGTATGACACGCTACAAGCAGAAATGCTTTCTGCGGCACTGAATGTCGATGTGAAAGACGAAGTGGTAGTGACTCAGAACCTGTTGGCAGAAACCAAAGGGGGCGATCCGGATCAGATTGTCATGCTGGGGGCGCACCTCGACTCGGTTGCAGCAGGGCCAGGTATCAATGATAACGGCTCAGGTAGCGCAGGTATCCTTGAGTACGCTATCCGCCTGAACAAGAAAATGAAAACCCTGCCGGTTAAACAGAAAAACAAAGTCCGCTTCGCGTGGTGGGCGGCCGAGGAAGCGGGTCTGGTAGGCTCTGACTACTACACCAACGAAGTTTTCTCCGCATACTATGACGATGCTCAGGCACAAATCATGGACGAGCTGGGTGTGACGGATCCCAATGATCTCACTGATGAACAGTGGGACATGGTCGAAGCCCGTTATCTTGAAATCAACCCGGTGAAAATGTACCTGAACTTCGACATGATCGGCTCGCCAAACTATATCTTCGGCGTGATGGATGGTGACCTTTCCGATACCAAAGACAGCCCTGACAACGCCTACCCAGGTGACTTTGAGCCACCTGAAGGCACAGGCCACATCGAAGGGATGTTCGTTGAATTCTTCACCGACAAAGATGAGGCGACAGTACCGCAGGCATTGTCAAAACGCTCTGACTACTCTGGCTTTGCTGACTGGGGTATTGCCTTCGGTGGTTTGTTCACGGGTGCCGAGCGCGTGAAGTCGGCGGAGGAGGCCGATCAGTTTGGCGGTGAAGTAGATGTCGCCTATGACAAGTGTTATCACCAGTCGTGTGACGATCTGAATAACGTCAACTTCGGTGCCATGACCACCAATGCACAGGCGCTGGCTTATGTCGCCACTTACTACGCGATGAGTGAAGATCTCTATGCGGAAGAGCAGGAAAGCAAAGCGAAAGATGCCAAATTGATGCTGCGTTCCCTGGCGACAGACAACAAGCGCAATCAACACCGTATTGGCGAGAAAATCAAAGCCGCTGCGCGTGAAGTGTCTGATCACGGCCACTTCCACGGTGACTTTGATAAAGACCGTAATTAACCGCAAAACTGAAGCACTGACCGAAGGGAGCCGAATGGCTCCCTTTTCAGTTTGAAGTCAGACAGAGTCATGAGGGTTCAGAGATACATGCTTATGGGGCGTAGGGTAAAGGAGGATGTGCCTGACAGTTCCCCGCAATAGTATGTGCGTATGTTAACGAAGGGACTCCAATATGAAGCTCAATGCCATCTCTGCGTCATTGCTGTTGTTTTCCTCAATCGCAGCAGCATCGCCAACCCTGACAGTTGCAACCACCACCAACAGTCGTGACTTTCCCTTAAATGCTGAAACACCATTGGTCATCCCACTGGTGAAAAACAGCTACATCCTAACCGTGACTGGCCTTGAGAAAGGCGACTGTGCTGTGCCCAAGGAGCAGAAAGTCCGTTTCAGCCAACCACTGGCATTGAGTTGCGCAGAGCCTAATAAGTTGCCGCTGAACATTCGTTTCACCGGGGATTATGCGTTTACTTTTGACCCGGTCGCCAAAACGTTAATGATTAAGCGGGCACCCAAAGCGACGACCACCACCTTTAAACGCAAACTGCCCAATGTCACTTGCGAGGTTTATAACGGTGGAACGGTGACTATTCAGGTCGGCAATGCTTTTGCTGAAGGAACGTTGGTGCGAGATGCCTACAGTGGTGAAACTGCAATTGTAGAGAACCACTCTGTCACCCTTACGCCTTCGCCACTCGCTGGTGGTTTGTTATTGCTTGAGAAGGCAAAACTGCCCGAAAACGTAGCAGTTTTCGATTACCGAAACGCCAGTATCTACTTCATCATGGTCGACCGGTTTAACAACGGGGATCCCTCCAACGACAGCGCTTACGGGCGCAGGAAAGATGGAAATGAAGAGATTGGCACTTTCCACGGCGGCGATTTACGGGGTGTCGCGGAGAAGCTGGACTACATCAAAGAACTTGGTGTGGATGTCATTTGGCTTTCTCCCATTGTTGAACAGATACACGGCTTTGTTGGTGGTGGCGAAAGCGGTTCATTTCCGTTTTATGGATATCATGGCTACTGGACACGTGACTTCACTAAAATCGACGAGGCATTTGGAAAGGATGACGATCTAAAAACGCTGGTTGATGGGGCACACAAGCGGGGGATTAAAATCCTGCTGGATGTAGTGATTAATCACTCAGGCTATTCCACGCTGGCAGATTTGCAGTCAGACAAGTTATCGGTACTCAGAGAAAGCGCAGAGATGCCAAAGAAATGGGGAGATTGGCAACCTCAGCAAGGTCAGAACTGGCACCATTATCATAGGAACATTGATTACTCGAGTTCAGACTGGAAGTACTGGTGGGGAGCCGATTGGGTCAGAACAGGACTGCCCGGCTATGCCAAGCCGGGAAGCAGTGACATCAGAATGTCACTGGCGGGATTGCCGGACTTTAAGACTGAATCCAGTCACGCAGTTGTACCCCCGCAATGGTTGTTAAACAACCCCGGCACCCGAGTGGAGCCGAAAGAAGGCTTCACCGTGTCGGATTACCTGATTGAGTGGCAAACAGATTGGGTAAAACGCTTTGGCATTGATGGCTATCGCGTTGACACGGTGAAGCATGTGGAAGGCGAGGTGTGGAAGCGTCTTAAAGCAGCGGCGACGCAAAGTCTGGAAGCGTGGCGTGAGGCAAACGGGGAGAGTGGCTTACCGTTTTGGATGATGGGCGAAGTCTGGGGGCATGGCGCTTATCGCAGCCCGTACTTTGATGATGGCTTTGATGCATTGATTAACTTCGACATGCAGAAAAGGATGGATCGCGCTGCCGCTTGCTTTAGCCAAATCGCAGATACTTACCAGCGTTATTCGGAAGCAATGAGTGAAGCGGCAGACTTTCTGCCTGTCAGCTATATGTCTTCCCACGATACCGAATTGTTTTTTGGACGATTTAACAATGTGAATGCGCAAAGAAATGCGGCGAGCGCTTTGCTGTTGTCTCCAGGGGCTATCCAGATTTATTACGGAGATGAAGTTGGTCGTGAAAATGGTCCGTATGCGGATGACTTCCATCAGGGAACGCGATCAGACATGCTCTGGAAGCTTGATGAGGAGCGGAACGCCTTGTTGACCCATTGGCAGAAAGTCGGGAACTTCAGAAAACAACATCCCGCTATTGGCGCTGGAAAACACGCAGTCATCCCCCAGCCAGAGGCTTATGTCTTTTCCCGCATTTTGGGCGACGATTCGGTCGTGATTGCGTTTGTGGGTGAGAATAAAAATGACTAGAGATGGTATAGCAGCAAGGTAAGAACCTTTGCATCTGATTCACCCAGAGGGAGCCGAATGGCTCCCTTTTCAATTTTGGCTCAGTTGGCGTATTTCTGCTGGCGTCAGACCGAATTCCCTCACCAGTGCGCGGCTCAAGGTGCGGCCGGAAACAAACCCCAGCGACAGGGCAATCTGCTCCACGGAGTCTTCACCATAGCGCAGGGCGTTATAGGCTTTCAGCCGTCGCCAGTGGTTAAGGTAACTGATAGGCGCTACCCCCAACGCTTCCTGAAAGTGGCGCACAAGTGTGGCTTTAGACATGCCGATTTGCTTTCCCAGCTCTTCAAGCGTCCAGTCTTTTCCGGGTTCGTGGTGGATTAACTCAAGCGCCTGGCGAAGCTGCCTGTGGTGGACGGCACGGATGAAGCTGTACTTTTCATGATTTTCGTTTAGGAACTGGCAAAGAAGCGTTAAAAACAGTGCCTCCGCCAGTTTATCTACGATGGGATTTCGCTGGATCCCGCCGAGTTTGATGTATTCATGGATAAGGGTGATCAAGCGCCATGGCGTGCTGTCTTCCGCAATGTGTTTCAGGGTGATCACAGGCGGCAAAGCCTGGAGGATAGGGTGGCTCAAGCCTTGTTCGAACGTCACCAATCCACACATCAGCTCGTGTGTGGTTTCGCCGTGTTGGAACATTGGGGCAGATAGCTCGCAGGCTTCAATCACTTCCTCGCTGGCGTATTTCTTACTACCTGTTTGATCGGCAATCCAGTGGGAAGCACCGTTCGGCAGGATGAAAATGTCCATCTCAGAAATCTGTTGCGGTGAATGCCCCTGAACACCGAGGTAACAATCACCCCGCATGGCGATATGGAAGCGCGGAAAGTCCCTTTGTTTTAGCGAGACTCCCCAAGGCGCACTCAGTTCTGAGCTGAAAAATATCGTCCCCTTAAATCGCATTGTTTCAAAAACATCGGAGAGAAACTTGAGTGTTTCCTGGGCTTTGATTCCTTGAGGCACAGATTTGATTCCCTGAACAACATCAGCAGCGCTAACTCTAGCTTAGACTCATTGAGCGCGCCCAAAACTCGGGCGATCCCAATGTCACTGAGGTGAGAATTTGGAAGTAATAGCCAAGGGTAACAGCCAAACCTTTCCCGGATGCGGCCTGTAATACCTGTCATCAAGCCACTGCAGCCGACGACTTTGTATTTACCCAATATTACCCAGTGCTGCGCTATGGCAAAGCAAAGGGTGAAGAGGCATCTGGCGGTTTTGATTCGCAACTAAGTAAATAGAAAACAGGAGTAATAATGTGAAAAGGAACGCTTTTATGGTGACCGCAGCGCTGTTTTTATTGAGCCCTGCTGCGTCAGCGGGTGATTCATTTTCTGAGTACGTGGATGATAAGGGTGTTATCTCATTCCCTGAAGATTTCCGTACTGAGATGGTTCACCTCGGCTCGTGGTTTGTACCGGAAGGCGGTGCCAGCGGTTTTCATGACGTTTATACTGAAAAATCCACTGTGGAAGCCTACCGGAAAACCGGCAAGTTTCCTGATGGTGCTACTATCGTGAAGGAATTGCGTGCAGCGAATACTGGCGACTTCACCACGGGTCAAGGGGTGAGTCATGAAACCGGCGAATTGAAGCAATGGTTTGTCATGATCAAAGATACGGAAAACCGTTTTTCAGGGAATGATGTGTGGGGAGATGGATGGGGATGGGCGTTATTTATGCCAAAAGACAAATCCCAGAATGCATCGTCAAACTACAAAAATGATTGCCTTGGCTGCCATGTGCCGGCGAAAGAGACTGACTGGGTATACACCGAAGGCTACCCCGTACTCAGTGAGTAGTTTGCCAAGTGCTTCAAGATAGAAACGGCTCATTACGAGCCGTTTTTTATTGCGCCACATATCAGGCCTTGTTCAACGGTTGGCAATTTGAATGATGCTTTCTGCGGTCACAATCGCCTCTTTCCGGTTGGTAATATCAAGTTTCTGGTAAAGGTTGCGGATGTGGGTTTTGATAGTGGTGCCAGCTATGTCCAGCTCTTGAGCGATTTGCTCGTTGCTGAATCCAGAGTAGATCAAGCCCAGCACCTGCCACTCACGCTGTGTGAGGGCACTGTTGCGAACCAGTTCAGGTACGTTGGGGTCGCTGACGAGTTTGCTAACAAACTCTTCATCGAAGTGGACAGATCGGCTTCGCTCATTGCTTGTGATCACTTTAAGCATCTGCTGTGCACGATGGCGTTCAAGTGTACCGAGTGCCCGTTGGTGCAGTAAGTCCTGAAGGGTGGGAGACAGAAGTTCACCATCAATAAGGAAGTTTGCAATCATCCCGGTCTGGTTTGTCAAAATGAGTGCATCATGCAACAGCGTTTTGGCGAGTGCAGTATCCTGATCATGTTTTGCCAAAACGGCTTCAACGATAAGGTTGCGGTTTTGGTCTGTCACCAGTTGATATTCTTTTGCCTCTTCCTGCAGAAAGCTGAGGGTTTTTCTCGCCTCTTCAAATCGTCCCAATGCCAAATTGGCACGGGCGATATTCCGCCATTGAAGCTGGGTAAAATGACTACATGCTTTTTTGGGGCGGGCAGCGGTGCGCAGCCAATCTGCAATGGCGGTGTTGTTGTTTTTGGCTTGCCAGTAGAGCAGAAGTGAAAACGACGCATTTGCTGTCCAATCCACGTGGTAAACCGATTCCCGCAGTAGGTGTTCGATTTTTTCCACGTACTTTGAAGCCCTGTCCAGCTCGCCCCGTCCAACAGCGACTCTCGCCAGCATAGAATAACTGTGCAGGTGCTTGCTGGGGGGCTGGTTCTCTAACACCACCAACCCTTTTTGTGCCAGAGCTTCTGCTTCATCAAGACGGTTCCAGCACCACAAGATCTGGGCGCGAAGACGAAGGGCGAACTCATGCAAAGGCACCTGGTGCAGGCGTTGGTCTTCAATAAGCTTGTCAGCACAGTCGAGCGTTTCAAAGGCTGCCTGAACATACCCTTTGGCGATCAGGATTTCACATTGCTGGATGATGGCCCAAAGCGCGTGATGATAGACCTGATGCTGGCGGGCAAGTTTTTCTGTTTGCTGCATCATTGGAAGCGCGCGATCCAGCTTACCGAGAACATGGTTCACTTCCCCCACCACCGACGTTGCCACAATACGTCCGCGGTAATTCGCACTCTCCATTTGGCTCAATGCGAGCTCCGCCAGTGCCATCGCCTGTTCAGGGTCATTCCTGTTTATCGCGACTTGAGCGAGTAACGCGTTGGTACTGCCTTGATAATCAATATCCAACTCAATATTGCGCGACTGATGGGCTTTGGCCGCTTTGGCGAGTAAATCTCCCACCTCTTCAAAACGGTGCTGGCTCTGTGCCAGCCAGGCTTGGAGAAGGCTGAGTTTAGGGTAGTTATATCGGATATCTTCATCCAACTGCTCAATAGCCGCCTCCAGCGTGGAGAGCTCTCCACGGTTGAACATGCGCCAACCGAATTGATTGAGAATATCAGCAATCAGTATGTCATCTTCGGCTTTGGCTGCATGGCGCAGCGCTTGGTGCGGCGTATGGAGTTTCAGCCATGCGTGTGCAGCCTGACTATTCAGTTCTTGCTGCTGATGAGGAATTCTTGCCTGGCGCTGATGGGCGAGAAACTCGCTAAACAGGTGGTGGAAGCGGAACCAGTTATTGTCGCCTTCGAGGGGATGGATAAACAGGCCATAGTGGTTGAGCGCTTCGATCATCGCCAGCGCATCTCCCCGGTTTGTCAGTGCGTAGACCAACTCGTCGTTGAACATTTCCAATACGGACACTTGCATCAGAAACTGTCGGGTCTCGCTGTCTAACAGGTCAAAAACTTCTTCGATCAGATAGTCCCACAAATGGGCGTGGTTGAAATCAGCCCAGGACTGGGCGCTTTGAGCCAGTGTACGTTTATTTTGCTGTGCCTGAATCGCGAAAAGCTGGAGCGCCGAGGGCCAGCCTTCTACATAGGTTCGCAACGCCGACGCTGTGTTGTCATCGACACCGCCTTCAAGCCGTTGGTTGAAAAAGCGGGTGGTTTCTTCATCGTCAAATGCCAGCAATTCATTGCCAATTTCCAACATTTGATCGCGGACACGCAGGTTGGCTGTGCCCAGCAGGGGGTTGGAGCGCGACGTCACCACAAGCGTCATATTGTCCGGCATGTGTTTGATGAAAAAGCGCATTGCTTCGTGCAATTCGTCGTTGGTAATTAACTGGTAGTCGTCCAACACCAGATAGCAGGGTTCATCAAAGGTTGCGATTTCAGCAAAAAGGTCACTTAACAGGGTACGCAACGTTGAGAACTGGCTTTTTTCAGCCAAGGTTATGGTGTTTGGGCAGGACTCATTGGTCGCATTGTTTATCGCCTGAACCAGGTAATTGATAAAGCGGAAACTGTCATTGTCACTGTCATCGAGGCTGAACCAGCCCACATTGGTCTGTTCAGATAACCACTGCGCTGTCATGGTGGTTTTTCCATATCCAGCGGGTGATCTGAACAAAACCAGCTTGTACTGGTTTGCTTGTTCCAGGAGTTCCAGTACGCGTGGGCGGGCAATGGCGTTATGCAAGCGACCTGGTCGCGTAAGTTTAGACGGAATCCACATAGGCTTAATCCTCTATGACTGCTGGGTTGGCGGCGGTGCTTTCCTGTTTTGTTGTTGTGATGCATTCAGGGTGAAAATAGTTTGGATTTAATCTAGATGTGTTATTTATAACTTGATGAGTCTACGCCCCATAAACGTGAAGTTGATCACTTAAAATGCATGAAAGTGTCTCAGTCTGACGGTTGGGTGTACAAGAAGATTGTAGGAGAGCCGTTTTTTTGGGTACCAACAGGGACAAAAGTGATAGGGGACGGGTTGAGTAGGCGGCCAACTGGGCAGAAGTTCTACTGAACAAGGTTGAGCGCGACAAAAGTCGAGCAGAGCCTGCCCGCGTGGCTTTCATCACTACGCCTTTACCCCTCCTCCTTTTGCATTTGTGGTAAGGGAGGATGTGAGATGGATAAATATCCGGCAAGATGATTTTATGGGCACTTTTAAAAGTTACTTGGGTTCGCTGGCTTCCCAGCCTAACCACAAAGGCGAGGGTTGGCGTCGGCAAAGGAAGTTTTGATGCCGTTTCCAGAAATTAGAAGGGATAAATCCCCGGAGATATCAATGGAACATGAATCTGCACTGAAATGCGTCACAGAAATGGCCAACCTAGCGGAAAGTTATGTCAGCGCGTGGGGGACAGAAACCCAGGTATCGGATGCTTCTTTGTATCAGTTGCTTGCCGCCCTTGGCTACGACGTGCGAAATGAGCAGTCACTGCTAGCCTCAGCCAAAAAGAAACACAAAAAAAGTGTAATGCCACCCGTCACTGTTATTCGTGATGGAGAGTCGCTGGATATTGCTCTTCACCTTGGGGTCTCTGCACGAGAGAGTGAGTTCAGCTGGCAGGTTGATACAGAACAAGGGGATAGATTCGAAGGGCAACTGCTGTCCCACATCGTCAGTGACATGAGAAGTGACGGCGGTGCGTTAGTGTTTCGGTTACCACTGGAATTACCCTGGGGGTATCACCAGCTGACGTTACAAAGAAAACGTCGCAAAACACCGTATGTGATGACACTTATCATCGCTCCCAACCGCTGCTACGTGCAACCTGAGCTTGACCAGAATAGTAAACTTTGGGGGCCTAGCATCCAGCTTTACACTTTGCGAAGTCAGCACAATTGGGGCATCGGCGATTTTGGGGATCTGAAAGAACTGATTTGTGAGCTGGCCTCGCGTGGCGCTGGTTTCGTGGGGCTAAACCCCGTCCATTCACTTTTTCCGTCGAACCCGGAAGCGGCAAGCCCGTATAGCCCATCCTCCCGTCGCTGGTTAAACCTGCTTTATATTGACGTCTGCGCCGTACCTGAATTTGCACTCAATATTGACGCGCAGCAG
This sequence comes from Enterovibrio paralichthyis, assembly GCF_019209835.1. NCBI lineage: Bacteria > Pseudomonadati > Pseudomonadota > Gammaproteobacteria > Vibrionales > Vibrionaceae > Enterovibrio > Enterovibrio paralichthyis. Next base: position 442,805 of record NZ_JAHUTS010000002.1, on the reverse strand, counting down.
CTCGTTGGCAGCTCAGACTTCCAGCGCCGCCTGCAGGAAGCCCGGGACACTCACTGGGTTGATTACACGAAAGTGGCCTCGCTGAAATTCTCTGTCCTGCCTTTGCTGTTTGAAGACTTCAAATCTCGCCATCTCAACAAGCGAACCCCCCGGGGTGCCAATTTTCTTACATTTGTTGAGCAGGGTGGGGAAAGCCTTCGCCAACAAGCCGCTTTTGATGCGTTGCACAGGAAACTGAGTGGCGAGCAGGAAAATGTCTGGGGTTGGCCGGTGTTTCCTGACGAATATAGACGTTATGAGAATGTGGCGACCCAAGCATTTATAGAGCAAAACCCGTATGACATAGCGTTCTTTATGTACCTGCAATGGGTCGCGGATGGACAGATAAACGAAGCCCAGAATCTTGCGAAGGAGAAGGGCATGGTACTCGGTTTATACCGCGACCTTGCGGTGGGTGTCTCTGATGCGGGGTGTGAAACCTGGTCTGACGATAGTCGACTGGTTAAAGAGGCCAGTATTGGTGCGCCCCCTGATGTCCTTGGGCCTCTGGGGCAAAACTGGGGTTTACCCCCCTTCGACCCACATGCGTTGCAACAGTCAGGCTACAACGATTACGTCGCATTGGTTCGTGCCAACATGAAGCACTGCGGAGCGCTGCGGATTGACCATGTGATGGGAATTCTTCGCCTTTGGTTGATCCCGAAAGGTAAGAATGCCAGTGAAGGGGCGTATCTTTACTATCCGGTTAATGATCTTCTGGCCATCCTTGCGCTTGAATCTCACCGGGCGCAATGCACAGTTATTGGTGAAGATTTGGGTACTGTGCCTGCGGAAATTGTTTCGTTGCTGCGTGATGCCGGCATTTTGTCGTACAAAGTGTTTTTCTTTGAAACGTCGTTTGAGGATGGGGGATACATATCGCCCGCGCATTATTCCCCGCAATCCATGGCGACCTTGTGTACTCACGACATGCCCACGATGCGAGGCTTCTGGCACTGTGATGACCTGAAAATGGGGCACGAACTGGGACTTTACCCTGATGAAGACCAACTCAAGCCCCTGTTTGATGAACGTCTGCGTCAAAAACAGGGGGTGCTTAACAGTGTACGTTGGCACGGCTTTTTGACGGATGGGGTGGGTGAAGATGCGCAGTTTGTACCAATGGATGGTTATTTAAGCCGCTCATTGCAGCTTCATGTCGCCTCGGGGCAGTCTGCGCTCTTTAGCGTTCAGCTGGAGGATTGGCTGGAGATGGATAAGCCTGTGAACATTCCCGGTACGGTGGATGAATACCCCAACTGGCGACGTAAGTTGTCCATGAACATCGAAGCGGTTTTCAGCCTGCCAGAAATCGGGCAACTGATGCGGGATCTGACAAGGGTAAGGCAAGCGGCCAGCCGTTAGCGCTGCCGCCACTCGCAACCGTGTTTCATTAATGGAAAAACATTGAGCCCACAGAGCGTTTCCTAAGACAAAAAGACCGCCAGTTGGCGGTCTTTCTGATCAAAGTGTCCGGTGCTTTTTAGTTGTCATCGAATTGGACACCATTTTCCCGGTGTAAACGCTGGCATGCCCTGCCATCTTGATGGAATAAGTGGCACCGGTGGGCGGGGATACCGATAGAGAAAGTTTCTCCGGGCTCAATTTCCAAGGTATCCAGTTGACGGTAAATGACGTCGGCATCCGTGCCTTTGAGGTGTATGTATACCTGAGTTTCATTTCCCAGCTTTTCGACAATCGTTGCTGTGCCACCAATGGCGGCTTCGCCTTCACTTTCCGCAACAAGGTGTTCGGGGCGGATGCCTATCGACATGCGGTCACCGCGTTTTACTGTGGAACCATCAACCGGAATCCAAAAGCTGTTGGCGTTTGTGAGTTTCACTTTTACCTGATCAGCTTGCACATCCTCAATCGAAACGCTGATGAAGTTCATTTTCGGAGAGCCAATGAATCCGGCGACAAAGCGGTTTTTTGGATAGTGATAAAGCTCCAGGGGCTTGCCTACCTGCGCAACCTTACCTTCATTTAAGACAACAATCTTGTCCGCCATGGTCATCGCTTCCACCTGATCGTGAGTCACGTAAATCATGGTGCAACCGAGCTGGCGTTGGAGTTTGGTGATTTGTGCTCGCATTTGTACGCGCAGTGCCGCATCAAGGTTGGAAAGTGGTTCGTCCAGCAAAAATACTTTGGGTTGGGATACCAGAGTCCGGCCAATGGCAACGCGTTGGCGCTGTCCGCCTGAAAGTGCTTTAGGTTGACGTTCCAGCAGGTGGGCGAGTTGAAGGATTTCAGCCGCGTGGTTGACCCGCTTGTCTATCTCTTCCTTGGGTGCTTTGGACAGCTTCATGCCAAATGACATGTTTTCATACAAGTTGAGATGTGGGTAAAGTGCGTACGACTGGAAAACCATGCCAACCCCGCGTTTGGAAGGCTCGACATCGTTGATACGTTCCTCATCTATATAAAGGTCGCCATCGGTGATCTCTTCCAAACCCGCCACACATCGCAGCAACGTTGACTTCCCGCAGCCTGAAGGGCCAACAAAAACGACGAATTCTCCATCTTTTATTTCTAAGTCAACGTTCTTTGAAATCACTACATCGCCATATGCTTTTGAAACATTTTTAAACGTGACGCTCGCCATATCCCTATTCCTCGCCGTTTGGTTTCATCCCAATATTCCAGGCGACGAAAGTTTCACCGCCTGAATACAACACGTATGAGCATCTTGGGGAATGCCATTTAAGTCAGTGTGCGGCTTGTAGCGGTAAAGAACATCATCCCGAAACACATTTATAAAGGGGGGAATGGTGTGGCGTAGGTCGTTGTGTGTGACAGGAGCGCGACAAAAATATTTCTTACAGTGCCTGTCGGTAACTCTCTGAAAACACGAATTCTAATTCAATTTCCACGATGTCCCTGCGTTCTGGCGGGTGATATACATCACGTTTTACACCTGTTTCTAACAAGGGCGTAGGGGTTGGGATGATGAATTTGGTCATTGATCGACCGACTATTGACCATGGAATAAGGCTAGTTCTAAAGGAATCGTACTCGTCTCAGGAAGAAGGAAAGAGAAGATGAAACTCAATACGACCGCACTTGCCATTGGTACCCTCATCTCGCTTAGCTCATTTGGTGCTAATGCTGCGATTGAGGAAGGGCAGCTGACAATCTGGATCAACGGTGACAAAGGCTATAACGGCTTGGCTGAAGTCGGGAAACGCTTTGAAGAAGAGACGGGGATTCCCGTAACCGTCGAACACCCGGATGGTCTACAGGATAAGTTTCCTCAAACAGCATCCACAGGCGATGGCCCGGATATCGTTTTTTGGGCTCACGACCGTTTCGGCGGCTATGCCGAAGCAGGTTTGTTGGCTGAGGTAAAACCGTCAAAGCGGCTAGAGGATGGCATCGTTAATTTTGCCTGGGATGCGGTCAAGTATAAGGGCAAATACGTCGGCTACCCTGTGGCGGTTGAATCACTCTCTCTCATCTACAACAAGGATCTGGTGCCTGAGCCGCCGCAGACTTGGAAAGACGTGGTTGAAATTAACAAAACGCTCGAGCCGCAAGGTGTCACGGCCATCATGTGGAACCTCAAGGAACCCTACTTCACTTGGCCGTTGATGGCAGCGGATGGTGGTTACGCATTCAAGAAAAATGACACGGGCTACGATGTGAAAGACGCAGGCATCAATAATGAAGGTGTCCACGATGCAATGACCTTCATGAAGAAGCTGGTGGAGGGGGGCGTTATTTCCCCTGACATGGATTACTCCGTCTCTGAATCTGCATTCAATCAGGGTAAAACAGCCATGACGATCAACGGCCCGTGGTCTTGGAGCAACATTGAAAAATCCGGGCTCAACTATGGCGTGGCAAAACTACCTTCGTTCCAAGGGCAGTCATCAAAGCCTTTTGTAGGCGTGTTGAGTGCCGGCATTAGCACAGCGTCACCCAATAAAGATCTGGCGGTTGAGTTTCTCGAAAACTATCTGTTGACCGATGAAGGCCTGGCGACGGTCAACGCTGACAAGCCGTTGGGGGCGGTCGCCCTGAATTCCTATCAGGAAAAACTGGAACAAGATGACCGCATCGCTGCAACGATGACAAATGCGCGTAATGGTGAAGTGATGCCCAACATTCCAGAGATGAACGCCTTCTGGTCTGCTGCCAAAAGCGCAATCGTGAATGTGATGGATAGCCGGCAGTCTGTTTCCGATGCCTTGGCAGACGCTGAAGGTCAAATGACCAAATAACGTGAAAACGACAGGGAGGCGCTCGCCTCCCTGACTTCCCCTCCAAAACATGGACAGTATCCCTATGCAGTCAGTTCGAAAGACAATCAGCATGCATCCATCACAACCACGGCAACGCATTCAACCTACTTTAACGACATCTTATTTTAAGTGGCTGGTGCTGGGACTCGTTGGCATCGTGAATGGCTATGCGACCATCGTTATGTACGCCCGCGGCGAGACAGCCTTTGCCTTGCTTACCGTTGTTCTGACCGCGCTCGCGCTATTCACCTTCGGCAAAAAATCGATGTATGCCCACCGCTATATCTACCCAGGTATCGCGGGGATGATCCTCTTTATTTTATTTCCTTTGGCATACACCGTTGGACTCTCGTTTACCAACTACAGTGGTAAAAACCAACTTTCCTTTGAGCGCGCACAATCTGTGCTGATGGCGCGTACTTTCCAGAGCGGTGAAAACTACCCATTCAGTGTCTACCAGACAGAGGAAGGGCAGCGCCTTGTTGTCGAAACGCCAGAAGGCCAATATATGACCGCGCCGGTTGACCTGAAGTCGCTGCGTGCCAGTGCATTGGATCTTGAGGTGGCCGAATCGATAACCGGTGAGAAGTTCACTATCAAGCAGGTTATTCAGTTGCGGGACAAGATAAGTGCATTATCACTGATGATTCCTGACGGTGAAGCCGTTCGCATGAGTGGTTTACGCCGAATGGCCGCGGTAGAGCCGCTTTATACGCTGGATGCTGATGGTGAGACCCTTATCAACAACAGCAACGGCGAGATTTTGAAACCAAACTATCAAGTAGGTTTTTACCAACCCGTTAACGCGCAAGGCGAGTTTACTGGCGATACGGTTTCTCCCGGTTTTATTGTTAATATCGGTTCAGATAATTTCGAGCGTGTTTGGGAAGATGAGGGAATTAAAGAACCATTTATTGATATCTTTATTTGGACAGTGATCTTCTCTGTTCTCACTGTGGTGTTTACACTGTTTATTGGGCTGATTCTAGCCAGTGTTGTTCAATGGGAAGAATTAAAGGGCCGCTCAGTTTATCGATTGCTTTTGATTCTTCCATACGCTGTGCCTGCATTTATTTCCATCCTGATCTTTCGTGGTTTATTTAACCAAAGCTTTGGTGAAATCAACATGGTATTGGAGGCCTTATTTGGCATTAGCCCAAGTTGGTTTTCCGACCCCTTTTTAGCCAGAACAATGGTGTTAATTGTGAATACCTGGCTCGGCTTTCCTTACATGATGATTCTTTGTATGGGGTTGTTAAAAGCCATCCCGGATGACTTATATGAAGCCTCTGCGATTGATGGTGCCAGCTTTATCGATAATTTCCGGTTAATCACTTTACCCATGATGATTAAACCCCTTACACCGTTATTGATTGCAGCATTTGCTTTTAATTTCAATAACTTTGTCATGATCATGCTGCTGACTGAGGGGGGGCCAAGCCGGATCGGAACGTCAGAGCCCGCCGGTTATACAGACCTTCTGGTGAGTTATACCTACCGGATTGCATTCGAGGGAAGTGGCGGTCAGGACTTTGGTCTGGCGAGTGCGATAGCGACACTTATCTTCCTGTTGGTGGGTGCACTGGCATTGCTGAACCTACGTCTTACCCAAAAAGCGGCACGGTAAAGGAGAGATACTATGGCAATGGTACAAGGAAAATCGTTGAAGTATCGCGTGTGGGCGACTCACATTGGCATGTGGCTTTTTCTGGCAATGATTCTGTTTCCTCTATTGATGATTGTTGCGATTTCCTTTCGTGAAGGGAACTTTGCAACGGGAAGCCTTATCCCGAAAAATCCCTCCCTCGAACATTGGAAGCTTGCTTTGGGATTTACGGTGACAAATGCAGATGGCTCAGTGACACCTCCGCCGTTTCCCGTGTTGCTCTGGCTTTGGAACTCAATCAAGGTCGCGGGTGTCTCCTCTGTTTTCATTGTGGCGCTGTCCACCACATCAGCCTATGCATTCGCCCGTTTGAGATTCAAAGGCAAAGAGCCAATTCTGAAGGCCATGATGATCTTTCAGATGTTCCCTGCCGTGTTGGCGCTGGTTGCAATTTATGCTTTGTTCGACAAGCTGGGTCAGTACATTCCGTTTCTGGGACTGAACACCCACGGTGGTCTGATCTTCGCGTATCTTGGTGGGATTGCCCTGCATGTTTGGACGATAAAAGGCTACTTTGAGAGCATCGATGGCTCGCTGGAAGAGGCAGCTGCGTTGGATGGCGCCACGCCATGGCAGGCGTTCCGGTTAGTCTTGCTGCCGTTGTCCGTGCCGATTCTGGCAGTGGTGTTTATCCTGTCTTTTATTATGGCTGTAGGGGAAGTGCCAGTGGCGTCGATCCTCCTTTCTGATGTTGATTCCTATACTCTGGCAGTGGGTATGCAGCAATATCTTTACCCTCAAAATTACCTATGGGGTGACTTTGCGGCAGCAGCAGTACTCTCTGCTGTTCCCATTACTGCGGTTTTCCTGTTGGCGCAACGTTGGTTGGTGGGGGGCTTAACCGCCGGCGGTGTAAAAGGATAGCTTTCCGAAAACGAAAAACAGAGGGCAGCTCATGAGCTGCCCTTTTTGTTTGCATCAGATGCTTGATTCAACGGCAGGTAAATATTTTCAGGGTGTAAGGTTGCAAAACCGTACTTTCGCCTGTGGTTTCGGTCTCTGGCGCGGGCATGGAGGTATCGCATATACACTGCCAACTGCTGGACTCCGGCAGTGAAAATTCGCAGGTTTCCTCACTCACATTCAAGCAGTAAATCAAAGAGGTACCTTTGTGTTCGCTGTGTTTCCCTATAGTGAGCTGAAGGCGGAGCTGCCGAATGGAATGCCAAGCCACCAACTCAATGGGAGTACCATTAGGATGTGTCCAAAGGGCATGGTTTTCATGACGGTGGCGTCCACTGTAGGCACGGATGAAGGCTGGCATGATTTCTTGTCGTCGACTAATCATCTCGCTGACCCAGTCTGCAAAAGCCAGTTTTCTGTCGGAAGATGTCCAATCCAGCCAGCTGATTTCGTTGTCCTGACAATACGCATTGTTGTTGCCTTGCTGGGAGTGGGAAAGCATGTCCGCGGTGAGCAGGTGAGGCATACCAAATGAAAAGAGAATACTCGCGACCATGTTGCGTTTCTGGCGTTCGCGTTTAGCCACAATGGCGGGATCATCTGTCGCACCTTCAACACCATAGTTTGCAGAGCGGTTGTCGCCGTGCCCGTCGCGGTTATTTTCGCCATTGGCATGATTGTGCCTTTGCTCATAACTGACTAAGTCTTCCAGCGTAAACCCGTCGTGGTAAGTGACGTAGTTGACGGAAAGATGGCTTGGCCAGTGAGCACCACTGAACAGTTCGCGCGAGCCCATCAGGCGCTTGGTAAACCGGCGGAGCATACCCTCATCACCACGCCAAAGGCTTCGCGTGGTATCACGAATTTTGTCATTGCACTCATGCCAGTTAGTTGGGAAATTGCCAAGCTGATAACCGTTGGGGCCAATATCCCAGGGCTCTGCGATAAGCTTCACGCTGCGCAAAACCGGATCTTGTGCGACTGCCTGAAAAAACGCTGACCGGGGGCTAAAGCTTTGACCATTGCGCCCCAATGTCACGGCGAGATCAAACCGGAACCCGTCTACCTGGTAGTCGGTAACCCACATCCGAAGTGTGTCCATCACGGTTTTAAGTGCAGCAGGATAAGTGAGATCCAGCGTGTTTCCGCAACCGGTATAGTTCAGGTAATTCCCCTTGTCATCTTGCAGGTACATGGCTTTATCCAGCGCTTTGTAATGCAGAACCGGGCCACCTTCACCGCTTTCGGCTGTGTGGTTGAATACCACATCTAAAATCACCTCTATGCCATTTCTATGTAGCTCGCGAATGGCGGTTTTCAGCTCTGTGACGGCATCTTTTTCCGCATATCTGGGATTGGGTGCGGTGAAGACGAAGGGATTGTAGCCCCAATAATTGTTCCTTCCACCCGTCAATAAATGAGGCTCTGACAAGGCACTGGTGATGGGAAGCAACTGTAAACAGCGAATGCCCTGACGCTTGTAAAACGCCAGCATGGCCGGGGAAACCAGACCAAGATAACGCCCGCGCTCGTTCTCAGGCACATCAGTGTTCAGTTGGGTAAGCCCTTTTACATGGGTCTCGAAAATCAGGGTTTCCGTTTCAGGTATTCTTGGTTGGGAAACGCCTTGCCAGTCGAATCTAGAATCGGTCACGACACATCGCGCTAAGTTCACACTTTGGTCAGCAGAATAGGGCGGCTGATAAGGGGGCTGTTTCGATACCGCCCTGGCATAGGGGTCTGCCACGTACCATTGCTCGCCTTCGTACGATATCATGAAGGCATATTCAGTGCCCGCTTCAATGCCTGGAACATAGGTGTACCAATGTCCCATCTGGGTTTCCTGCATCTCTATGTGTTTTACATTTCCATCATTGCCAAAAATCGCTAATGAAACAGCATGCTGATAGGGGGCGTGCAGAGAAAAACCACATCCGTTTTGGTCCAGGTTGGCACCTGGAGAAAAATAAGGTTCTGAGTACAACATTTTTCTGCCTGTTCAATGGGTAAATAGGTATTTCTGCCATTAGAGCCAAGCTTGTTAAAACCTTCAAGTTTAAGGCCTGTCGCGCAGGCCTGTTCCTATGTAATTTTATTTCTTTTCACTCTGTTTGTTGGCGCTGAAATAAATAGTTGGCGACACATTGATGCTGTTTAATGAAATTAAATTACCAAATACGCCTTGCGAAAGTGATGTGCTTCCTAATACCGACTTAATTAGTGTCCACTCCTCCTTTTTATTCCTCCTTTAATTTCTTTTCTATGGATGAAGTGACCAAGAAATGACCTGGGTACGATGGCTATAGGACAAACAAGAAGGGCAAAGCACAGGCGTGAGAAGCTCAATAGGAATACGGGCATTTAACGCTTTGGATAGTAGCTTTATGGAGTAAGGTATGAAAAAAACAAATTTGGTCGCTATTGCTGTCTTCGCTGCATGTTCTGCCGGTTCTGCACTTGCGGTCGACTTTAACGGGTATGCAAGGGCAGGTACGGGTATCAGCGGCAACGGTGACGGCGACGTATCCTTTATGAAGCAAGGCGTGGGTCGTTTGGGCAACGAAAACGACAACTATTATGAGTTCGGGTTTGCCGAACAACTGCAAACCGGCGCACAAGCCTGGGATCTGGAAGCCATGCTAGCCAAAGGCGATGAAGGTCAGGTTGGCTGGGAAAGCGATAACGCAATCAATGTTGCACAGTTTTACGTAAAAGCAAAAGGTCTGTTTGCCTCAGATCCCGATGCAGTTTTGTGGGCCGGTAAGCGCTACTACCAACGTAAAGATGTTCATATCACGGATTTTTACTTCCTGAATAATTCGGGCACCGGTGGTGGTATCGAGAACGTCTCGATTGGTGAGCAGAAATTGTCACTGGCACTGGTACAGGATGGAGAAAACGATAATGCCAGTGGTTACATTTTCGACGCCCGTCTGGCGAATATCGGTCTGTGGGAAGATGCGAACCTAGAGCTGGTGGCTGCGTATAACTTCTCAACCGAAAAAGATGAAAAGGATGAAGTGGCTGATGACGGCGTTTTCCTGACTGCAATTGTTCACCAGAATCTTGATATCGGTTTCAACCAGACTGTCTTGCAGTACGGTACGGGCGGTTATGGTGACCAATTGGCCGGGTTTGGTTCCGGTGCCTGGTACCCACGGGGTCTCGATGCGAACAATGATGCTAGTGGTTATCGAATCATCAACTGGGGTGTGATCAGTTTGGGGGACGCATGGGAAGTCGGTCACCAACTCTCTTATCACCACGGTTCAGATTTAAACAACGGAATGAGTGATTCGAATATGTACACAGTGGTTGTTCGCCCGATGTACAAGTGGAATGACTCTATGCGCACCATCATGGAAGCGGGTTACTTCTCGAGAGAACAGGATGGTGTAGACGATCAGGGTGGTCACAAGTTTACCCTGGCACAAGGCTGGGCCATGGGTAACAGCTTCTGGGCACGTCCTGAAATTCGTGTATACGGCAGTTACATCACTGATGAAGAAGGTACTACTTTTGGCGCGAAAGGAGACTCTGATTTCGTCGCCGGTATTCAACTGGAGGTTTGGTTCTAATTTAACTTTGGTTCCAATGAAACTCTGTTAATCAACAAGCATTGCCAAATTTTGCCGACTATGTCGGCATTTTTTTTTAAGGATTACGATCATGATGCAATACACAAAAGGGCTTCTCTTGGCCGCTATCCTGATATCTGGCTGTTCAAGTATCCAAACACCGATCACCCGGTTGCCAGAGGGCAGTCAGGCCACGTCACCGGATGCCCTGAAAACGATAAAGCTGGCAATCCCGCAAACACTGCTGACAAAAATAGAAGAGAACACCCAGTCGCTGCTTTTCGACGGTATTGATAGCCCGGTTGCCGCATTTGAACTGCCAGTGATCCCCGCTGGTATCTCGGTTGAAATTGTCAGCCAGATCAAAGATACCGTTTTCCTGCCACAGGCTAGGGTGGTGAACCAAAATGGCGAAACCATGGTTGAATTTCCTACACAAGCGTTCCGCTATGTGAAACCCAGACTGGCGGAAGGCAACAGATTGGTAGCGGAAAAGCTGGTTTTTCCTACCGCAGATACCAAGACGCTAACGTTGTTGGTGTTTACAGACAAATCTCAAATGGATGGAGTGACGCCCGTTATCCATCCTGCCAGACTGGATGCCGAAGCGCGCGGAAACTATCTGCCAGAAGTAAAAGATATCCAGATCCCTCACAGTCTGACAGGAGAGTTGAGTGTTTCTGTCCGTCCGCCAAAAAGTGGTTGGTTTTCGAATACGCAGGCAACGCCAGCACCATTACCTGTGCTTTCAAGCGAACAAACCGCAGTAACAAAACAGAAGAAGGTATCGACGTTAACGCCACAACAGACTACCCGCGACTATTACTACAAAGCGATAAAAACGGCGGTGGACGATGGGAACATTGATAAAGCATTGGCGTTATTGGACGAGGCTAAAACGCTCAATGTGGAAGGGGCGCAGAAAGTTTTCACCGAATCGATAGAATCGCGTTTCCAATAGCGAGTAAAACGCATTGCTCACAAACAACCAGTCGGCTCATCTCGGGTTGATACTTATTCCCGGTAGATAGAATAGCCGTAAGGGGAAATCATCAGGGGAAGGTGGAAATCCTGCGAATGGTCTGCGACACCGAAGCGGATAACAATGTCGTCAAGGAAAGGGATTGGCGCAAGGGGCGTGTTGGATCTAACAAAGTAGGCCATGGTGGAAAACACCAGTTGGTATTGGCCGGAGGTAAAATTGGCACCTTCCAACAGGGCGCGGTCAGTCGTGCCGTGGATGTTGCTGACGGTGCTGTGCAACGGCTCCAGTCCATCTTCGCCGATACGATATAGCGCAATTTTTACACCACTGGCCGGGAGTCCTTTGGTGGTGTCTGTCACACGTGTCGTCAGTTTTCCCATAACCATCACTCCGGAGACAATTGTCGACGTCCTTTATTTGTACCCTAGCACTGGTTTGCAAAAATACAGAATACCGGATGGTGAAAGTTTGAGCAGTCTCTTGTGTGTTAAATTTGTTTTGCAACCAAAAGGATAAAGCGGGCAACCGAGATCTTTTTCTCTCAGTTGCCCCATTTGTTATGCGGGTTGGATGACAGGACGGGTTACTGGCTTGTCATTGATTGGCAAGTGAAGCAATGCCGCGACGATGGCAAGAATCACTGTCGTCCACCAAATAGGTGTGTATGAGCCGTAGTGGTCGAACACGCGCCCACCGACCCAGGCACCAAGGAAACTGCCTATCTGGTGGGTAAAAAAGACCAGTCCGTAGAGGGTCGACATGTATCTTGCCCCGAAGATCTGGCGTACCAGTCCAGAAGTCAAAGGTACGGTGCCGAGCCAGCAAAAACCGATAGCAGCACCGAAGACAGTCGCACTTTGGGTGCTCAGTGGCACAGTAACAAAAAGCGCCAACACGATTGCACGCATGGTGTAGAGCGACGTCATTACATAGCGCTTGTTAAAACGGTCTCCCATCAGCCCCCAGAAGTAAGAGCCGAAAATATTGAAGATACCGACGTAAGCCAGCGCCATGGCAGCAGTGTTACCGGGTAACCCTTTGTCGGCGATATAGCTTGGCAAGTGAGTGGCAATGAACATGACCTGGAAACCACAGACAAAAAAGCCCGCGTGGATCAGCCAGTAGCCAGGATGACGGAATGCTTCTGCCAGTGCCTCGCGCAGCGTCTGGTTGTCATTCGATGCTGCGGCAACCCCGGCGTGTTTGTTTGCTGTGTTAACAAATGCAGAGAAAGCCACGATAAGCGCCGCTGCCATAGCAAATACCTGCATGGCGGTCTGCCAGTCAAAGTTTGCCAGCAGGCTTTGTGCACCAGGGATGACGGCAAACATACCAAACGAACCGGCGGCCGTTGTCAGACCAAAAGCTTTGGCGGTGTGTTCTGCAGGCACTACTTTGGCGATAGCACCCAGCACAATCACATAGCTGGTGGCACTAAGGCCAAAACCGACCAACATACCCATAGAGAGATAGAGAATGCTGCTGTCGGTGGCGATGGATGTCAGGTACAAGCCCAGCGCATACGCAACACCGCCGAGGGCGACAACACGTTTCGCGCCAAATCGGTCTGCTGCCATGCCAACGAAAGGTTGGAATGCACCAAAAAGAAGGTTCTGCACGGCAATAGCAAGGCTGAAAAACTCACGACCGGATTGGAATGTGTCGCTGATTGGCATCATAAAAATGCCGAATGATTGCCTGATCCCTAGGCTGATAATCAATATCCCTATCCCCAGCCAGACCAGAGGTGGGAATCGGAAAATACTCATGGTGTTACCTTAATTGTGTGTGAAGCCGGGTTTGTGTGAGAGGGGGCAGTGTGTCCGCCTGAATTGTGCTGGTGACATCCCCCGTCAACGGCGTATGCGCTCAATGCCTGCTGCAAGGGTGTGCAGTGATGCACGACAACCAGCACAGTGATCAGCAGTAAAAACCACCTAACCAGTTGTGCGACCAAAGATTGGGAGTACATAGCATCCTCACATGTAGAAAGGCGCGTAGGGTAGTGAGTCAGGCAATATGATGCAAATGAATTAAATGCAAAACATTCATGCGTCATGCGCATTTTAAAGATGCTTCGCTATGCACGCTGTTGAGTTACTACACAGGATACGTTTTAGGAATCGGGAAGACATGCCGTTTTTCATTGGCATATCTGGTTGATATTTAGGCAGTGAAATGGAGGTGTTCGAATAACAAAGATCAAAATTGGAAAATTCGCAGTGCATAAAATTGCAATATAAGTGCGTATGCCTTGTGTGTTTTGTGCTTGTTAATCTGGTTGAGTTATTGCTGCTTTTATCTGTAACTTACTGATCTTTAAAAATTGCGTGATGTGAATCACATTTTGTTGGGGTGGTTTTTTGTCATGTTTGAACGAATTGTGAAATTGAATAGAGATTTAGATTGCATAAATCGCCCGGATTTATGCAACGGATGATTTCATTTTTGGGGGTTTAAAAAAATCTAAAAAAGACAAAAATAGCGCTCACCAACAGGGTGGAACCCATCCTTTTGGTTTCATGAATATTCTGCGGAGTTTCAGGGTATTCACCGATGGACATATTCACGTTGTGGTTGATGTGAATATCACTGAATAAGAGCGTTTTCGTAATTTCTGTATATACCCAAGTTACCTTATCTTCAGGTTGTTTTGGTATATCACCAATTTCAATTCTTGCCCTATATATCAGATGCCAGGGACTTGGCTGGTTATATCGACTTTTTAATCAAAATTTGTCTTATCTGAATTAAGGGTTATTAAAATGTCTTCGGATGCCAGTAGTAAAAAAATGGGATTGGTTGGCCTAACCGTTCTCGTTGCAGTAAATATGATGGGTTCCGGTATTATTATGTTACCGGCGAGTTTGGCACAGGTTGGTGCTATTTCACTTCTTTCATGGGTAGTAACGGCACTAGGTGCAATGTGTATTGCCTATACCTTTGCGAAGTGTGGTGCTTTTTGTAAACGTTCAGGTGGTATGTCTGCCTATTCTGAAGAAGCGCACGGAAAATCTTCTTTTTTCATTTCTTCATACACCTATTACGTTTGCCTCGTAATTAGCTGTGTCGCCATTGCAGTATCAGCGGTTGGTTACATCAAACCGTTTATGCCTTGGCTTGATACACCAATGCACACCTTCTACGGCGTTGTTGCTATCCTGGTTCTGACCATGGTAGCGAACTTCGGTGGCCCTAAAATTACCGGTCAAATCTCCTCTGTGACTGTATGGGGTATCATCCTGCCAGTATTGGGTCTGTCTCTGATTGGCTGGTGGTGGTTCGATCCACAAACCTTCATGTCAGCCTGGAACCCACACCATGACACAACCATTCACTCAGTGTCTTCTGGTATCGCATTGACCCTGTGGGCTTTCCTGGGTATTGAATCAGCCGGTGCAAACTCGGATGCAGTAGAAAACCCAGAACGCAACGTCCCACTGGCAGTGCTGTTCGGTACAGGTTTCGCAGCAGTTGTGTACATCCTGTCTACCACTGTTATCCAAGGTATTATTCCAAACGCAGAACTGGCTAACTCTACAGCGCCATTTGGTCTGGTATTGAGCCACATGTTCAACCCAACCGTTGGTAACATCGTTACCCTGGCTGCAGTAACCGCATGTATCGGTTCTCTGTTGGGCTGGCAGTTCACTAACGCCCAGGTTTCAAAAGCAGCAGCGGAAGAAGGTCTGTTCCCAATGATCTTCGCGAAAACCAACCGTTTCGGTGCACCTATCATGGGTATGCTGATCATGTTGGCGGCAGAGCTGGTACTGGCAGTGATGACTATCTCTCCAGACCTGGTCAACCAGTTCAACGCATTGCTGAACCTGGCGGTATTCGTAAACATGGTGCCTTACATCCTGTCTATGACTGGCCTGGAAGTGATGCTACGCAAGAACCACGTTACACCTGCCCAATATAAACTGGGTGCGACAGTCGGTACTTTGGGTGTTATCTACAGTATCTACGGTGTTTATGCCTGCGGTGCAGATGCAGTATTCGGCGGTACTATCCTGACTCTGTTCGGATATATCTTCTACGGCTTCATTGCAGCACGTGATGTAAATAAAAAAATCACTAACGAAACAGAAGTTAAAGCATAAGAAATAAAAAATAAAACAAACTCTGTACCCTAAAGAATTAAATGGCCGACCTTAATGTTCTCTCCAGTTATTGGGGTTGGCCATCCTTTATCCAAAAGAACTGAATAAGATTTATTTTATTCGAAATTGAAATATTAATTAACGTTAATCACTCTGCCTGACTTGTTTATTTCTCAATAAAAAAGCCATCCAAAGCGTTGACGCTGAAAAGCAAACAGCAGATTAGGTAATTATTATGAGCAACAACTTCAGCAAAATGCGGACTCTGGTTGTAGAGCCACAAAATATTGATCCAAGCAGCTATGCAGCGCGCACTACCCGTGCACTCGTCGAAGAATTAACAAACCGTACGATTGAAATTATTTCAGCGACCTCGTACGAAGATGCCAAAGCGGTCATTTTGGCTTCTCAAATCGACAGTCTGGTGCTGACTCTGGACAAATCTGAAGAACAGATCATCGATTCCCAGGAAGAAGTTGACCTGCTCAACATGTTGAAAGACCGTCAAAGCGAAGTGCCTGTATTCCTGCTGGCAGAACGTGCGCGTACTTCAATCCTTGCCAACCGCAAACTGATGGAACGTGTAGACGAATGTTACTCCGTTCTTGAAGACACCGCAGACTTCGTTGCAGGCCGTATCGTTGCTGCAATGAAACGTTACCGCGAGCAAGTGCTGCCACCGCTGATGAAAGCGATGATGCAGTACAACGATATCCACGAATATTCATGGTCAGCGCCTGGCCACCAAGGTGGTATCGGTTTCACCAAAACCCCTGCGGGTAACCAGTTCTACCAGTTCTACGGCGAAAATCTGTTCCGTACCGATATGGGTATTGAACGTGCCGCTCTGGGTTCACTGCTTGACCACACCGGTGCATTCAAAGACAGCGAAGTGGAAGCGGCGAAAATCTTCGGTGCTCATGAGTCTTACTCTGGTATCGTCGGTACTTCCGGTTCAAACCGCACCATCATGCAAGCGTGTTTGAAAGATGACGATATCGCGATCATCGACCGTAACTGTCACAAATCCATCGAGCAAGGCCTGATCCTGACCGGCGCACGCCCTGTCTACATGGCTCCAACCCGTAACTGCTACGGCATCATCGGTCCTATCAGCCAATCCACCATGGCTGCTGCAAACATCGAGAAGAAAATTGCAGAAGGCAAACTGACCAAAGACGCACGCAACAAAAAACCAAAATACGCGGTTGTGACCAACTGTACATATGACGGTATGGTGTACAACTCAGAGCACGCAGAATCACTGCTGAGCGAAAGCTCAAACCGCATTCACATGGATGAAGCATGGTTTGGTTATGCGCGCTTTAACCCTATCTACAAAGGTCACTACGCAATGCGTGGCGATGCGAAAGACCACAAAGGTCCAACAGTATTCGCGACGCACTCAACCCACAAACTGCTGAACGCCCTGTCACAGGCTTCATACATTCACGTTCGTAACGGTGAAGATGCTATCGACTTCGATCGCTTCAACCAGGCGTACATGATGCACACTTCAACGTCACCACTGTACGCTATCTGTGCGTCTAATGACGTTGCTGCGAACATGATGAAAGGCCAGAGCGGTCTGTCCCTGACCAGCGAAGTGATCCGTGAAGCGGTTGTGTTCCGTCAAAACGTTCGCAAACTGTACAACGACTACACCGCTGACGGTGACTGGTTCTTCAAACCTTGGAACGCTGAGGTTGTGACCGAAACCAACGGCGACAAAGTGAAGTTCGAAGATGCCTCTGTTGAAGCGCTGATGACCGTTCAGGACAACTGGATCCTGCATCCAGAAGACAAATGGCATGGCTTCGACAAGATGGATCACGACTGGTGTATGCTTGACCCAATCAAAGTGAGCCTGCTGACTCCTGGATTGGATGACAAAGGCCAGTTCCTTGAGAAAGGTGTACCGGCAGCACTGGTGAGTGCTTACCTGGGCCGCTTTGGTATCGTCCCAACCCGTACTACTGACTTCCAGGTGATGTTCCTGTTCTCTATGGGTATCACCAAAGGTAAACGCGATACCCTGGTTAATACTCTGCTGTCGTTCAAACGTCACTACGACAACAACGCATCACTGGATACTCTGCTGCCAGAATTGGTTGAGAGTGCACCTGAAGTGTACAAAGGCATGGGCCTGCGTGACCTGGGTGACCGCATGTTCCAATACCTGGTTCGCCACAACCCAGCACAGGTATTGAACGAAGCGTACTCAACACTGCCAGAAGTAGAGCTGAAACCACGTACTGCTTACCAGCACATTGTGGCTAACGAAGTGGAACTGGTCCCTTCAGACAAACTGGAAGGCCGTGTGGCTGCACACTCAGTGATCCCTTACCCACCAGGCATCCCAATGCTGATGGGTGGTGAAAACTTCGGTCACGAAGACAGCCCACAAATCCAGTACCTGAAAGCACTGGAAGCATGGGATGACGAATTCCCAGGTTTCGAACACGAAACTGAAGGTGCGGAAAAAGAACACGGTAAATACCATGTTCTGTGTATCAAACAAGACGCGCTGTAATCGTTAGATACAAGAAGCGAGATAAGAGAAATTAGACAGGAGACAGGAGACAGGAGACAGGAGACGGGAGATAGAAGATGGGAGACAGAAGATGAGAAACGAGTCTCTAATCTCTAATCTCTAATCTCTGGTCTCTGGTCTCTGGTCTCTGGTCTCTGGTCTCCGATCAGACAACGCCTTCCACCACTTGGTAGAAGGCGTTTTTTCATTCAGGCTTTCGAAGTGGCTATGAAGCTGGGCACCAGGTGTAAACCGTGTTGATGTCGGTGGCAGGCATTTTGAGTACCTTATTGCTGCAGCGGATGTCGTTGTGCGATAACGCCGCTTCAACCGAGGCATCCGGCGCCAGTCGGGCATGATCAAGAATCCTTGCCATCACCATTTGTGGGCTGGCGACGAAGTCTTCGTAATTCACTGTCAGTAAATCAATCCCCAGTTCGTCCGCTTCGAGTTTGGTGGTCTGGATCAGCTTGTTGAGCTGGAAAGCGGTGCCAGCCACGGCATGGTGCCGCAGTTGATCGTACATCGCCAACTCCTGCAATGAGTATGCGCCGCGCCACCACAGAAGGTGCTTACCCAGATATTCCCACTCTTCGGTGGAGATCATCGAGTGCACCGTGGATGCAGGGTCACGCACCACATGCACAAACCGCGCATCGGGAAAGATGCTGTGCAAAAAGCAAAGGCGGCTTGGGCCGGTAAAACGCAGCGAGAGTTTGGATTTTCCGGACAAGTCTACCCGGCGGGCAAGAGTTTCCTTGATTGCAGCAATTTCAGCCGGGGTAGCGTGCTTTCCGCGCAGAAAGCCGCGGTGGAAATCAATTTCTTCTCGGGTTATGTCATCCCAGAAATTAATCGCTTCTGTTGGGGCAGGAGAGAATTCACGGGATAACGCGCCAAGCAGGGGAGAGCGCTTGTAGGCATTACTGCGCCATGAGGATGCACGTTTGAAAAGCCGGTGTTGAAAATCAGAGCGGGGATGCTTTTCAAAGTTCTCATCCAGCCAGCACAGGGCGTTGTGGTGGAACACGATATCAGAAATCAATGTCACGCCGGAGCGTGGCGGCCCCACAAAGATAAGAGGCTGACTTAACGTAGCTTGATGTGACATGGCAGTGCTCCCTTCACGGTTTCTAACCTGAAGGGAGCAAAATCAATGCCATTAAAAAGGATGTTTTAACTCAAGGAGTTAATAGCGCGCTTTGTGCGGTAAGCCATCTTGGGTTGCAATTTGAAAATGCAAATTAATAGACGGCATTACGATTTATTGGATAGCGAGACTCAAGCTGCTGGCAAAATTCGAAGATGAGGGAGATTGCCTGGCAACGGTCGCCTTCACCAAAGTGATGGACACTGTCGATAGCGCGATCAATGACATCGTTGCCTGCCTTTTCACGTAGCCGGTCAATCAATTGCAGAATAAAACTGGGAGTGAATTCAGGGTGGCACTGCATGGTCAACACTTTGCCTTGCTGGTGGGTAATCGCGACAGGACAAAACGTTGAGCCTGCGACGACAGAAAGGGCGGGGGCGGGTTCGATCACCTGATCCTGATGACAGGCAATCAGGTTCAGGGTTTGGTTATCCGGTACTGAAAACGTTTCTGCAGTGCCCTTGGTTTTGATGGGGTAAACCCCCATTCCCCAACCCTTGTCGGATTTTTCAACCGTGCCGCCCAGTGCGTGGTGAATAAGCTGGTGGCCAAAGCACACGCCGAGAAGGGGAACGTTTTCCTGGTAGCAGGTTTGAACAAAAGCGGCGGCTTGGGAGATCCAGGGATCCTGATCGTATACCCCCCATTTGCTGCCGGTAACCAGCCAAAGGTCGCAGGCGTGTGGCGAGTCAGGAAACTCGTTTTCGAAACAACGGTAGGTGTCGACAGCGGTGATCAGACTGCCTTCAAACATGCGCTTGAAGGCGTCGTCATAGTGCCCATAGACCGGGATCGAGTCCGGATAATGGTCGTCACAAAGCATAATTCCAAGTTTCATCATTTTGTTCTTATCGTGAGAATCTGATGTAGATAGTGGTGATTTTTCTGTGCTTTAAAGTGTAAGCAAAAACGAATGTCAGGGTGGGCGGACTTGTTATGGTCGTGGTGCATATCGTTTTGTGTATTGAAAAGTGGATATGTTGGGAAAATGTCGATTGCTAGAGATAAAAACTAAGCATAAGTAAATTAAGAAAATTTTGTTTAACTAACGGGTGGTTAGACTAATTTTACCTACCTGTGTGGTTAAAATCTGACTAAATGCCTGTAAAAACATGCTCTCTTACACAGAATCAATGTGTTCGGTCTTTTATTGTTGGGTTAAACTCAAGTAATATGCAGCGAAAAGTCGGGCGCCATTCAGGCGCATGGCGAGCCAAAATCATAGTGGAGAAACAAGCTTGATTAGTGTTTTCCTTGTAGATGATCACGAGCTGGTTCGCACAGGGATACGTCGTCTTCTTGAAGACGTACGTGGTGTTAAAGTGGTAGGGGAAGCCGAAAGCGGTGAGGAAGCAGTCAAATGGTGTCGTAGCAATCATGCCGACATTATTTTGATGGATATGAATATGCCCGGTATCGGCGGTCTTGAAGCGACTCGGAAAGTGCTTCGCTATAATCCCGATGCAAAGATTATCGTTCTAACTATACACACAGAAAACCCGTTCCCGACCAAAGTGATGCAGGCCGGTGCTGCGGGGTATCTGACCAAAGGCGCTGGTGCCGATGAAATGGTGAATGCTATCCGTGCGGTTAACAGCGGTCAGCGTTACATTTCTCCTGAAATCGCCCAGCAGATGGCACTTAGCCAGTTTTCACCTGCACAGGAAAATCCGTTCAAGAATCTCTCCGAGCGTGAGCTTCAGATCATGATGATGATCACCAAAGGACAGAGAGTGACTGATATTTCAGAGCAGTTGAGCTTGAGCCCTAAAACCGTGAACAGCTACCGTTACCGTCTGTTCAGCAAATTAGGGATCAACGGCGATGTTGAATTGACCCACTTGGCGATTCGACATGGTATGCTGGACACAGAAGCACTCTAATTACCTCTGTTCGCTGTGTTTGATGCCAAAAATTTCTTAAAAACCGTTTCAGATAAGCCGGGCGTCTATCGAATGATGGACGCCTCCGGCGAGATCATTTACGTCGGTAAAGCCAAGTCGCTGAAAAAGCGGCTTTCGAGCTATTTCCGCCAGAATGTGGCGGGCGAGAAGACCCGGGCATTGGTGAAGAATATCGCCAATGTTGAAGTCACCATCACACACAGCGAAACAGAAGCGCTGATCCTCGAGCATAACCTCATCAAGCAGCACCTGCCGCGTTACAACGTGCTGCTGCGTGATGACAAGTCTTATCCGTACATCTTCCTTTCTGCCAGCAAACATCCAAGGCTTTCGGTTCACCGTGGCGCGAAAAAGCGTAAGGGCGAGTATTTCGGCCCGTTTCCGGATGCCAGTGCGGTGCGGCAAAGCCTCTATTTGCTTCAGAAGATTTTTCCCGTTCGCCAGTGTGAAGATTCGGTTTATGCCAATCGCACCCGCCCTTGTTTGATGTATCAAATCAAACGCTGCGCTGGACCTTGTGTGGCAGGTATTATCTCGGATGAGGATTACGCTGAGCTAGTGAACTTCACCCGCCTGTTCCTTCAGGGGAAAGACAGACAGGTGATTTCGACGCTGGTGGAAAAAATGGAAGTGGCAAGCCAGTCGCTGGCCTTTGAAAAAGCCGCGTTATACCGTGACCAGATCCAGGCGTTGCGCCGCGTACAAGAGCAGCAGTTTGTCTCCCAGAACAGTGATGACGATCTGGATGCCATCGGGGTGTCGATAGAAAACGGCATCGCCTGTATCCACGTGCTGTTTTTGCGTCAGGGCAAGGTGTTGGGTAGCCGCAGTTATTTCCCGAAAATGCCTGCCGACACGGATATCAACGAGTTGGTCTCGAGTTTTATCGGCCAGTTTTATGTCAACCAGGCGGAAGGCCGCACAATTCCAACCAGTATTCTGGTAGGGCAGGATTTGGGTGATGAACTGGATACGCTGGCGAAAGCGTTGTCAGACATTGCCGGCCGTAAGGTTTCCCTGCAGTCCAAGCCTCGTGGTGCACGTGCCCGCTTTCTGAAGCTGGCACAAACCAATGCTGCGACAGCGTTGACCAGCAAAATCAACCACAAGATGACCATCCACAACCGCTTCAGCGTGCTATCGGAAACGCTTGAGCTTGATTCTGTCAAACGGATGGAGTGTTTTGATATCAGCCACACCATGGGTGAACAAACCGTCGCGTCCTGCGTGGTGTTCAACCAGGATGGCCCACTCAAACAAGAGTATCGCCGCTATAACATCACGGGTATTACCGGCGGTGATGACTATGCTGCGATGGCGCAGGTTTTGGAACGCCGTTACAGCAAACAGGCTGACCCAGAAAAAATCCCGGACATCATTCTGATCGATGGGGGTAAAGGGCAACTTAACCGCGCCTGGCAAGTGGTAAAACCCTTGATGGCAGACTGGCCGAAACACCCTCTGATGCTGGGTGTAGCAAAAGGCACCACACGTCGCCCAGGGCTTGAGACTCTGATTAAAGTCAACGGTGAGGAGTTCTCGCTGCCGAGTGATTCACCCGCGCTGCACCTTATCCAGCATATCCGCGACGAAAGCCACAACCATGCGATTTCCGGTCACCGTGCTCGCCGTGCTAAAGCACGTAAGAGCAGTGTGCTGCAGGAAATTGAAGGGGTGGGGCCAAAACGACGTCAGGCGTTGTTGAAATATATGGGCGGAATTCAGGAGCTTAAGCGCGCTTCTGTTGAAGAAATAGCCAAAGTGCCCGGAATTAGCCGTGTTTTGGCTGAGAAGATTCATTCCTCATTGCAACAGCAATGACTTTCAAGCACCATAGGCCGTCACTCACGAAAAATTACAACTATGCGACTGAACATCCCGATTATTCTGACTCTGGCACGCATTGCATTAATTCCTGTTTTTGTTGTCGCGTTCTACCTTCCATACTCCTGGTCAGCCTTTGCAGCCGCCCTGATTTTCGTTATCGCCGGCTTTACTGACTGGCTTGACGGTTACCTTGCCCGCACGTTGAAGCAAACCACCCGATTTGGTGCTTTCCTTGACCCCGTTGCAGACAAAGTGATGGTGGCTATTGCCCTGGTGCTCATCACCGAGCATTTCCACTCCGTGTGGGTGACCATTCCAGCGGCGACCATGATTGCCCGTGAAGTGATTATTTCGGCCTTACGTGAGTGGATGGCAGAACTGGGTAAACGCGCCAGTGTCGCAGTTTCATGGGTCGGAAAGTTCAAAACGGCAGCACAGATGTTCGCACTGACGATGCTGTTGTGGCGTGACAGTGAGTGGATTATCTATATCGGTTATGCTGCGCTCTACGTTGCTACCGCGCTGACCTACTGGTCGATGTATCAGTACTTGCTGGCAGCAAAAGACGATTTGCTAAACGCAGACTAATAACCGATTCAGTTCAGTTTCTGATTAAAGGCCGCGAAAGTGGCCTTTTTTGTGTCTGGCGAATATGCGCCAGACAATGGCCAGGAAAAACAACGCCAAAGGCAACCCTGGCCTAAGCGTCACTGAATGATGTTTGGCAGGGGGAGTTTGAACGTTGATGCAAGACTAAGCCGGAATGGGTATTGTCTTGCTACAGTTGAATGTCGGGCAAATAAAAGCCCTGCCAGAGCAGGGCGTCAGTCAGGGAAAGCAGTGCTTTATTTTGGGAAGGTCATGACAAATGCTGCGCCTTCCAGTTTGGAGTCAGTAACCCAAATGGTACCGCCGTAACTGGCGACAATTTCGCTGCAAACTGCAAGGCCAATCCCTGTTCCGGGGTTGAGCTGGTCTGCCCGCACACCACGCTGGAATATCGATTCCCGGTGTTTTTCAGCAACCCCCATGCCGTCATCTTCAACGGTCAGCACAAAGGCATCCGGTGTATTGCGGCAGGTGATATGTACTTCGCTGATACAAAAGCGGAATGCATTCTCCAGAAGGTTACCTAACAGTTCGGTCAAGTCAGCTTTATTCAGCGGCAGTGAAGGCGCTTCCTGCAATCGGGAAGTAATGGTTACCGGCTTGTCGCTGTAAATCTTTGCAAACATGCCCGTCAGGCTGTCGACGATGGGCGCGAGTTCCGATTTGTCCCGCACCAGACCGCGTTGGCCGACCAAGGCGCGTTTCAACTGATACTGCACCATGTCATCCATCTGGCTGACTTGTTCCACAATGCGTTTACTCATGTTTTCGCGGCTGAGTGAAGCGTCATCCAGCAGGGCATTGGTGGCCGCAAGGCGGCTTTTCAGGCTGTGGGCAAGGTCATCCATAGCATGACGGTAGCGCAGCGTCTGTTCTTCACGCAGGGTGATCATCCTGTTCAGCGCGTCTGTTACTTCTCCCAGCTCTTTCGGGTAGTCCTCATCGAGTTTCTCACGGCGTGATTCTGCGATTTCATTCAGCTCATCAGCCAGTTTTCGCAGTGGACTGAAACTCCAGTAAGAAGCGGCATAGATAAGGCCTGTGGCAGTGAAAAACAGCAATGCGGTATAGAACCAGGTTTTGCGCTTTATGTGCGAAAGTTGCTCAAGCTGGTGGGAAACTTCGCGAATAACAAAAAACTGTTTGTTATCGGACTTTGTCGCTTCTGAGATGATGTGTACCACGTAGGATTTGCCGCGGTAGTGGATTAAATCCGGCTCATCGAGTTCATGGGGAACATAACTACAGATGTCGCGCATGCCTGCCTTGCGCGCTTGATAGGACATCCAGTTGGCGACACCGCCCTTATCGCAGACAAAAGCAAGATAATTGGTTTGAGCCATGGAAGGTGGCGGTAAGTCAGAAGGTGCGCGTTCGCCCAGTTTGAGCACTTTATCGCGGCGTAGTTCGCCAATGATCTGTGGTACTGCCGTAACAAGATCAGCAGAGTACATTGCAATGTAGCTCTGCACATACAATTGGTTCAGCATGAAGCCAAACACAATGGAGAATCCGAGGATGATCGCCACGGATGTCATGATCACCCGCTTGTGCATCGGCGGCTTCATTTTGCCTTTCATGCTTAACTCACTTGAAGCTCGAAAATATAGCCCTGACCGCGAACGGTAGAAATAGGGTTGTCCTGACCTGCCTGGGCCAGCTTTTTACGCAGACGGCTCATCATCACCTCGATGGTGTTTGGGTCGCCTTCCTGATCCTGATAGAGCACGTCCAGCAAGCGCTGTTTGGAGACAACCTGGCGGTTATGGCGTACCAGATACTCCAGCAAATCATATTCAAACGCGGTCAGGTCTACAGGTTTGTCCTGAATAGTGACCTTCTTTGCCAGCAAATCGATCACGATATTGTCAGCCTTGATCTCAGGTTTGACGAAACCGGCACTGCGTCTGACCAGAGCATTGAGCCGGGCAACCAGTTCTTCTTTCTGGAACGGTTTCACCAGATAGTCGTCAGCGCCGGCATCAAGGCCAGAGACTTTGTCCTGCCAGTTGGCGCGGCCGGTTAAGATCAAAATAGGGGTGCGGATCCCTGCCTTGCGAATATCGCGAATAAGGCTGAGGCCATCCCGGTCTGGCAGGCCAAGGTCGATAACGGCAATATCATTGGGGTAGTCTTTGGCGACAAAAAGCCCTTCCGATGCGGTCTGGGCGCAATGCACCTGGTTCCCGAGTTCAGACAGTTCCGTTTTTAAATGGTGGCTCAATAAAGGGTCGTCTTCGACGATGAGAATTCGCATCTAACGTTACCTTACCGTTCTGTATTACCTGATAATACCGCCGAAGGCTGCGTTTGGTGAGCGCAGTTTGCGGTTGTTCCTGACCGCGTTAGCGTATTGGCAGGTAGAGTTTTGGCTGCTTCAAACCAGTTTAACGTCAGTTTGCTGAATCATTACTGACTGAATAAACAAAAGCTGAACCCGGAGGTTCAGCTTTCAGTGTTATGTGAGAATAACGAGGAGGGTACCGGCAAACGTAAGCAGGACGTTGGCGATGGCATACGTACCGGCGTATCCCAGCGCGGGCACGGTACTACGCGCATGTTGGTTGATCATGTCCATTGCCGGCGCACAGGTACGGGCACCTATGATTGCGCCGAACAGCAGGGCGCGGTTCATGTTCAAAACGTAGGCGCCTACCAGATAAGCCAGAATCACTGGCACCACACTGACAGCCAGCGCGCCCAACATGATCACCAGACCCATCTGTTGCAGGTATTCCACCAAATTGCCGCCGGCACTGAGGCCGACACCGACCATAAAGGTCATCAACCCCAGCTCTTTGAGCATGTTGATAGCACCCTGTGGTACGTAACCGAAAGTCGGGTGGTTGGCACGCAAAAAGCCCAGCAATATACCGGCGATCAACAAACCGGATGCATTACCCAGACCCAATGTCATCTGGCCGAAAGTCATGGTAACCAGACCGAAGATCAGGCCGAAAATAAAGAATGAGCAGAACGCCAGCATGTCAGAAACCTGACTGTGGATAGAGATAAAACCAATGCGCTCGGCCAGACCCATTACACGGCGTTTTTCACCACTCACCTGAAGAACATCACCCTTGGACAACATGATGTTGTGGTCCATTGGCATTTCAATCTGGGAGCGGATAACACGGTTGAGGAAACAGCCATATTCCGCCAGATTCAGCTCTGAAAGGCGTTTGCCGATAATGGCATCGTTCTTAACCACGATCTCTTCTTCAACCACGCGAAGGTCGAGCAGGTCGCGGTCAAATACCTCTTTACCGTTTCGGAATGAAGGGTCGAGGCGCGCGTGGCTGTCTGGGTAGCCCACCAGGGCAATTTCATCGCCTTCCTGCAAAATGGCGTCACCATCCGGGTTGGCAAGAATACCGTTACGGCGGATACGCTCAATGTAACAACCGGTCTGGCGGTAGATACCCAACTCGCGCAGGTTACGGCCATCCACCCAGTTGATAAGCTCTGGGCCGACGCGGTAAGCACGGATGATTGGCAGATAGACTTTGCGTTGTGAAGAGTTGCCCAGCCCGCGTTCCGCAGCGATTTTCTGTGCAGAATGCTCCAGGTTCTCTTTCTGGAATTTAGGCATGAAGTTCGCCAGCACGATAAGGCTGACCAGGCCGACCAGATAGGCCAGCGCATAACCGACACTCAGGTTATCAATCATGCCTGCCAGTTGGTCTGGCGTGAAGTGTCCGCCAAGTCCGGCATTGAGTGCATCTTTCGCGCCAACCAATACCGGTGTTGCGGTCATCGCACCTGCCATCATGCCAGTCGCAATGCTGCCATCCACACCAAACTGGTATTTCATCAGCAAGGTGATGCCGACAGACGTGCCGAGCACGGTAAAGGCCAGGACCAGATAGGATTTGCCATCACGGAAAAAAATGCCGAAGAAATTTGGGCCAGCCTCGATGCCGACACAAAAAATAAACAGCATAAATCCGATATTCAACGCTTCCGGGCTGAAGCTGAAACCGGCATGACCAAAAGAAAGGGCGGTGATGAGAACACCGATGGAGTTACCAAACTGGAAGCCGCCAATTCTAATTTTACCAATGGCAAGACCAATGGCGAGCACGACAAAAAGCAGCAGTATGTCGTTATGGACGAGCAGTGAGTATACGTCTATGTTCACGTAGCCAATATCCGCAAGCAGCGAAAGGGAAATTCTGGGCGGGTATTATACGCAATTGCAATGAAATGTAATGGAAACTTACGCTGTTTTTAGCATTTAATTTTGCTAAATCTTTGTTGAGTAAAGAATTATAGGTCTGGGTTGTTAACCCTGTGTTGCGGATAACAAAAAGCCAGCACGAATGCTGGCTTTCAAGCGCGAAACGTAGCGATCATTCCTGGTATAGACCCAGATTTTCTTTCGCGTAAGCTTCGAAATCGGTGAAACCACCTACATGCTCTTGGTCAACAAAGATTTGTGGAACGGTTTCAACTGGCTTGCCAACGGTTTTTTCCAGGTCTGCCTTGCTGATGCCTTCTGCGTGAATGTCTACATAGCGGAAGTTGAAATCATCGCGCTCTTCTTTCAGTTTCTCTGCCAGCTCTTTCGCACGTACACAGAATGGGCAACCAGGACGACCAAAAATCACTACGAACATAATATGAAACCCTATTTTGTTGTTAATTGTTGAAGGGGGAAGCCATCAGTCCATGCGACTTCAACGCCTTACTTGATGGACTCACTATGCCTCAACCCTTTCACAGATAAAAGACGGTTTTATCTTTTAATTCAATCGAAAATATCTATCAATCTGGAAAGTGCAAGATTCACACCCGGCGATATCGATTTTCAGTGAGTGTGATGTGACAGGCACAAGTATCAAGCGGTCTGATTTGTCTGCAATGTCCCTGTTTTGCATCAAACTTTGCATCTACAACTTGCGTAAAGCTGATAGCCATTATCGGTTTAAGCTATTGGTTTCAGGAGGCTCCATGTTTCAGTTTATGACCGCCACCCGGATAATTTTCGGGGAAGGTGCATTGAATAACTCCTTATCGCTTATCAACAACTACGGCTACAGCGTACTGGTTGTAACAGGGAAAGATGACAAAAGGGTAGAGCCTCTGCTTGGCTACCTGAAACAGCAAAATATCCGTTACCAGCGCCTTGCTGTTCACGGTGAACCCTTGATCGCCATGGTGGAAGAAATGGCGGCAGCAGGGCGCTTGTTTAAGCCGGACATGGTGGTGGCGATTGGCGGTGGCAGTGTAATGGACGTGGGCAAAGCGCTGGCAGGCCTGATCCCCAACCAGGGTAGTGTTTATGATTACCTGGAAGTGGTGGGGCGTGCGTTGCCACTGACTGCGAAACCGTTGCCTTGCATCGCGATTCCGACAACCGCAGGCACAGGGTCTGAAGTGACGCGCAATGCCGTTTTAATTTCTGCCCAAGAGAATGTAAAAGCAGCGATCCGAAGCCCGGATCTTATCCCTGATGTGGCGATCATCGACCCCACGTTGACTTACGGCACAGAGAAATCCCTCTCTGCCCGCTGTGGTATGGATGCCTTTACGCACCTGATGGAAGCCTATGTATGTGGTGAGCCCAACCCGCTGACAGACATGATCTGTGAAGAGGGTTTGCGACGGTTTGCGACTGCCATTATTCCCGCATGCGAAGAAGATGATCCAAAAGCGCGCGCAGACATGGCGTTTGCTTCAATGCTCGGGGGCATGGCGCAGTCCAACGCCAAGCTGGGTGCGGCGCACGGCCTGGCTGCTGCGCTGGGTGCAGTGCTGGAAGCCCCGCATGGTGCGATTACTGCGCAGCTTGCCCCTTATGTGATGGCAGAGAACATTCTTGCGGCGCGGGAAGCAGGGCGTATCACTTTGCTCAACCGTTATCGTCAGTTAGCCTGTATTTTGACCGGACGCCATAACTCTGAACCCAGCGACGGTATTGTGTGGGTACAGAGAACCCTTAAGCGCTTGGATTTACCGTCACTGCCTTCACTCGGTTTGTGCAACACGCTGTTTGAGGAAGTGGCAACATCGGCGCTGCGTTCAAACTCAATTAAAGGCAACCCGCTCCCTTTAAGCCGCGAGCGACTGTTGCATATCCTTGAGCGGGTCTGTCAGGCTGAAAACCTTGCCGCAAGCCCGGATCTTCACTAGCACTTTTCCGCGAACTTTTACCTCCTTTATTGCATACCGACCACCTGCATCTGCAGGTGGTTTGGGTATACTGGTTCCATCAAACCAATGCGATACAAGGAAAGGGAAATGAATTCTGTCGTTGAAACGTTATTGTCCCACCGCTCCATCCGCAAATTTACCGAACAGCCAATTTCAGATGAACAGCGCACGGCGATCATTGATTGTGCCCGTGCGGCGTCGAGCTCCAGTTTTATCCAGTGCACCAGTATCATCCGTGTTGTGGACAGGGAAAAGCGTCAGCTTCTAGCTGAATACGCAGGCAACCAAGCCTATGTGGCGTCGGCGGCGGAGTTCTTTGTGTTCTGCGTTGATTTCAATCGTCATTCGCAAATCAAACCGGATGCCAAACTGGGTTTTACCGAGCAAACCTTGATTGGAGCAGTGGATACTGCATTGATGGCACAAAATGCCTTGGTGGCAGCAGAGTCGATGGGGCTGGGTGGTGTTTATATCGGCGGGCTTCGCAATAACCCTGACAAAGTCGCCGATTTGCTGAACTTGCCCTCTCATGTATTGCCGCTGTTTGGCCTCTGTCTTGGCTACCCCGCGCAAGATCCAGAAACAAAACCGCGCTTACCCGCAGATTTGGTGGTTCACACCGACAGTTACCAGCCGATGGATAGCGACAAGTTGCAAGATTATGATGCGATCGTGCGCGAATACTACCGCACCCGTACCGGCGGTAATAAAGAGATGAGCTGGAGCGAACAGATCGCCGACACCCTGGGTAAAGAAGCGCGTCCTTTTATGAAAGCCTTCATCGAGAGTAAAGGCTTCAGCATTAAGTAACCACATAACTAGGGTCTGTTGATCTTTGATGATGATTTTTGCAGCAG
This sequence comes from Enterovibrio paralichthyis, assembly GCF_019209835.1. Classification (NCBI taxonomy): domain Bacteria; kingdom Pseudomonadati; phylum Pseudomonadota; class Gammaproteobacteria; order Vibrionales; family Vibrionaceae; genus Enterovibrio; species Enterovibrio paralichthyis. The sequence continues at coordinate 412,242 of NZ_JAHUTS010000002.1, read as the reverse complement.
TTTGTGGGGATTTTATGCAAGGCAGAGGCTTCGATGTGTAGCTAGCCTACATGAGAAGCCGATAACACAGCAGAAATTCTCCACAAACGCTGCCCGAAGGGTTCGACTGCGCGTCCCGTACCCTAAACGTTTTATGCTTTGTTGAGGTGTATTTGCTTAGAATAACTAGGCGGTACACACCTCGCCGCGCCTAAAACGCTTATGGCTAGAACAAAATTTAACCACCAAAGGTCAACAGACCCTAGGGTGATTAACCCATAAACAGTGTGTGACAGCTTGTAACTAAATATGTCGAAAGCCCCAGACCTTGTGATACAGGGTGTTGGGGCTTTTTCTATGTGTAAGAAGTGATGAGATTGTTACATTTCATGATTAAAAAATGACCAATTAAAACTTTTTTCGCGTTAAACAAAAGTAGATTTTGATCACTTAATCATTCCCTGTTAGACTCCGCGCGCTTCTGTCATTCTCAACAAATTTGAAGAATGCCAAAAATAATTTATACCCAAACCACTTAAAAGTTTATGTCTCTGAAAAACATCGCTTTTAGGTAGTTTGGGTGTTGGGTTGGGTGGCGCAGCTAGGGGATTTTCCGGCGACACCTTTTTTAAGTGATTTTATTGAGTCGTAACATGAAAAAAATGAACAAAGCTGCGGGCGTTCTAGCTGCGGGTTTCTTTATCAATATGTGTATCGGCATCCTGTACGCATGGTCTGTTTTCAAACAGTCTCTGGTTGAGCAGGGTTGGTCGAACGCAGATGCATCTATGCCATACACCGTCGCAACTATCTGTTTTGCACTTTCTCTTCTGGTTGCCGGTAACCTGCAAGACCGTATGGGTCCACGTAAAGTACTGATCCTGGGCACCATCATGTGTGCGATCGGTATGATCGTTTCCAGCTTTGCGACTTCACCTATGACTCTACTGCTGAGCTTCGGTGTGATCACCGGCTGTGGTATCGGTTTCGGTTACGCATGTCTGGCACCAGCGGCTATGAAGTGGTTCCACCCATCTAAGAAGGGTATGGTTAACGGCCTTATCGCTGCAGGTTTCGGTCTGGCTGCGGTATACCTGGCACCTCTGACAACGATGCTGATCAACGACTACGGCGTTCAGCAAAGCTTCCTGATCCTGGGTGTTGGTATCCTGGTTCTGGCAGTGCCACTGGCTTGCACTATCAACAACCCACCTGCGGATTACACACCAGAAGCACCTGCTGGCTACGTTGCCAAATCGGGTGGCGACAACAACATGGGTTGGCGTCAAATGGTTAAGACTCCACAGTTTTACTCACTGTGGCTGATGTACGCACTGGCGTCTTCTGCAGGTCTGATGATCATCGGTAACATCACTTCAATCGCGATCAACCAGTCTGACCTGACTCAAGTTGCATTCCTGGTTGTTGTACTGTCTATCTTCAACTCTGGCGGCCGTGTTGCAGCAGGTATCCTGTCTGACAAAATCGGTGGTCTGAAAACCCTGATGCTTGCGTTCATCATGCAAGGCATCAACATGATGATGTTTGCAACCTACAACACTGAGTTCACTCTGATGGTAGGTGCGGCAGTTGCAGGTGTTGGTTACGGTACGCTGCTGGCAGTATTCCCATCAATCACTGCTGACTACTACGGCCTGAAAAACTACGGCGGTAACTACGGCGTGCTTTACACTGCATGGGGTGTGAGTGGTTTCATCGGTCCTGTTGTTGCAGCAACTGCAGTAGACATGACGGACAACTACGTAATGGCTTACACCATCTGTGCAGCGATGCTGGCAGTAGCGGTTGTTCTGTCTATCATCACTAAACCAGTGAAAGCGGAAGCAGCAGACGCGCAAAAAGCGACTGCGTAATCGCACATTAATCAGTGATTCAAAGCCCGCTTTTGCGGGCTTTTTGCTGTCTGAAACCACGTCAATAATGGTGCAAGCCACCGTTAAGAAGTAGACAAAATTCTCACACCTAAAACTGCCTGCGATAAATGACATCCTGCCGTTTTTTCTAGTGACGTAGTGTGACTTACATCAGTCATCACTGTACCCGGTTAAGCATTACGGGACGTTGGAAGCCACGTATGACTTTCGACATCTTTCTAATTAACTAGGTATTCAGGAAGAGACTATGAAAAAGCACGTGCACTCTTTAATTGCGACCAGCATTTCGCTGTCCTTTGCCCCCTTTGTGCTCGCAGAAGCGCCAGTCACTATGTATGACTTTGATGAAGCGACATCGGCCTATGAGGATGCGTACCTGGATGCGCAATTTAACTTAAACGGTGGTAACCAAGATCAGACCAGCTATAACGGTTACATCAACCTCGACTATGAACAAGTGTTTGATTCTCCGGATCGGACAACCAAACTGGACTTTGTCGGTACGGGGTCACGTTCGCGTGGACCTAATGCGACAGATGACAGTGTGTCGAACTACCAGGCACTGGGTGCCATCACCAATGATATGTATTTCCAGCCCAACAGCGACGGAGCCTTCTGGTACGGTAAAGGCGAAGTTGGTGTTCAGAAAGGCATGGAAGACCCTTTCACCAAAGTCACGGTGGGTGTGGGTTACGGTCGTGTGGTCAACGCCACACCAATGGCGAAATCCATTCGACTTGTCGAAGCGCTTCAGGAGCGTGGGCTTCTGGGCAGCGTAGGGAAGGATACCTACATCGCGGTGGCTGATGTCATTTCCCGTGAGGAGGAGTACAGGAGTCGGTACGGTCTTGAAGACTATCTGGAGTACTGGATTCAGGACATTGATGCGCTGTTGGGTAACGTCGGCGCGCGTGGTGCAATCCGTTCTTATGACGTATTGGAGAACGAACGTATTTCTACCCGTAAATACGGTTGGTTGGTGCGTGCCGGTGTCGGTGCTGTGATTTCGAACTATGACGGTTCAGACAGCAAGCCTGTGCTGGAGATTGGGGCAGAGTACCACCTGCCAATTAATAACCTGCTTCAATTCTCTGAAGAGGCAATTTTCACCGCAATTCTTGATGACAACGACAATGGTTATGTCTTTGCCAACGATATGTCGCTGACTTATGAGTTTTCAGACAATATCGACTGGGAAAACGGGTGGTTACTGACCCATTCCGAATACGAGCACAGCAATGACATCACCACCAATACGGTGGCGTCGACATTCCGTTACTACATTTCCAACTCCTTGAGCCTGTCGCTCACGGGCTTGCTGGAAGATACGGAAGATAACATCGACAACAACGGCAATGACGAAATTGACCGCGCCTTGCTGTTTGGTGTGACTTACCGCCTCAAATAATCACATCTTCAAAAGCCCTCTTTTATAGAGGGCTTTTTCTAAAAACCGTCAATCTTGGATATCAACTTGTTCCACCCGTGAGAATTTCTGAGACATTTAAATGCACAGTTTTAGTGCATTAATTGAACGCTGTTTTAAATGGGTGCAGTTAAGTGTTTGATAATAAAACACTGTTCAATAAAATGGCTAAAACTTCTGGCTTAATTGTTGAAATTTATTTGCGGTTTTGGATAGAAAACAGTGTTTGATTGTTTGAAATGCATTGGCTAGGTTGTATTCACCACTCGAATACCAGGAGGGTATTAACATGCATTCAGTGGATTCAACCTGTATTCAAAACAGCGAGCGTGAACAGATTGCTAAGATTCAGGCGGGGCATCCTTTAGCCCGCAATTACTTCGACCAATTGGTCGCTAGTTATCTGTCACCATTACATCGTCGATGCATGGCTTGGTTAGGGTGTCCTCATGACGCGGATGACGTGTTACAGGAGACCTTGGTACGGATCTACCGCTACATCCACGCCTATCGCGGCGAAGCAGCATTCAGAAGCTGGCTTTATGCCATTGCAGACAACCAATGCCGAAGCTACCTGAAAAAACGGGCGACACTGGCGCAACGTTTTGTCTCAGATGAGCTTTCGGAAGAAGTTGGAACCGAAGAAAAATGTCCGGTGACCACCGGGGAAGGCATTTCACAATCGGTGAAATCTCTGGCCAAAACCGCGCAGGAAATCCTTGTGCTGCGGTTTGAATATGACCTCTCACTAGAAGAGATCAGCAACGTGCTTGGGCTTGGGCTCAGTGCCACCAAAATGCGCCTTTACCGCGCCATTGATGCGGCAGAAAAGCACGTGATGACAGAGGAGGGCGAATTCGCACCGGCCTAATGAACCCAGATTTCAGACAAAAGAAAACCGCCATTTCGGCGGTTTTCTTATATTCAGTGCCTGAATCAGTGATTAGCACAGAACCTTGATTGCCAGACCACCCTGAGAGGTTTCACGGTACTTGGCGTTCATGTCCTTACCAGTTTCCAGCATGGTTTCGATAACTTTATCCAGAGACACACGTGGCTCAGAAGAGCGGCGCAGTGCCATGCGGGTAGAGTTGATCGCTTTCATTGCAGCAATACCGTTACGCTCGATACAAGGAACCTGTACCTGACCCGCAACAGGGTCACACGTCAGACCCAGGTTGTGCTCCATGCCGATTTCAGCAGCGATACACACCTGTTGTGGGCTTGCACCCATCAGTTCAGCCAGACCAGCCGCCGCCATTGAACACGCCACGCCAACTTCACCCTGACAGCCAACTTCTGCGCCAGAGATAGATGCGTTTTGTTTGTACAGGCCACCAATCGCACCAGAAACTGCAAAGTAACGGGTGTATTCACGTGGACCAACGTTCTGGATGAACTTGTCGTAGTACGCCAGAACCGCAGGGATGATGCCACACGCACCGTTAGTTGGTGCAGTTACTACACGGCCACCAGCTGCGTTTTCTTCGTTCACCGCGAACGCGAACATGTTTACCCAGTCAACCACAGCCATTGGGTCGTTAGAGGATTTTTCAGATGCGATAAGTTGTTGACGCAGGGCTGCAGCACGACGTGGAACACGCAGTGGACCAGGCAGTACGCCCTCGTTGCTCATGCCGCGATCCAGACACTCACGCATGGTACGCCAGATGTTACCGAAGTAAGTCTGGATCTCTTCTTCAGAGTGCATCGCACGCATGTTTGACATCACAACTGCACTGATAGACAGACCGGTTTCTTTACAGTGGTTCAGCAGCTCTTCTGCGCTGTTAAACGCGTAAGGCACTTTCACTTTGTTTTCGTCGTCTTTACCGAAGTTCTCTTCGTCAACGATGAAACCACCACCGATAGAGTAGTAAGTCTTAGAGTAAACTTTCTCATCACCAACCCACGCGTGGATAGACATGCCGTTCTCGTGCAGCGGCAGGTTAGTGGTGTGGAAGTTCATACCGCCTTCACGAGGGAAATCCACAGTGTGGCAGTGCATACCAACAGGCAGACGCTCAGTTTCTTCAACGCGAGCGATAAAACCAGGGATGCTGTCGATATCAACGTGCTCTGGAGTGTTACCTGCCAGACCCATGATGATAGCAACGTCAGTGTGGTGACCTTTACCGGTCAGAGACAGTGAGCCGTAAACATCAACGGTAATTTTGGTTACGTCACGCAGTTTATCCATGCTGCGCAGATCGTCGATAAAAGATTTACCGGCTTTCATTGGACCCACAGTGTGGGAGCTCGACGGTCCAACGCCGATTTTATAAATGTCAAAAACGCTGATCATTTGTCATACCTCAATCAATGCCCGCAAGTGTTGAGCTTTGCGCGCATTTGGATTCATTTAAAAGTGATCCATCCGTGGAGGCGACCAGATACCGAACCGGAGCTTGTCCTTGGTTCGGTCTCGGAAAGCAAAAAAGAGCAAGGACAGTTAGCATCCTTGCTCTTGAATTTTCGCTATTCTACACGATTTATTACGCTACGAAACCGTACATAATCGCTGAAATCGCTACCATACCCATGAAAGTCACGAAGATGTTGCTTGGCTTGCCAGCGTACTTCTTCATTGCCGGTACTTTCTTGATAGCGTACATCGGCATGATGAACAGGATAGTCGCGATGATTGGGCCACCCAGTGATTCAATCATACCCAGGATGCTTGGGTTGATAGTCGCTACGATCCAGCTGGTTACGATAACGAATACCACAGTGAACATGTCGATTTTCTTCATATTCACTTCTTTGCCGCGAGAGCGCAGTTGCTTGATGATGATACCGTTCAGACCTTCACGAGCACCCATGTAGTGACCGAAGAAAGAAGACACGATAGCAACGAATGCAACAACAGGGCCCAGGTAAGAAATGAATGGGCTTTCGTGTTTGTTCGCCAGGTAAGACAGAACCGCCAGGTTTTGTGCTTTTGCTTCTGCCAGGTCAGCAGGCGTCAGGCTCAGAACACAAGAGAACACGAACAGCATAACGAAACCAAGCAGCATGCCCGAAGTACGGAACAGGATTTGGTTTGATTTACGCTCAGCGTTTTCACCGTAGCTGCGGGTTTGCGCCATAGAGAACGCAGAGATTGCAGGGCTGTGGTTGAACGCGAAAACCAGAACTGGGATAGAAATCCAGATGGTGGTCATGAAGTCACCAACGGTTGGGATTTGCTGCAGCGCAGACATGTTCCAATCCGGGATCAGGTAAACAGACATGAACAGCAGGATAGCAACCAGTGGGTAAACCAGGAACTGAGTCACTTTCAGCATCAGTTTCTCACCGGCCAGCATCACTGACATCATACCCATGATCAGGATGATAGACAGAACAGAGCGTGGCAGAGATTCCATGCCAAGTTGGTTAACCATGAAAGAGTCAACAGTGTTGGTGATACCAACGCCGTAAATCAGAACGATTGGGTAAATCGCGAAAAAGTAAAGCAGAGTGATGAGTTTACCCGCAGTCGCGCCGAAGTGCTCTTCTACAACTTCAGTGATGTCGCTACCTGGTTTTTTAGATGACAGAACGAAACGTGCCAGACCACGGTGCGCCAGATAAGTCATAGGACCTACCAAAATCGCCAGTGCTACCAACGGCCAGAAGCCATTCAGACCAGCGTTGATAGGAAGGAATAGGATACCTGCACCTACTGCAGTGCCGAAAAGGGAAAGCATCCAGGTAGTGTCTTGCGCAGACCACTTCATTTTTTCTGCGCTCGAAGTCGTGGTTGACTGAGTTTGCATCGTTTAATCACCAAAAAAATACGGAACGGATCAGGAACTGATGCGTATTCTTTACATTTTTGCACTTCAAACTGCGATCTAGATCACTTTTGTGGCAATAAAATTTCGTGCAACGAATTTATTTGAAGTTGGTACATTCACAATTTTTATGGTTTAAAAAACGTGTTTAAAGACCCTAAAAAATGTTGATGTATTAAAAATTAGTTGAGGGAAAGTTGCTGTCCGAGGGCATGAAGTATCTGGGCTGTGACACCCCAAATCAGGTGTTGTTGATAGCTCATTGCGTATATGTGGTAGGTTTTTCCCCGAACAAGGAAAGGTTGAGTGGTGATGGCATCGCGTCTCAAAAACTGAGCAAGTGGCACTTCAAAGAGCGAGTCCACTTCGTTGGGGTCGAGCATTGGGCGGTATTCAGGATCAACAAACGCGACAACAGGTGTAACCAAGTAGCCGCTAACGGTAGGAAGTGGTGGCAAGCAACCTAGCAACTCATCCCGCTGCACGGAAACTCCGATTTCTTCAACGGTTTCGCGAATAGCCGCTTCAACGATATCGGCGTCGGATTTTTCCACTTTGCCGCCGGGAAACGCAATTTGACCGGGATGGTGTTTCAGGTGGGAAGCACGTTTGGTTAACAAAACCTGCAATTCGCCATTGCGCTCGGTGAGCGCAATCATGACGGCTGCAGGGCGAAGGGTTGGGTCACCAAGATGTTTTATGGCGTCTTTGGCACGTTGAATAACGCGTTTGTCGTAACGGAAGCTGGGAGAAAGGCTGAAACGCTGAACCAGCCATTGGCGGGAAAGACGGGCACGCATGACAGAACGGCGGGATGTTGAAGCAGGGGTATCCATATACCGCTTCGAACCCTTTTCCCATTCCTTCGCTTTGTGTATGCGTCCTTCCACTGCTTACCTCTAAGCCGATAGCACCGGCAAAATTCTGCTGAGTTTATCCAACGTTTCCTGATACTCCGACGCAGCGCTGCTGTCAGCGACGACACCTCCGCCTGCCCACGCATAAATGCGCTGCTTGTGGCACACCAGAGTGCGGATAGTGATGCTGGTATCCATGGTTCCACATCGGCTGATGTAGCCAATACTGCCGCAATACACGCTGCGGCGGTGTGGCTCCAGTTCTTCTATGATTTCCATCGCGCGCACTTTCGGCGCACCGGTAATGGAACCACCGGGGAAACAGGCACGAAGTAAATCCTCACCGTGTTTACCGTCAGCCAATGTACCTGTCACTGTACTGACCATGTGATGGACGGCAGGAAACGTCTCAATATCGAAAAGTTTAGGCACATTTACCGAACCCGGCGAGGCGACACGGCCAATATCGTTGCGAAGTAAGTCCACGATCATCAGGTTTTCGGCGCGATCTTTCTCTGCCGTTTGCAGGCAGCGGATGTTTTCTGCATCCACTTCGGCATCCGCATTTCTTGGGCGGGTACCTTTGATGGGCTTGGTTTCGATTTTGCGGCCATGCAGCTGCAGGAAGCGCTCCGGTGACACGGAAAGAATGCTCGCGTCCTTCAGGCGGATAAAACCGGAAAACGGCGCACCATTCGTTTCAGCCAGCTTTTGGTAGGCTTCCCACTCACTGCCGTGGTATGGCGCTTCAAAACGTTGCGCGAGATTGATTTGGTAACAGTCGCCGGACTTGAGATACGCCTGAACCTGATCAAACTTGGCTTCATAGCTTTTTGGCGTCATGTTCGCCTGCCATTCACCCAGCAAAGAGAAGCTGGGTGTTTGCGGCTGATGATGGCTTTCCAGCCATGCCATCCGGTTTTCCCCTTCAGGCTGTATCAGTACCAGTTTCTGCTCTTTATGATCGGCAACGATCGCCCAGTCATAAATACCCACCGCCATATCTGGAATATCGATATCACGGATGGCCAGTTCAGGCAGAGTTTCGACTTGTCGGCCTAAGTCGTAAGAAAAATAACCCAGCGCACCGCCAACAAATGGCCAAGGGGCGATAGGGGCAAGGTGTGGCAACAAGGTTTGTTGCAGGGCATGTAACTCTTCGAACGGATCCGTTTCTGAAGCTGCGCTGCGACCATCCCGGTAATCAATGCGATTGACACCCTTGTCACTACAGAGCGTTGCGATAGGATCCGCCACCAAAATATCGAAACGGTTATCGGGGTGATTTTCCGCGGCAGATTGCAACATCATCGCCCAAGGCTGCGATTCAATCCTGGAAAAAAGTGAAGTGAGTGCTGAGGGCGAGTACTCAAGAAACTGCAGGGTGATAGGCATTCGTCTCGATTCGGTCATTTTGGTGTTTTTGTGATCGGTATTGATGCGTCTGTTGGCGCTAAAACGGCCGTAAGAGTATCATATTCGCTGTGTTTATGGCTAAACGTGGAAAGTTTAATTCGCGCCTACACCCACCTTGGGTAACGCGAAATTGCCAGATGGTCGCGGGCTAGGTTAAAACACCGAAACCGGACATGTTGACCCGAGATTTAAGTAAAAAACGAAATGAGTAAAACGCTTAACTGGACGCTCTTGTCAGCCCGCATTCATAGGCTTTTGAGCGGTGCCAAGGAATCATAACTATTAAAGAGGCAATTATGACTGTCATTCGTAAGGAAGATGTCATCGACAGTGTCGCTGACGCCCTACAATATATTTCTTACTATCATCCTCTCGATTTTGTTCAGGCCCTTGAAAAGGCATACGAAAAAGAACAAAGCCAAGCGGCTAAAGATGCCATCGCGCAGATCCTGATCAACTCCCGCATGTCGGCAGAAGGCAAACGCCCAATCTGTCAGGACACCGGTATTGTGACCTGTTTCGTCAACATTGGTATGAATGTTCAGTGGGAAGGCGACATGACGGTTCAGGAAATGGTGGATGAAGGTGTTCGCCGTGCTTACAACAACCCGGATAACCCACTGCGCGCGTCTGTTGTGGCAGACCCTGCGGGCGCACGTAAGAACACCAAAGACAACACGCCAGCGGTTGTTCACATCAACATGGTGCCGGGCAACACAGTCGAAATTCAAATCGCGGCGAAAGGCGGCGGTTCTGAAAACAAAACCAAAATGGTGATGCTGAACCCATCAGATGACGTGGCGGCATGGGTAGAGAAAACCCTGCCAACCATGGGCGCGGGCTGGTGTCCGCCGGGCATGCTTGGCATAGGCATTGGCGGTACAGCTGAAAAAGCGGCAGTACTGGCAAAAGAATCCCTGATGGAACACATCGATATTCAGGAGCTGATTGAGCGTGGCCCACAAAACGCCGAAGAAGAGCTTCGTCTGGATATCTTCAACCGCGTCAACAAACTGGGTATCGGCGCACAAGGCCTTGGCGGCTTAACCACGGTCGTAGATGTGAAAATCAAAACCGCACCGACCCATGCAGCGTCTAAACCGGTTTGCCTGATCCCTAACTGTGCGGCAACCCGCCATGTTCACTTCACGCTTGATGGCTCCGGCCCTGCAGAACTGACACCGCCAAAACTGGAAGAGTGGCCACAGGTAACCTGGGAAGTGGGCGACAACGTTCGCCGTGTCAACTTGGACAACATCACCCAGGCAGATATCGAAGAGTGGAAGACCGGCGAAACCGTGCTGCTCTCCGGTAAAATCCTGACAGGCCGCGATGCGGCGCACAAACGTATTCAGGAAATGCTGAACAGCGGTCAGGGCCTGCCAGAAGGCGTGGACTTCAAAGGCCGCTTTATCTACTACGTAGGCCCTGTTGATGCAGTGGGCGATGAAGCCGTAGGCCCTGCTGGACCAACAACCTCAACCCGCATGGACAAGTTCACTGAGATGATGCTCAGCGAAACCGGCCTGATGGGCATGATTGGTAAAGCAGAGCGCGGCCCAGCGACTGTTGAATCTATCAAACAGCACAAAGCCGTGTACCTGATGGCCGTCGGCGGCGCAGCGTATCTCGTCGCGAAAGCCATCAAGAAAGCGCGTGTTGTTGCGTTTGAAGATTTGGGTATGGAAGCGATTTACGAATTCGAAGTCGAAGATATGCCAGTGACCGTTGCCGTTGATTCACAAGGCAACAACGCCCACCAAATTGGCCCTGATACCTGGAAAGTGAAAATCGCCGAAATGGAAGGCTGATTTCCCACGACATTTCAATGTAAATAAACCGCAGCTCGTCTGCGGTTTTCTTTGTCTAATGATCTGATATTGCTCATCAGTGGGGGTAGCGTGCCTTAGCACGTTAGATGTTCGAGAGTGGGCTGCAAACTCCTTGGGCACCATTCTGCAGAATATGCGTGTAAATCTGAGTTGTTCTGACATCGGAGTGGCCTAACTGCGCTTGTACCGTCCTAATATCAGCGCCAGATTGAAGTAAATGTGTAGCAAAGGAATGTCGAAGTGTGTGCGGCGTTACATGCCTATTTATCTCTGCATTCTTTGCGGCACTGTTTACTGACCGCTGAATTTGTTTTTCATTAATGTGGTGCCTGCGAATCAGGGCTGTCTCTGGATCTTGGCTTACTTTGTGGGAAGGAAACAGATACTGCCAAGGCAGTGCTCTACTTTGAGAGGCATACTTCTCTCTGTGCCTATGCGGCATCCAAACCCCTGCGTAATTTTGGTGGTTTAAGTCTCGGCTAAGCGTGGTTTCAACCTGCTCGATTTGGTTTCTTATAGGCTCAAATAACTCGGGTGCCAACGTCACGATCCGATTCTTGCCGCCTTTACCATCAAAGATTTTCAAACATTGATAGTCGAAGTCGATGTCTTTTACTCTCAAGCGCACCGTCTCCATCAAGCGAAGTCCACTGCCATACATAAGTGCACAGGCAAGGTAGTGGTGGTGCGGAACAAGTGAAAGCAGCTTTCTTATTTCATTTCGGGTCAATACAACAGGAAGCTTTTGCTTTCTTTTTGTCATCGCGAAATCGAGAGTGACAGAGAGTGGTTGTTGAATGATTTCCCGATAAAGAAAAACGAGTGCATTTAAAGCCAATGCTTGCGTGTTGGGAGAAACATTACGTGCATTGGCAAGATAGCTTAAATACTGTTCTACTTCGTTATCACCCATTTCCGCAGGATGTTTCATGTTGTGAAAACGAATATATGCCGCAATCCAATGAAGATATGATTCTATTGTCTTCTTCGCATATCTCCTGCGATACATGACTTCCTTGATGGATTGAAGGAAAGGCGAGTTCATAGATGACTCGACCAGAAATTGACTGTATGTATATACAGTTTTTATCGTCATAAGCAGGATTGCAAGAAATGCCCCATTTTGGGGTATTTCCACATCACATTTTTGTGCATTCGCTATTCATCTCATGAAAACAATGAGTTACTCAGTGGTGTAGAATGTGGTATCGGTATTATTGGACAAAGTGGGGTGTTTAAACACCCCACTTTGGGATCTAATAAATTGTTATGCCGCAAGAGTATCAATTTAAGTTCGGAGAAGATATGGGACTCTACATAAGAAAGAGTATCAGCGTTGGTCCATTTCGTTTCAATTTGTCAAAATCTGGATTTGGCGTTTCAGCTGGTGTTAAAGGGCTGAGAGTAGGAACTGGTCCAAGAGGTAACTATGTCCGTATTGGAGCAAATGGTATTTATTATCGTTCGACTATTCCGATTGGTTCTCAGGAACGAATTGTCGACAACACTATTCAGCCCAACTATCAAGAGTCCTTCGAAGCACCGACTCACGAACCACTGAAAGAAATTGAGTCAGCGCATGTTTCGCAGATAGTAGACTCTTCTTCGGCTGAGCTGCTAAAGGAGCTTAATGATAAACGGAAAAGGTCTAGTTCATGGCATTTTATTTTTATTCTATTTTTCGCTGTTGTTTTTGGAATTCATAATGCCGAACTCCCTAAATGGGTTGTCGCTTTGACTGCTGTGTTGGGGATTGTTTCTACTTGGGTTTGTTATACGAGAGACACGTTAGCTAAGACAACGGTACTTTTCTATGACTTTGACTCCGAAATGGAACTTGCTTATGACAAGCTGTTTTCGGCAGCAGAACAAATGGCAAAAGCTAATAAATGTTGGCATATATCAGCCTCAGGCAAAGTCCTTGATAAAAAATATCATGCAGGTGCAAGCAATCTTATAGACCGAAAGCTGACATCGATTATGATCTCTGAACCGCCTCGATTAAAAACAAATGTGAAGACAGTTTCCATTGCAGTTGGTCGTCAAACATTACATTTCTTTCCTGACCGAGTGTTGGTCTATGACACTACAGGTGTCGGAGCTGTGAGTTACCAAGATTTGGTTGTGATGGTCGGAGATAAAAAATTTATCGAAGAAGAGTTAGTTCCTGCTGATGCATTGATCGTTGATAAAACGTGGAAATACGTAAATAAGTCCGGTGGACCAGACCGCAGGTTTAAAGATAACCATGAGCTACCAATTTGCCTATATCAGGAAATGTCATTCACAAGCCAATCAGGTCTTAATGAGCTAATTCAATTATCAACTCGAGGACCAGCGGAAAAGTTTGAAGCCTCTTTAAATTGTTTAGCAGCAGTTCTTCCAAGAGAAATTGACAGCGATAAAATTGCGGCTTAACACATATGAGCCCTTCTCCGGTCAATAGGCAATAGCTTTCTGTTGGCTGCGCTAGCAGCCAATGTTCGCGTCGACTTCGGTTTGTCATTTCCGCTATTACATCGTTTTTTCCGGCAAAAGAGATCATTGTCTGCGATATCACCGCTTCCTGCCAATCGAATAACAGGACAAGATCAGGCATCCCCAAGACACTATTCGGTTAACCTAGGCTGGAATAGAAGATTAATGCCCTCTGAACTCTTTTGCCCAATAATGCGCTCCGGAGCACGCTTCAATATCTATACGCATAGCTCGAATATTTGCTAATGTAGTCAGCAATTTAGCGCGAGATACGGATTTGTGAAGAATGACCTTTCCACGGTCATCCACCGCGTGAAGGGAAAAGTGGTGCTTGGCGAGGTCAACGCCACAAAAGAATTGAGAAGACATGGTTACCTCCGGTATTTGATGCAACACCTAAGTGTGGTAAATCCTCGTGAGGGGGAATTTATGTCATTCGTTATGACTTCTTATCAATAACGGGGTAATCATGGAGTTTTTAAAACAGATAGGATTTGGTGCAATAGTCAAAGGCTTCATCATATTTTCATTTTATGGCTTTTTCACAGTAGGCTATATTTACTTTGCTCATGGTCTAGATGCTGAATTACCAAAGGGAGTAATGGCAACATTAGAAGGGCCGCTATCTCTTTACACTTTTGGTTGGCTGGCTTTGGTCGGGCTGATATTACTGTTGTTAGTTACAAAGTTCGGCTTTAGTCATATTGATATCGAAAGTCGGACACCAAAGCTGGCATTTTATTTAGCGGTTCCAATCTGTGAGTCTGCAATTGCTTTGGGTGTTGTTATTGGTGCAACATTTTTTGGTATCGCCCTAGGTGCTCATTTGTTGTCTGCAATTAACTGGACAGATATTATCTTATATCCTGTTTTCTATACTATGGCATGGGCTATGTTCGTTTTTACCTATCCAGTATGTATGCTTGTAATTTATATATTGGATCAGAAGAAAACAGTAAGACTAAACTTAAATATAGCTACAGCACTTTATATTTTGTGCGTGGTCTTGTTTTTGTATATAGGTTTACCTTGGCAGTCTGTTGTGGAGATAGGCGTAATGATGACTGTTTTGATCGGGGTATACTTGATTCTTCATTGGCGTTTATAGAAGTCATAACACATATGAGCCCTTCTCTGGTCAATAGGCAATAGCTTTCTGTTGGCTGCGCTAGCAGCCAATGCTCTCGAACAACAAAGTCGTCTACTTCGTTTTGTCATTTCCGCCATTAAGTCGTTACTTACAGCAAATACATATAGAGGGTCTATTACTGCGGTCTCACCACTGCCTGTTATTCGAGTTACAGGGCCAGACTAGGCGTCCCCAAGACACTATTCGGTTAATCTAGGCTTGAATAGCAGACCATAAGGCTTAATGCCCTCTGAATTCTTGCTCATTAATGCGCCGCAGAACACGCTTAAATACCTATACGCATAGCTGGCATATTTGCTAATGTAGTCAGCAATTTAGCGCGTGATACGGATTTATGAAGAATGACCTTTCCGCGGTCATCCACCACGTGAAGGGAAAAGTGGTGCTTGGCGAGGTCAACGCCACAAAAGAATTGAGAAGAAATGGTTACTTCTGGTATTTAATGCAACACCTAAGTGTGGAAAATCCTCGAGAGGGGGAATCCATGTCATTCATTATATTTTCGGAGGTTCTGTGAAATTAGTTGATAGCGCAGGAGTAGCAGCGATCCTCACCGCGTATTTATATTGTGTAAGTACTGCGTTTACTCACGGTTACTTCTATACGCTGGGTTTAGATAGTGATCTCCTTGATCGAAACTTTCACCAAATCATCTATTCGGGCTTGATACAAAGCTTAAATAGTTTCGTTTGGCTTGCTTTAGTAGTCTTTATCTTAGTGACAATTTATTCTACGTGGCGAGTCGCAATCAGCTACAACGTACGCAAGGGCTATAAAACTGCAAGAAAAATAGTAAGGTTTAAGAAGCGGTGTGGAATTCGCACAAAGAAACCAACTAAACTAGAAGCTCGCTACCAGCTGCACTTCAATGCTGCTGTTGGTCTTTTTATGGCGACAATAGGGTTCGTTACTCTACTTCTTATACACGAGAATGAAGGGGTCAAAAGAGCTAATTTAGTCATTGAGTCAATCCAGAATGAGCCCGAAACTACTTTCAAAGCTGAGAACTATGAGAATGAGTTAGTGTTTTTGTATTGTGGGGTGCGAAATTGTGCAGGTTATGACCCAAAAGTAGACAGGGTCGTATATGTACCTCAACAGCAGTTCTCACTTCAAAGCAAAAAAATTTAACACATATGAGCCCTTCTCCGGTCAATAGGCAATAGCTATCTTTTGGCTGCGTTAGCAGCCAATGCTCTCGAACAACAAAGTCGTCTACTTCATTTTGTCATTTCCGCCATTAAATCGTTGCTTACAGCAAACACATATAGAAGGTCTCTTACTGCGGTCTCACCGCTGCCCGCCGCCAAATTCAATGACACAGATGTAAAGATTGCGAGCATGCAGAATGATTCCACAGTAACAGCCGTGCTATTGGTTATAGAATTTCATTGAGTCTTCTTCGCTTGGTTTCGTTGCACTCCAGCGTAGCCAGTCTATATGGCTAGCAATCCCCCGTTTTTGAAATGTTTTTCGAGAACCAAAACTCACCAAGTTGGCTTTAAAAGGGTCACTTATGAAAAAGATTGTATGTACATCTCCAGCAGATAACTGGTTTCATTTTTCCAAAAACAATGGAGGAGGTAGCCACAAAGTAAATTTTATGAGGGTTGCAGTTTGGGCAACTTACGATGACGGTGAAACGGTAGGTTTGTTGGGACTAGAGAAACCCAAGTCATATTTGTTAAGCCTTCCTCCTGATCCGAAGGATGTGGCTGGAGGCTATGTACATTGGGATGATTTGAATGAGGAAGAAAAGAGGGAAGCCTTAGAGCAATGTCGTATCGTGCCTTCGTTTTACAGATGACGAGATTGGCAATGCATTAATCCCATTCGCTGATCAAACATATCCACAAAAACGGTAGCTCATACCGTTGTTTTTCCTTACGCTGCGATGAGTTAGCACATTTTATCGTCATTTTTTGCGTGGAGAATGGAGTGAGTAATGGATCCTGGCCGAATTAAAAACGTGGTGTTCGACATTGGTAATGTCGTTGTCCGATGGGCGCCGATGGAGATTATCCGGCTTACGTTTGGGGATTCCGATGATGTTGAACGTCTTGCTAAATCAATCTTTCAATCTGATACATGGTTGAACCTCAACAAGGGGCTTATCTCAGAAAGCGATGCAAAATTGCAGTTTCAGCAAACGCTTGGCCTATCTGAGTTGGAGTCGGATTCCCTTTTTTACTACGTGAAGCAAACACAGCTGTTACTCTATGGCTCGGTTGAGCTGATTCAGCGGCTAAAGTCTGCGGGGTATTCAGTGTTTGCACTGACCGACAACGTGCATGAAATCGTGTCTCACTTAAAGGCGACGTATTCGTTCTGGCCGTTATTCGAGGGCGCTATTGTTTCGGCAGAAGTGGGTTTGTTGAAGCCACAGGCGGAAATCTATCAGACACTGCTCTCCCAGTTTGATTTGCAAGCGTCCGACACGGTATTTATCGATGATATGCCACACAATGTGCAAGGCGCGGAGTCTGTCGGAATGGCAGGCATCCAGTTTTCAAATGCAGCCCAATGTGAAAACGCTTTGAAGGCTTTGGGGATGCACTTCTGAACCTTCGAATTTTGATGGCTGAGTTTACAGCCCAATGGAGAGTCAGTGGCAGGGGATAGCTTGAAAATATCACTCATTGAAAGTGGCAATATTGAAGCTTATCGGGATGCTCTCGATTTGCATCTCTCCCAGGTTTTCGGTGAAGGCAGCACATTGGTTTTGAATGATGAGTTTGTCTGTGCGGCCATCGTTGAGGACAACAACCACATTGTGGCGGCGGGGTTGGCGTATCTCCGCCTTATGAAGCAGGGAGGGAACAGCTTCGATGCAGGCATTATTGGCGGTATCGCTGTTGATTCAGAATACCGCGGGCAAGGCTTGGGTAAGGCCATCACCTCAGTACTCGACCAGTTTTTGTCATCACGTGGCGTAAATCACGCCTTTCTCTTCGCCTATAAACCAGACGTTTATCGCAGCTCAGGATATACAGAGCTAACTGCGCCTATTCACTACTATGACGTGCAGCAGCAACGTTGGAACCAGTTTGTCTACCGCGGTGGTATGGTCAAAGCGCTAAGTAGCGGTCAGCCATTAACTGACCAGGTGATAGAGTTTAACGGTTGTGTGTATTGATCGTGGCGTCGCCTGTTAACGCACTTTTCTTGGAGGTCAAATGGGGTACGTGTATCTGACCATTGCCATCATTGCTGAAGTGATTGCAACGGGGGCGCTTAAATCGTCTGATGGGTTCACCAACTTAGTGCCAAGCATTGTCGTGGTTATTGGCTATGCGGTAGCCTTCTACTTTTTATCGCTGGTGCTGAAATCTATCCCCATTGGGGTTGCGTATGCGATATGGGCCGGGTTGGGCATGGTATTAATCTCCATTGTTGGGTTGGTCGTTTTTAAGCAGAAGTTGGATATTGCCGCTGTGGTTGGCGTGTTGCTGATTATCTCCGGTGTGGTAGTGATACAAGTCTTTTCCACAACATCTGGGCATTAAAGAACCTCGTTAAATTAAATCTCTCTGAATCCTTTCGAATGTGCATGCATCTACAATTTCTGCACATCCCACAGAAACCGTAGCGTGAGCTGCGGTTTTTCATTTTAGCCTCCCCTAATCAATAAACTTTTCTGAGTTGTGAAGCGCCTGTTTTGATTGATAAAGGCCTACCATGTAATGCAATGGATTGGGTGAAAGTCGCAGAAGAGCATGCTTGCAGAAGTACGCCTTTTCAGGGAAAGAATATGAAGAAGTTTTTGAAAGTCGTAGGGATTGTGCTTGGCGGAATCGTCCTCTTTTTCGCCGCATTAGCATTTTGGTCTGTGCAGGCGATTTCCGATGCTCAAGAAAGAGTCACTCCATTTATGGAGCAGAGCGTGCCTTTAGTCGCAACATGGGATGTGAATAATTTCGAAGCGTTGTTGACGCCTGAAATGGTTGAGTCTGCCCAGAGTGAAAAAGGTCAAAAGGCATTCAAATACCTTTCCAAGGTAGGTGGACTGAAAAGTTTCAGTGCACCAAAAGTTCTCAAAGTATCGTCGATTTCCGATATCAGTGGAACGGGGACTGATATTGCGATAGTGCAGGTGAACGCGGAGTTTGATAACGGGCCGGGTGTATTCACTTTCACTTTGCTGGAAACAGATTCCGGTTACCTTATTCAAGGAATTAACTTGAACTCAGATTTCTTTTTGGAAGAGGGAAATTAGGTCTCTTTAACCGGTTGAGTTTTTATACCTTTGGGCAGTGAAGAAGTGGGTTTTTATGTGTAAGTGGTTGATTTTAATTGTTGCTGTTTTGCTCAATGGGTGCGCTTTAACCCCAAATATCGAAAGTGCGGATGAAATTGTTGGCGGTTGGGAATGCGAATCGAAAGACGATTTTGTAGGCCAAATCAATTACAGGGACAAAATCGACTACAACGCCAACGGTACCTTCAAGAAAAATTCAACGGTTGAAATTCAAATGCCCGGCAATCCTGAAACCTATGAAATCTACATTGATGGTATTGGTGGCTGGATGATGAAAGATGGACAGCTAACCGAGCACCTCAGTAAGTATGATGTCGCGGTGAGCAGCAACATCCCAGCGCGATACGCGGATGAATTTAAGAATGATCTTGATTTGCCACAAAAAGGTGTTTGGACGCTGAAACCCTTTGGTGACAACCAAGCACTGAAAACAAGCCAGTATGGGCAGAAACTGACGTGTAAAAAAACGTACTGAATCAATAATTAAAAAACCCAGCGTTCAGCTGGGTTTTCAATTCTAACGCTTGGGTCAAATGGCAGTTATTTTACTTTCCAGCTAATGCTTTCACCGGCGCGGATTGGCACGATAACATCTGAACCAAATGGCATGGTTTGCGGTACTGGCCATTCTTCTTTGGTCAGTGTCACAGTGTCACTGTTGCGCGCAATACCGTAGAAATCCGGGCCATTGTGGCTTGCGAAGGCTTCCAGGTTTTCCAGCTTACCTTCCTGTTCAAACACTTCTGCATAAAGCTCCAGCGCTGCGTGAGCGGTGTAAGAACCAGCACAGCCACAGGCAGACTCTTTGGCACCTTTTGCGTGAGGTGCGGAATCCGTGCCCAGGAAGAATTTCTTGCTGCCGCTCGTTGCGGCTTCAACCAGTGCTTTCTGGTGCGTGTTGCGCTTCAGGATTGGCAGACAGTAGAAGTGCGGTTTGATGCCGCCAACCAGCATGTGGTTGCGGTTGTACATCAGGTGATGCGCAGTAATCGTCGCAGCAACATTCTCGTTCGCGTTTTTTACGAAGTTCGCGGCATCAGCAGTGGTGATGTGCTCAAGAACGATTTTCAGGTTAGGGAAGTCGTTTACGATAGGTGCCAGAACGGTCTCGAGGAATTCTTTCTCGCGGTCGAAGATATCAACATCGTGGGTTGTCACTTCACCGTGAACCAGCAGCAACATGCCCACTTCTTCCATTGCTTCCAGAACAGGGTAGATGTTCTTCGCATTGGTCACGCCGGAGTCGGAGTTGGTTGTCGCGCCTGCCGGATACAGCTTTGCGGCAACCACGGCACCAGAAGCCTTGGCTTTGCGGATTTCATCAGCAGAAGTGTTGTCGGTCAGGTAGAGCGACATAAGAGGTTCAAATTGCTCAGAAGGCTTTTGCGCCATGATGCGTTCGCGGTAAGCAAGCGCCATTTCGGTGTTGGTAACAGGAGGAACTGTGTTCGGCATGATGAGCGCGCGACCATTGTAGCGGCTGATATCGCGGACGGTATCGGTAAGTACTTCACCATCGCGCAGGTGAACATGCCAGTCGTCAGGGCGAGTAATTGTTAGTGTGGTCATTAAGGCGTCCCTCCATAGCTAAAATATCGGATTGGCGCCTGTTGGCAAGGAATGTGAGAAAAAAGCAAACGCTTGCGCTCAGGCGGCAGGATGATAGAGGAAAAGGGCTTTTATTTCATCTTCTTTCTCGAATTAATGCCAACAGGCCAACTATCACCTTTGCATTTTCTTTGAATAAAATCAGGAGCATTGAGGTTTGATGTGCTGGCGTGATCGGAGTCTTAAAGTATCCATTTCACCATAAATCAGCCGCTGGAATGTTTGACTTCATAGGTTGCTATGTTCAGCCTGAGTGTCGCAATGTTTGACAGGGAGTGGGACATGAAGTGTCTAGTGGTGCTATCGCACCCGTTAAAAGAAAGCCTGTGCAGCCATCTTTGCCAACAGACCATCGAGCATCTTGAAGGCAAAGGTTATGACATTACCTTGCTTGACCTTTACGAAGAGAGCTTTGATCCTGTGTTGAGTGCGCAGGAAAGACAGAGCTACTATGCCGACAATTTTGACCGAAGCCAGCTTAACAAGGAGCTGGAGCAG
The DNA here is from genome assembly GCF_019209835.1 of Enterovibrio paralichthyis. Lineage (NCBI taxonomy): Bacteria > Pseudomonadati > Pseudomonadota > Gammaproteobacteria > Vibrionales > Vibrionaceae > Enterovibrio > Enterovibrio paralichthyis. The sequence continues at coordinate 391,066 of NZ_JAHUTS010000002.1, read as the reverse complement.
TTGGTTGAAGCCGAGTCGCTGGTGCTTGTTTTTCCGACCTGGTGGTTTAGCTTTCCCGCGATGCTAAAGGGCTGGATTGACCGGGTATGGGCGCCGGGCTATGCCTATGATCATGATGCCGCGCTTGGTGCAATCAAACCGAGGTTACACCGCCTGAAAGAAGTGAAAGTGGTGACGACACTTGGATCGCCTTGGTGGGTAGATAACCTGGTGATGCGCAAACCGGTAAAACGTGTGTTGAAAACCGCAATTTTAGGCGCGTGTGCGAAAGATTGCCGGGTGACTTTCCTGTCGCTCTATAACGCAGAAAAGGCGAGCACGGAGAAAGTCGATAAGTTTGTCCGGAAGATAAAAGCCAAGTTCTAAGGAGTGGGAATGGAAATCCGCAAAGTAGTGTTGAAGGATTTGGAAGCTGTGCAGCAACTGGTTAACGCGGTGTCAAAACTCGATGTGATGCCATTGCTCAATGAACAGGGGCAAGAAGAGTATAAATCTCGCGTATTGCCAGATCTCGCCACTACCTTCGATGACTCACGTTTTTACACTGTGATCGCCTTGAACGACGATGTTGTCATCGGCTTTGCTGCGCTGCGGGAAGGGAACTACCTGACACACCTTTTTGTATCCAAGTCCGCGCAAGGCGCTGGGCTGGGTAAAACGCTGCTGAATCATGTATTGGCAACTACTGAGGCTAAAGAAATTTCACTTCGATCTTCGCTGAATGCATCGTCGTTTTATGCATCTCAGGGCTTTGAGACAACAGGGGATGAAGCGGCGTTTAACGGTATCCGTTTTGTGCCAATGAGACTGGTCAGGTAGCAACATTTATCCCGAAAAAGGACTCGTCGGTCTAAGCTGGATCGCATCGTAGTCCGATGGACGCAGAACCATGAAAAAAGCGTATGGCATCGTCAATATCTTGAATATTTCCGATCAAACCAAGTTTGCTGAGTACGTGAAAGGACATATCCCGACTATTGAGCAATATGGTGGCCGATTTCTGGTAAAAGGTGCAGTGGGTGAAGCACTGGAAGGTGAATGGGAGAGCACGCGTATGGTTGTGCATGAATTTACCAGTATCGAGCAATACAAACTCTGGTATAACTCGGAAGAATACAAACCTTGGAAGGCACTGCGTCAGTCCTGTTCTGATGTGAAGGTCGTACTGGTAGAAGGCTGTATTGATTTCTAACCAGGCGTTTGAGAAGAGAAAAGGGCGGTCAATCCGCCCTTTGTTGTTAACCATAGAGTGATTGCATCACCAGTTTTGGCGTGCGATCCACTTTGAACAAACCCCAGTGTTTTTCTGGCTCCTGCGGGTGCGCATCACCTTTCCATGGCTCATCGAACGCTTCAAAAACGAAGGTGAGGATCTTCTCTTTGCGCGTCCATTCCAGCAGCTGATCGTAATATTGCGCCTGAAGATCTTCCGAAGCATTCCACGGCTCAATACCCCGCCCGTTTGAGGCAGTCGCCCAGCCCGCTTCGGTGATCACCACCGGTTTATTTGGATACAGTTCAGCAACAGCAAGGTAGTTCTGCTTTGTGTATCCCAGTGCATCATCAATGGTTTTGTATTCCCAAACCGGATAGGTATGCAGGGAGATAAAGTCCACAGCTTCCGCCAAGGGAGCGAGTTTGTTTGTCCACGGAACATAGTTTTCACAGAAGGTGACGGGCTGCGAGATTGCCGCCTTCACCTTGTTGACGTGTTCAACCAGTTTTTCAACGGAGATCAGATGATCGCTCCATTCGACGCTGGCTTCATTGCCCACCGACACATAGCCGACGATGTCAGGGTAGGCGTTCGCCAACTCTATTAAGCGGTCAATTTCTTCTTCATTGTGCCGGCGGTTTTTTTCCAGCGTTTCTTCGCTGAATTCTGCACCCCATGGGCATTCAGGGTTGCTCATTTCAGCTGCGACATCTGCGCCCAGCATCACCTTGAAATCGAGCCCTTCGTCTTTGATTACCTGCAAAACCAGTTCGGCGTGGGTGCTGCAGTCATACAAGCGCAGTGCTGACCAGTTTGGCGCAAGAATGTGTAGATCTTCTTTGATTTCCTGATAGGAAGGATAAATTCCTTGTCTAGGGTCTTGTCCTTCGCGGTAACCTGAGTAGCAAATAGCGTTTCTGTATTCCATTGTGCGTCTACCTGTTTGTTCTTCCTGTTTGATTTGGCTGCTCATGAAAAATCATTCTTTGTATTTGAAGTTGCCGTCTTTGTCCCAAAGCCCCCAATACGCGCCCACCGCGCCTTCTTTTTCGACTTTCCAGGCCTCGTCGAACGATGAAAAATAGAACACATCAATGTTCTCTTCATCCGCCCAGTTGTAGGTATCGACGAAGTATTTAAGGGCATTTTCGAGAGAGGGGATTGCGCCACGCTCGGCAATGCCTTCGTTCGGCCAGCCTGTCTCAGACACAATGACGGGTTTGCCTTTCCCTGCTGCAATGGCGCGGCGGTACATCTCTTTCATGTAGGGAACAGCAAACTGCTCTGGGCAGCCTTCCCAGAAGGGGTAGCAGTTGGTCAGGATGACCTGGCAGGCATCCGCGACGCGCGGAAAATCTTCGAATAGAAAATACGCATCAACATAGCCGACGGGTGTATTCGGCAGGGCATCCTTGGCTTGTTCGATATACCCAATGAGCGCATCCTCAGACATATCACCACGAAGCAACACTTCATTTCCGACACCGAGAATGTCGGCACTACCTTCCTGTGCCAAGGCAATGGCGTTTTGCATTTCAACGTCATTTTTTTCCATTTCGCTGCCGAGCCAAACGCCCACCATGGTTTTCAAACCATACTCTTTGGCGATACGCGGAATATGCTCATTCCCCTCGGTGCAGGAAAAGGTTCGAATCCATTTCACGTAGGGCGCAATGATTTGCAAGCGTTCGTGAATTTGGGCTTCAGTGACCTGGGTTCCTGGCCCTTGTCCATCGACATAAGGGCTAAAACAAATGCCGTGAATCTTACTTTCTACGCGATTGCGGGTTTGCTGCTTCAAATGGCTGAGCCACTCTGCTCCATGCTGCTCAACCCTGATAATTTTGCTCGACACTGTGAATACTCCATGTGGTCGTTCATCTAGCGATGTTTTGCGTTTTTAGTTATCTGTCTGGCTTTCGTTTCTGTTTCTTACACCGAAAAGAAAGCGCTTTCTTTTTGATTTATGCCACAAGAATCCTGCGTGATGATTCGCAAAAATGCGAAGGTGAATCTGGATCACAGTTCTAGCGGCGTTGGATCGGTTTGGCTCGTCGGATTGTTTGAGCACCAAGTCATCCTTAAATGGCCTGTGTTGTTTTGGCGGTATTTACGTGCAAGATTGAGGGATATCCCCAAACGACCTGAATCCTGCATCTTTAGGTTGTTTGGGTATAAACCAATCACAAAGGATCAGTGAGATGAAAGGCAAAGCGTTCGCAGAATGGTTGGGTGTGGCGATACCCATGGTTCAGGCGCCTATGGCCGGAGTGCAGGATAGCCAACTGGCATTGGCTGTCAGCCGTGCTGGCGGTTTAGGCTCCATTCCCTGCGGCATGCTCAGTAAAAACGATATCGTTACGGAAATAGAAAGGTTTAAAGCGGCGTCAGACAAGCCATTTAACCTGAATTTCTTTTGCCATCAGGAACTGCCTTTTGATGCAGAACGCCATGCCCAATGGCGGCAGCAACTGTCAGGCTATTTCGAGCGCTTTGACATTGATGAAAGCACCTTTGGCAACAAAGCCAGTCGACTGCCATTCAGTGACGAGATCGCGGATGCCATTGCTCCATATTCGCCGTCAGTGGTGAGTTTCCATTTTGGTTTGCCGGATGAATCCTTGCTGGCAAAAGTCAAAGGGTGGGGCGCGAAGGTGTTTTCATCTGCAACAACGGTTGAAGAAGCAATCTGGCTGGAACAAAACGGCTGTGATGCCGTGATCCTGCAGGGTGTGGAAGCGGGTGGTCACAGGGGGATGTTTTTAACCGCTGATCTTTCAACACAGCTGCCAATCTTTGAGCTGCTGCAGGCGGTTTCTACCCGGGTTTCTTTGCCGTTAATCGCCGCTGGAGGCATTGCAACGCGGGAGGATGTTGTCCGGGCTTTTGACCTGGGTGCCAGTGCTGTACAGATAGGGACAGCCTTCCTGCTGTGTGACGAAGCCAAAACGTCGGCGCTGCACCGTCAGGCGTTAAAATCGGCCAAGGCTAACCATACCGAGATCACCAATATTTTCTCTGGCCGTCCAGCGCGGGGCATTGTCAACGGTGCTATGTCAGGGCTGGGGAGTGTGCGGGAAGATGCGCCGTATTTTCCGTACGCATCGATAGAAATGGGACCTTTGCGCGCCGCCGCGGAAAAGCGCGGCAGTGACGAGTTCACGCCACTTTGGTCGGGGATGAACAATGGACATTGCAAGGAAACCAGTGCGGCTGACATTACCCATGCGCTGATGGGCATCCACGATTAAGTTGGTATAGCCATAAACGACAAAGCGGGCTCGGGGCCCGCTTTGTCTGTTTTACGGCAAAGAAATATCTACACCGTGAATTTGTGTACCAGTTCGTTTTGGTTCACGGCTTGTTGATCCAGACGCTGGCTGGCACCTGCAACGTCCTGCATCGCGGTGTAGCTGTTGTCGGCAATGTAGGAAATATGCTCAACGTTGCGAGCAATATCGGCAGAGGTTGTGCGCTGCTCGGCGGCAGCTTGCGCAATCTGGCTGCTCATGTCGCTGATCATCATGATGATGGCTTCAATTTCTTCCATCGCTGAGTTGGCGTCTGAAGCCTGTGCCACGCTGTTGCTCATTTCTGTCACGCACTCTTGCATCACCTGAACAGCTTCACGTGATTGCGACTGCAGCTTGCTGATCATCTCTTCGATTTCTGATGTGGAATCTGATGTGCGCTTGGCCAGCACACGCACTTCATCGGCAACCACAGCAAACCCGCGGCCTTGTTCACCGGCGCGTGCGGCTTCAATGGCAGCGTTGAGTGCCAGCAGGTTGGTCTGGTCGGCAATATTGCTGATCACATCCAGAATGGTTTCAATGTTGGCTGACATTTCCTGCAACGACGAGACTGCGGCCACCGACTGATCCAGGCGTGTAGATAGCTGGTGGGTGGTGCTGATATTGCGGGTCATGATTTCGCGGCCTTTCGTTGCTGCGTCACTCACTTCCATGACTTTGTCCATGGTGTGCTGGGCGCTGTTTGCAACGTCCTGAACCGAGTGTTCCATTTGTGTCATGGCTGCGGCAACCGCCGTTGTCTGTTGGCGTTGCTCATTGAGCTGGGCTTTTGCGGTTTGGGTGGTGGACTGGTTTTCCGCCGCCACTTGCGCCTGCTCTTCGGCAGCGTCTTTCAGCTGACGCAAAATGCCCTGAAGGTTGGATGCCAAGGTGTTGATGTGGTCAGCAAGTTGGCCGAATTCGTTGTGTTCGTTCACTTCAATGCGTTTGGTCATGTCACCTTGCGTGAGTGCCTCAAGCACGGTCAGTGTGCTTCTCAGCGGTTTGCGTACACTGCGTGCAATGTGCCAGCCGATAAAAACAGTGATTGCCAGAATCAGCACACCGATCAGGATGGTCTGGCGCACACCGTTTGCAAATGACTCGTTCGCCTGTTCTATAGACTCAGCCATCACAGATTCTGCCTGACCACGGAACTGTTCCAGAATCGCCATGGTTTTGTCCACTTCGGCGGCCAGGTTGGCGATGTTGGTGTAAAGCTCTTTGGTAGCAACCAGGTACATGTAGTGCTGGTCCAGTACGCCGCCTTCACGGCTTACGTCGTGCGAGAATGCGTCCAATTCTTTCTGGAATTTTTCTTTCAGCTCAGGCAGCTGTGATGTGAGCGAGCGGAAAGAGTAATTCAACTGGTTCACACTGCGTTTGTTTTCTGCAATGGCTTTGGTGACATCATCCAGGTTACTGCTTGCCAGTGCGTCAGAGGTGTGGATTTCTGTTTCCTGCAGCTTTTTGAAATACGTTTTAGAGATGATTTTCACTGTGGTGTTGCCATTGTTGGCAACAAAGTCCTGCATGCCCAACGCCAAGGCTGTGTTCATTCGCTGGAATTGGCGAGCGGCTTTCACACCGGCGTCTTTTGCGGTTTGCTGGCGCTGGTAGTTGGCGATGGCGATTGACGCTTCAGCAAAGTAACGGTTTTCCACTTCGCGCAGTGCTTCCAACTGGCTGGTAAGCTCTGCGTTTTGTGATGATGCGTCGTAGAGGTTCGTCAATGCGCTGTCGAATTTTTCCCTTGCGGCTTCAAAGTTCTGCAAAACCTGTTCGCTCTGTGCACCGTTACTGCTGGTGAGATAGTCTTTGAAAATCTTGTCTGCGGTTAGCAGGCTAACGCTGGCTTCATTTGAGAGGTTAACGAACGGGAGGGCTTCTGAGGTGACGGTTTCGAGCTGTCCATGGATAGTTTGTGAGTTGTTTAGGTTGAGTGTATTGGTGGCAATTAAGCTGATTGCGAGTACTGCAAAACCTGCGTAGACGCGTCGAATCACTGAACTTTGTCGTTTTTTAGCCATTTGTATCCCTCCCACCGACCATAGGTCGATGTATCCCCTGAAAATAGAGCTCAAAGTTGAAAGAAAAGAAGCTCATAGAATGTTGGTGCCAATGGTTTAGTGCGGTATGCGTTTGTTCTGGCTCGTGAACACGCATTTGCTTTCTACCACATTGATGTTTTTATCATCCGCAAGTATTTCAAAAACTTTATGTTTGAATAGCTGTGTGGTTCCGACTCTTTGAAGTGATGCGCAAATTTGCTGACTAAGTGGTTAATAAACGACAGGTGGCTGATGAGTCCGGCTGGTTGCTGGGTGATTTTTCACCAATTTCGCGATGTGGGGTTTTCTTGAGGCAATTGGCGCTTTTAAAACATTGTTCATTATTGCTCAACGCACGGGTCTCTAGCATACTGATACACAGCCACTGCTGAAGCAGGCATCCAGAGGTGGCTCAACGTATTCATTCAAAATCATTCATTTGGAGTTGCCCGTGGCCGAAGAAACCATTTTCAGTAAAATCATCCGGAAAGAAATTCCCGCTGACGTGGTTTACCAAGACGATCTCGTCACAGCATTTCGCGACATCAATCCTCGTGCGCCAAGCCATATCCTGATTATTCCGAATAAGCTGATCCCAACGGTTAACGACATCGAAGCTGATGATGAAGCCGCGATGGGACGTATGTTTACCGTAGCGCGTAAACTTGCAAAAGAAGAGGGGATTGCCGAAGAAGGCTACCGCCTTATCATGAACTGCAACAGCCATGGCGGTCAGGAGGTTTACCATATCCACCTGCACCTGCTTGGTGGTCGACCATTGGGACCGATGCTCATCGGTTAATGATCGCTTATATCAAACGGGCCCGACCCCGCCGGAATCGGGCTCTTTTTATCTCTCCCGCTAAGTTATTGGTTGTCTGCCTGAGCGCATCGCTCGCAGGCTGCGCCAATTTATCTGCGCAATCACTTTTCAGTCATTATTCAGCAGCGTTGCAGGCGCCACATACGCTGACGGCGGCTGGCGAATACCAGCAAGCGCTTGATGAACTGCCGGATACACCGGACGGTGATATTCTCGATGGCATGGAAAAAGGCCGCATAGCCCTTTTGGCCGGTGATCCTGCGTTGAGTAAAGAAGCGTTAGAGAAGGCGGACAATGCGGCTACGGAGCAGCAAAACGCGGCGATCATTCAGTTGTCAAATGGCGTGAATCAGTTGGGGGCACTTGTCACCAATGACAATATGATTGATTACGTACCTGCGGATTATGAGCTGGGTTTCCTCCACCTTTACCTGACGCTGAACTACCTTCAGCAGCACGATTTGCAAGGTGCACTGGTGGAAGTGCGGCGCGCGAATCTGGTTCAGGAGCGTGCACGGAAAATCCGTGAACGTGAGCTTGAGGACGTGCAGCAAACTGCAACGCAAAACGGTATCAGTGAAAATGTCGGCGCTGTGCTTTCACGTTATCCCGACGTGGGTAGCAAATTGGGTACAGTTCAGAACGCATACCTTTTTTACCTGTCCGCGTTGCTGTATGAAGCAGAGGGAAACCTGAACAGCGCGTTTATTGATTACTCCAGGGCGTTGGCGGTAGAACCGGAAAACCGTTATGTGGCTTATGCTGTCATGCGCATCGCCTATCGTCAGGGGCGCGGTGATGCGTTGGCAATGCTGGAAAAAAAATACGGCAACTATCAACCGCCGGGCAAAGACAAAGGCCAGCTGGTTATTCTGAACGAGCAGGGCATTGTGAATGCGAGGGCGTTCTGGCGTTTGCCTCTTTGGCTTACCGACAGCCGGGGCTATGTGGAATCACACACGGTCGCGTTGCCATACTACCCTTCAATGAGTGTTGGAGCGCAAAAAGCACTGGTGGTGCAAGGTAGCCTTGTTAAACCTGCTGAGTTGGTGAACGTTAACCGCATGGCTCAGAAGGCGCTCAACGAAGCCATGCCATCCATGGCGGTGAGACAAATCCTGCGCGTTGTGGCAAAAAATGAAATGCGCAAGTCTTTGGCAGAGCAGGATGAAAGTGGTATCGGCAGTTTGGTGGTGAGCATCTTCAATGCGCTGAGCGAACAGCCAGACACGCGGAGCTGGCAGACATTGCCGGAAAGCGTCGGTATTTTCAGTGGTTATTATTCAAAAGGTCCACTTTCTGTTCAGGCAGAAGGACAATATATAAATGTAACGATTGAACCGGGACAAACCACCTTGTTGTGGGTATCACGACAGGGGAACAAACTGGTTCATTGGAAGGGGATTTTAGGAGGCATATGATGAAATATGCGATGATTTTGTTGTCAGGTGTGTTGCTGTTGTCTGGCTGTGCCAATCAATCAGCGGGTATCAGTATCGACAGCAGCAACCAAAATGTAGTGCTCGGCAGTTCTGTCCTGGGCAAAAAGCTGGAATTTGGCAACGCCAAAACCAGTACCGTCAATGACCGTCTGCTGGCGCAGGTGGACGTAACTAATAAAAGCGGTGAAACGCAGAATCTGCAGTATCGCTTTAACTGGTACGATGCACAGGGGCTGGAAGTGGACAGCGGTAAATCACCATGGCGTCAGTTTATCGTCTATGGCGGTGAAACCGTGACGCTCCAGGGTGTAGCGCTGAATCCGGATGCGAAGAATTTCCGCATCTCATTACGCAATATTCAATAAATAACACAAAGCAGGTAGGCGAATGAAAAAGAGTCTTATTGCGCTGATGGGCGTTGCCCTCATCATGGGCGGTTGTGCCAAACAGGTCACCTACGGTGATGCGCAGGAAGTGGAAACCACAACCATTGAATTCGGTTCAACAGATTTGCAGAGAATCGCTGTCGATATGACTGACAGTATGTTGTCATCCGGTGCCGTTGCGGCGATCACCCGTGACAGCCGTCCGATTGTCTTCGTCGAGTCAGTAAAAAACAAAACCGCGGAACACATTGATACTGAGTCCATCACAGACAGTATCAGCACCCGTCTAATCAATTCTGGTAAGTTCCGTTTTGTAGATATGACGCGCGTTGAAGCGGTTCGCAAGCAACTGGATTTCCAAAATAACGATGCGCTGGTCAACCCGGGTACTGCGATTCAGTTCGGTAAAATGGTCGGTGCGCAGTACATGCTTTACGGCAACCTTTCCAGCATCACCAAGCGCGATGGCAGCGACGAAGATGTTTATTACAAAATGACCATGCGTCTGATGGATCTCGAAACCGGTCTGATCGAGTGGGCTGACGAAACCGAAATCCGTAAGAAACAGTCAAAAGCGATGCTTGGTTGGTAAGACGGTTCATAAATACACCGAGTAATGATTTTGTCGCAGTTTGACGATATCGACATGGCCGCAGTCGCAGAAAGACTGCGGCCTGATTTTATTATTACCCACGCAGAATATCTCAGCGGGGGATTGAGTAACCGCTGCATGAAACTGACCGCAGATACCGGCGAGCAGTTTGTCTGGCGGCCACAAGCAGCATCAACCGCAGCGTTTGGCCTCAGTCGGCGGGATGAGTACAACACGCTATGCATTGCATCTGGCGCGGGGTTAGCGGGGGCACCAGCAAAACTTTACCCTGAAGGGCTGCTAAACCACTGGCTGGAAGGCGATGTGCTGGAGCATGTTGATGCTGGATTGGCAGCGAACCTTGCAGCAAAGGTACATGCCTTGCCATTGCTGGGGAACGCATTTGATCCTTTCGATAAAGGCGTGGGGTATTTCAGCCAGCTTTCAACCCATTCAAAAACCGCCGACCTCTGCGCAGTGCACCAGTATTTCCAGCAGCACCGTTTTGTAACTAGCCTTGCAATGACGACGTGCCACTATGATTTGGGATACTACAATCTGATTCGCCAGCCCGGTGGGGAACTGCAAATCATCGATTGGGAATATGCAGCACTGGGTGACCCATCCTTTGATTTAGTAATGACGTCCTTGGCAAATGACATCGAACTTGAAACCTTGGTGAACCATTACTGTCAAAATAGACGTATTGAAAATGTTGAACAGTGGCAAACCTATTGTCAGCGCTGGTTGCCGGTTGCCCAGTATCTGGGTTTGCTCTGGTTTGCCCTCGGGTTTGAATTGTACGGCTACGACCTTTACCAAGAACGCCGCGACTTATACCTCTCCCAGTTAATGGAGTACGTGGAGAGTTAACTGCACAGGAGAGAGGCAGATGAAGACGTTTAAGCTCCTTTTTCGTAAACATATTCTGCTTCCTCTCTTCACACTTTTTTTCCTTTCTGCCTGCGCCAACCAGTTCGCCTATAACACCCTGCCTTTCTGGATAGACTATTACCTGTCTGACTACGTTGATATGACGCCGACACAACAGGCGCGGTTTGACCGAGATTTGGAAGCATTTCATCAATGGCACCGCAACGTGGAGCTGCCCAAAATTCAGAAGGTGCTTAACCAGTTAAACGTTGAAATGGCAAAACCTCTGAGCTACGGGAAAATCGGGGAGTACCATGAAAAGGTTAAAGCGCTCACTTTGGCCTCATTGCAGGGGTTGACCCCTACACTGGTTAATCTCATTTCTTCTCTCAGTGATGAGCAGGCGGACGCTTGGCTTAAAACCCTTAACAGCAAAATTGAAGAGCGTGTTGAAAAAGCCCAGAAAGGAACCGAGCAAGAGCAAATCGAACGCCGGCAGGACAGGTTAATAGACCAGGCAGAGGAATGGGTTGATAACCTGAACGACAGGCAGCGGGCACAGTTGCTGGAAATGGCAGGCTACCAGATCGAAATGCGTGCAGTTTTTTATGCGATACGCGACTCGTTAATCGATGAGCTTGCCAGTGTGCTGGAAAACCGTCACGCACCGGATTTGGATGTTCGCATCAACAACTATCTGGCTAACCTTGTGGCGTTCCGAAGCCTTGAGTATCAAAACGATATGGCTCTCTACCTTGCCCGCCGCTATGAACTCCTTCAGCGACTCGATCGCAATTTGAGTCAGAAACAAAGGACAGCTCTTCGTGGAAAATTGCAGGAATACAGTGACGATATCACCGCGGTGATGAATTGAGATCTCAGTTTTATCGTGCTGCCTGCCATTTAACCTCAGGAAAAATGCGTCATTGCGTGATACTATCCTTGCAAAGATAAATCGGCTAAAGCCGGTAATTAGCGAGAGGGAGTTTCCGTGATTATTTATCTTCATGGCTATGATTCAACCAGCCCAGGCAACCACGAAAAGGTCATGCAACTTCAATTCATTGACCCGGACGTCCGTTTCATCAACTACAGCACGTTACATCCCAAACACGATATGCAACATCTCTTGAAAGAGGTGAACAAGCATATGTAGCTTTCTGACGACAAAGCACCTTTGATCTGTGGCGTTGGCCTTGGTGGTTATTGGTCTGAGCGCATTGGTTTTCTCAGCGGTATCAAACAGGTCATCTTTAACCCGAACTTGTTTCCTCAAGAGAATATGGAAGGGCGAATTGACCGCCCGGAAGAGTATGCGGATATTGCCACCAAGTGCGTCGAGAATTTCCGCAGTAAAAATGCGGGTCGCTGTATGGTGGTGCTATCCCGTCAAGATGAAGTGTTGGACAACGAGCGTACCGCAAAAGAACTCGGTGAATACTACGAGATCATTTGGGATGATGCGCAAACTCACAAATTCAAGAGCATTTCCCACCACCTGCAAGCCATGAAGGCTTTTAAAGACCAGGCCTAGAAGTGGCGAAAAAACAAAAGCGTCGGGACATCCCCCGGCGCTTTTTTGCGTTAGGGGAATACTTTCACACAGCAACGCCCATAAGGCATTTTTGACTGCGCGACAGTTGATGGCATTTTGCGACCATTTTGGTTGATTTCGCTGCAATTAGTGTGAATGAAGGATTTAAAAATTGATTGAGATCAAGTGAGCTGTATAATGGATTCAACAAAAATGAGGTGTTATCAAAAAAAGTAACGCTCTGGCACTCAAAACAAAATTAATGACAAAGATGTGCCAAGCCGAAAACGGCGAATTTTACCTCACTTCCTACTGATTTCCGGCCTGTAAAAACAACTGGCTGACGACACATTTTCCATCATCACGCCACTTTTTGGGAGCGCGGGATGAAACACAGTTTTTCGTATTAAAATCATGGTGAGGACGTATTCGTGACCAAAATTATTGTTGTAGGTGGCGGTGCCGGTGGCCTGGAATTGGCAACTAAACTGGGTCGTACCCTTGGACGCAAAGGACGCGCCAAAGTCACGCTGGTAGACCGTAAGGCAAGTCACCTTTGGAAGCCTCTGCTGCATGAGGTAGCAACCGGTTCATTGGATGAGGGTGTAGACGCAATCAGCTACCGCGCTCACGCAAAGAACCATCACTTTGATTTCCAGTTGGGTAGCCTGTCTGGTATCGACCGTGAAAACAAACTGATCACTCTTGCTGCTTTGCATGATGAAGAAGATGGCGAACTGCTGATGCCTGAGCGTCAGCTAAGCTATGACATTCTGGTAATGGCTATCGGTTCTACCTCGAACGATTTCAACACAGAAGGCGTTCGTGACCACTGTATCTTCCTTGATAGCCCAGAGCAGGCACGTCGTTTCCGCAATGAAATGAACAACGAGTTCCTGAAACTGCACGCGAAATCAGGTAACGGTACCGTTGATATCGCGATTGTCGGTGCCGGTGCTACGGGTGTTGAGCTGTCTGCTGAACTGCACAACGCAATCAAAGAACTGCACAACTACGGCTTCCAGGATCTTGATAGCTCAAAACTGAAAGTGACACTGGTTGAAGCCGGTGAGCGCATCCTGCCTGCGTTGCCGCCACGTTTGTCTGGCGCTGCACAGCAAGAGTTGATCAAGCTGGGTGTTACGGTTCGCACGGCGACAATGGTGGTTAAAGCCGAAGCTGATGGTTTGACAACCAAAGATGGCGACAAGATCCCGGCACAAATCATGGTGTGGGCGGCAGGTATCAAAGCCCCGGATTTCCTGAAAGACATCGCGGGTCTGGAAACTAACCGTATTAATCAGTTGGTGGTGAAACCAACGCTTCAGACGACCCGTGACGAAGATATTTTTGTTATCGGAGACTGTGCGGCATGTGAGCAAGCTGATGGTTCTATGGTGCCACCACGTGCGCAATCTGCACACCAAATGGCAAGCCGTTGTTTCTCAAACATCGTTGCAAAAATCACTGACCGTGACCTGAAACCATACATCTACAAAGATCATGGTTCTCTGGTTTCACTGAGCCGTTTCTCTACTGTGGGTAGCCTGATGGGTAACCTGACCCGTGGTTCGATGATGGTTGAAGGCCGCCTGGCTCGTGTGGTGTATATCTCGCTGTACCGCATGCACCAGATTGCGCTGCATGGCCTGTTTAAAACCGGCCTGATGATGGTGGTAAGCCGCATTAACCGCGTACTGCGTCCATCACTGAAGCTTCACTGATTCAGTACACAGCATTGAAAAGAGCAGCCTTGAGCTGCTCTTTTCGTTTGGGCTGACTATTCAGGAAGCTTAGGCATCAAAAGCCGATATCTGCCGGGATCAGACTGTAGACCAAGCCTTCGCGTGCTTCACCGTCATACATGTAACGGTTACGGGCTCGGCACTCAAACGTTGCCCCCAGCTTTTCTGCAATGCGGATGCTGGCACTGTTTTTAGGATCCATAACCAGTTCGAGACGAGTCAGCAGCAGGTGACCGAATGCAATAGTAGCAGCCACTTCAGTTGCTTCGACTGCATATTGCTGGCCCTGGTAGTCCTGGGCAATCCAATAACCCAGGTTCGCCATATTGGCTACACGGTCGATGCTGGAGATGTAGACGCATCCCACCAGTGCATTGGTATCTTGCTCGAAAGCAACCAACTCATAGCTTGAACTGGTTATCCACCCTTGTCTGCTGCGGTTGATCCACGCCTGTGCATCCATTTCGTCGAATCCCTCGTGGCACCAGTCCAACCAGGGGCCAATGGATTCGGCTGATGAGCATATTGCATGGCGGAGCGCTTCGGCGTCTTCGTTTCTCAAGGCGCGAAGGATAAGGCGATCTGTTTGAAATTCCAGATTTGACTGCATCGTTGTTGTTATTTGTCTTGGTATTTAACGGAAAAAATAACGCCCTCATCAGAGGGCGTTGGGTTTATTCTACGCGGGTGACCTGAATGATCAGACCCATCAGTGGGTGGTCGAGATAATGTATCTCGCCGCTGCGCATACGGCGTTTTTGCTCAAATGCGTAGGATTTCAGGTACTTCTCTACGGAGTAGGTGCGCTCCAGTTTCTGCATTGCAGTAACTGTGTTGCCTTCCATATTGTCTGCAACCTGCTGACCATCCGCCGTGACGCCCTCGATTTCGGTATCAGACTGGCCGTCCACAACCGGCGTTTCAACCGCGTGGACTTCTTCCAGTACTTTTCGTTCACCTGGTTCACGCAGCGCAAGGTCGGTTTCAATAAACAGGTAGTGCTGCACGTAAACGCGGATAAAACCGTCCAGTTCATACATTGAGCCACTTTCTTTTGGCTCTGTAACGGACAAAGCCGTCACGGGATCAGTAGCGGTGATTGGTGCGTCTTTCGATGTGCCATCTTTGTAGAACGCATCACCAAAATTCTGTCCCGCTGTTAAACGCAGTTTTGGCATTTGGCCGCGGCTGCCGTCATTCTGGCGCCATGCTACATGAACCAAAGGCTTGAAGCCTGCGTGATTCAGGAGGCGGTTGTACTCATCATTCAGTTGCCAGTCGCTTTTCGGCAACAACTGGAGGCCTCTTGCCTGCAGAGTGGTTGAGTCAAAAACAGAAACGGCATTCTCCAGGTTGATATCAGGCTGCGCATCTGGCCATTTTTCCTGAACGGTTTCTGGGTTCTGATTGCGTTTGAATACAATCACTTCAACGTCAAATAAACGTTCTGCAAGCGTCGGCCAGCTAAGTGTGCACAGCAGCAGGAAAATTAGCTTTTTCAAAGCATTACTCCATTTATAAAGCCTGTTGCCAGTTATCAGGCAACCAATAAATTGTCGGCAAATTGGTTTAACAGCGTCTCGATGAAAGCCACACGGTCACGGCGGTCATTGAGTGATTCGACGATTTTGAGTTTGGTTGGCCCTTCGAATCGATATCGGCTTGGGTGGGATTGTAACAGACCCACCAGGAAGCCGGGATCAATTTGGGCATTTTGGCTAAACTCGATCACACCGCCTTTGTCATGGGCATCAATTTTTCTCACGCCCAGTTTGGCTGCGTCCAATTTGATTTGCTGCACTTTAAGCAAGTTGGTGGCGGCATCCGGTAACAGACCAAATCGGTCGATCAACTCTACCCGAAGCTCTTCAATGTCATCGCCGGTTTTTGTACCAGCAATACGTTTGTAGAGCGACAGTCTGGTGTTCACGTCTGGAATGTAACTGTCAGGCAATAGTGCAGGCAGTCGCAGCTCTACATCGGTTTGTTGGTTTAGAAGGTCTTCCAGTGACGGCTCTTTGCCTTCTTTCAATGCCTCAACCGCTTGCTCCAGCATTTCCATGTACAGGGTGAAACCGACAGACTGGATTTGACCACTTTGCTCTTCGCCCAGCAGTTCACCCGCGCCGCGGATTTCCAAATCATGCGTTGCCAGCGTAAAGCCTGCGCCCAGATCTTCCAGCGACGCAATGGCCTCAAGACGCTTGACCGCATCTTTCGTCATGCGCTTAGGATGTGGCGTCAACAGGTAGGCGTAAGCCTGGTGGTGTGAACGTCCAACACGGCCACGCAACTGGTGCAACTGCGCCAGACCAAGGTGGTCAGCGCGATCCATGATAATGGTGTTCGCGGTAGGTACGTCGATGCCGGTTTCAATGATGGTGGTACACACCAGCACATTGAAACGCTGGTGGTAGAAATCTGACATGATGCGCTCAAGCTCGCGCTCACGCATTTGGCCATGTGCCACGGTAATACGCGCTTCCGGCACCAGCTCTGCCAGCTCATCGGCGGTTTTATCTATGCTGTCGATGTCGTTGTGCAGGAAGTACACCTGACCACCACGCATGATCTCACGCAGCACGGCTTCGCGGATCAGGTTCTTTTCGCGTTCGCGGACAAACGTTTTGATGGCTAGACGACGTGATGGCGGCGTCGCAATGATCGACAAGTCGCGCATACCGCTCATTGCCATATTCAGGGTACGCGGGATTGGTGTAGCGGTCAGCGTCAGGATATCCACATCCGCGCGCATCGCTTTCACTTTCTCTTTCTGGCGTACACCGAAACGGTGTTCTTCATCGACAATCAACAGGCCAAGATCCTTGAACTTGACGTCACTGCTTAAAAGCTTGTGCGTACCAATCAGGATATCGACTTTGCCTTCCGCGCAATCGGCGAGGATTTGCTTTTGCTCCTTGGCGGATTTAAATCGCGACAGCACTTCAACACGAACCGGCTGGTTGGCAAAACGGTCGCGGAAGTTTTCGAAATGTTGTTGGGCGAGCAGGGTGGTCGGTACCAGCACCGCTACTTGCTTGCTGTTGTTAACGGCAAGGAAGGTAGCACGCATAGCCACTTCAGTTTTACCAAAGCCCACATCACCACACACCAGTCTGTCCATCGCGATAGGTTGGCACATGTCAGACAGCACGGCATTAATCGCCTGGATTTGATCCGGTGTCTCCTCAAACGGGAATCCGGCGCAGAAATCCAGATACGCTTCACGATCGTGCTTAAAGGCAAAACCGGGTTTGGTTGCACGCTTGGCGTACACGTCCAACAGCTCTGCCGCCACATCGCGGACTTTTTCCGCAGCACGCTTTCTTGCTTTCTCCCAAGCTTCACCGCCCAGCCTGTGAAGCGGGGCAGTTTCTTCTGCACCACCGCTGTAGCGGCTGATAAGGTGTAGGGAAGCCACTGGCACATACAGTTTCGCGCCTTGCTGGTATTCAAGCGTAACGTATTCGGTGGCAATACCACCGGCTTCGAGCGTTTGAAGGCCGAGATAGCGACCGACACCGTGTTCGAGGTGAACAACAGGCTGACCGATTTGAAGCTCAGCGAGGTTTCGGATCAGGGTATCGTTGTTCGTCGTCGTTTTTTTGTTGTCGCGGCGGCGTTGTTGCACCACGCGCTCGCCCAGCAGGTTGCTTTCACAAATCAGGGCAAACGCCGGTGACTCACAGGCAAAACCGATTTCGGCAGGGCCAACTACCAACCCAAACTGGGTAGGATTATCCAGCGCTTCTTCGAGCGAGCCACAAACCATAGGGCGGATTTTGATGCGGGCCAGCAGATCAAGCATGGCTTCGCGGCGGCCTTCGGTTTCCACTGAGAAAATAACTTTCCCGCTAAAGCTTTCGGCAAACTTTCGCAGCGCACCCAGCGGCTCTTTGAGTTGCTGGTTGACTGTCAACTCCGGCAGTGCTGAGACCGGCGCGTTGTGACGACCTGCTTTTTCTTCGGTCTCGTCAATTTGCACCTTAATACGCGGGTAACTTTTGAACGACGCAAACAATTCGTCGACGTTTTGCCATAGCTCGTTAGGCGCTAACAACGGACGGAGTGGGTCGACGCGGCGCTGGTCGTAACGGTAGTCAGCGTCACCAAGGAATTGCTTGGCGGCAGCTTCCAAGTCGCCTTTGGTCAGCAGCAGGGTGTTATCCGGCAGGTAGTCGAACAGGGTTTCAGTTTGTTCGAAAAACAGTGGTTGCCAGTATTCGATACCGGCTGGCCAGGTCTTTTTGCTGACTTGCTGATAGATAGACTCCGGTTCGCGGCGTGCTTCAAAGCGCTCACGCCAGCGGCCGCGAAACTGTTCTACGGCGTCATCATCCGTCGGGAATTCATGGGCTGGCAGCAGGTTAATGCTGTCCAGTTCCTGGGTGGAACGCTGATTTTCAGGGTCGAACTCTCGGATGGTGTCCACTTCATCATCGAAGAAGTCGATCCGGTAAGGCTGGCTCGAGCCCATTGGGAACAGGTCGAGTATCGAACCACGACTGGCGTATTCACCGTGCTCAATCACCTGATCAACATGGCGATAACCGGAAAGTTCCAACTGGTGGCGGAGTTTTTCCAGCGACAGGCGATCGCCTTTTTTCACCATCAATGCATGCTGCACCAGGAATGAGCGCGGCATGACACGTTGCATCAGGGTACTGACCGGCACGATCAATATGCCATTTCGCTGCTGGGACAACTGGTACAAGCGGGCGATACGGTCTGAAATGATGTCTTGATGTGGTGAGAAATTATCGTAAGGCAGGGTTTCCCAGTCCGGGAAAATGTGGCACTCACGTTGGGTAAACTGGCGGATTTCAGGCAACAGTTTCAGGGCGGTTTGGTTATCCGGCACCACCATGAGAATGAAACGTTGTTGTTGCTGCGCCAGTGTTGCAACGGTCAGTGGCAACGCGGCACCGTGAAGGTTGGCAACAACCCGGGTATCTCCTGCTTTTTTGGGAGACGGTAAATCAAATAAGGCTTGTTTGGTCATGGATCTGGCTTAACTGTTTCGTTCCAATGCACGCTGTCGGAGTAGTTTTTGCTGCTGGTGTAGGGCGGCGCGGATCAGTACATCGCGATCCTCTTCCAGAAGGCGGATATATTTCACGCCAACAGCAAACTTGCCGTTTTTCTCTTTGCAGCCATAAACGCTACCGTAGCAATAAATTGCACTTGGCGGGTTCTCAAGAAAGAGTTTCAGGCGCACTGTCTGGCCTTTTTCAAATGCTTTGCGCGCGATAAAGGTAAGACTGCTGGCACCAAACGTTTCGGTTTGATAGCGAAGGGTAGGGTCATCCTGCTGTGCCAGCATAAAGCCGAGAAGCAGGTTAATTTTTTCATTCTGGGCACGCAGAAATTTGCTGAGTGCCTGGCCTTCATCGTGGTTCAGCGCATTGATCTCTTTTTCTACGCTGTTGTCGATGTCACCGCATTGGCTGGCGATGCGGAAAGCAATGGGTATTTCCCGGCCAAATTCGACCTCGGAAGGGACAGGCTCACCGTCGCCTAACACTTCGACATTGATTTTCAAATGAGCATGTACTGAAAAGTATTCGTCCTGACTCATGGTTGTCCTGAGGTCTCTTTACGTTACTGCGGTATTGGGGGAGCGTAATTGACGCGACCAAAACGGCAGGTACGAATTGCATGATGTTTTCGATTATACCCAAAGTATATACCTAAACGACCTGAAGATGCTCGCATTCAGAGGTCGTCAATGCGTTCAATTTGAGGCAAATTTTACGAGGAACAGTCGTTCTATTTCCGTGGAATTTAAAGAAAAAGTGGGCGCATTGATGGCCTCCCTTCGGGCGAGTTGACTGATGCCGTGCTCTTTGTTGTTCCTTTTTGATGGAGGTGACTACACCTACAAAGGAACGCCGCGATCACAACGTCAGTCAATCTCGCTGAATCTTACATCTTCAGGTTGTTTAGGTATAGATATACCCAACCAGAAGGGAGGGATAAGTGGCTATTTTTGCAGCATTTATGCAAGCGCTGCTGATAATTGATACAGCTTTCCCGCCAATTACGGGAATTGGTAGAAAACAGGGAACGTTTTGGCTGAAAAAACATCTGACTGCTGTATTGATTGTGGGGTTTCGTGGCAATTAACTGACCTAAAAGGTATTCTTGCTGCAGACTTTTTTCGTAGTGGTTGGGCGTTAAAACCCGCCCTTAACGGTTGAGATTGCCAACTATGTTTCACCCTTTACCGGTATTTATCGGGCTTCGCTATCTGCGCGGCCGGACCGGGGATAAATTCGGTCGATTTGTTTCCTACATGTCGACAGCAGGGATCACGATTGGTGTGATGTCGCTAGTGACGGTACTTTCTGTCATGAATGGTTTTGAAGGCCAGTTGAAGCACCGCATTCTGGGTGTGATCCCTCAAGCCATCATCGCAGGCAATGCAGAACATGCACCGGATGTCCATTCGATTGCCAATTGGGACAAAGTAACCGGTACCGCGCCCATTGAAATGACGGATGCGGTTGTGCAAAGCCCAAAATCCATTGGTGCCGGTAAGCTGATCGGTGTCGATGTGAACAGCCCAGAGCCAATTCGTGAGTACATGGTTCGCGGCGATTTTGGCGCCCTGACACCGGGCAGTTACGCATTGGTGCTGGGACGTAAAACCGCGCGGGATCTCGATGTCACCGTGGGGGATAAAGTCCGGGTGATGATCACCAGCGCCAGTCAGTTCACCCCGGTTGGCCGTATTCCGTCACAACGTAACTTTACTGTGGCAGGGATTTACGACACGGCGACAGATGTTGATGGCCAGTTGATGTTTGCCAACCTCAATGATGTTTCAAGATTAATGCGCCTGCCCCGGACTAAACCGGCCGATTTGCGCCTGTTTGTCTCCGAACCGTTTGATGTACCGGCACTACAGAAAATCGCGGAAGTGAAAGGCTATGAGTGGTCTGACTGGCGAGCCCTTCGCGGAGAACTGTTCCAGGCAGTGAAAATGGAAAAGAACATGATGGGACTGATGCTGAGCCTGATCATTCTGGTGGCAGCGTTCAACATCATTTCTGCATTGATCATGGTGGTAATGGAAAAACAAGCCGAAGTGGCCATTTTGAAAACCCAGGGTATGACCAACCGCAGCATCGTCGCGTTGTTTGTTGTCCAGGGGGCAAGCAGTGGTGTCATTGGCGCCATCCTTGGGGGTATCGCCGGTTCCGCTGTTGCCTTAAATATCAATGAGATTATGTCTTTGTTACATGTCAGTTTGCTGGGCGGTGGTTTATCGCTCCCTGTGGTGCTGAAACCTGAGCAGGTTCTGACTGTCGTTTTGGGTGCGATTGCACTCAGTCTTGTTGCTACTTTATTCCCGTCTATCAAGGCGGCTTCTGTTCGTCCTGCCGAGGCGCTTCGTTATGAGTAATACATTGTTAACCTGTACTAATGTCACCAAAACCTACCAAGAAGGGGAACTGGAAACCCAGGTCTTGAAAGGTGTTTCTTTTTCTATCGAAAAAGGCGAGTTGGTGGCAATCGTCGGTGCGTCGGGTTCGGGCAAGAGCACGCTTCTGCATATTCTGGGTGCACTGGATACCCTGAGCGGCGGCGAGGTTTGGATTGACGGTAAAGATCTGATCAAGATGCGTGCATCCGAACAGGCGACGCTGCGTAACCAAAGCATTGGTTTTATTTATCAGTTCCATCACCTGTTGGCTGATTTCACGGCGGTGGAAAATGTGGCGATGCCACTGATGATTGGCGGCACCAAACCGGCGGAAGCGAAAAAACGCGCGCTGGAAATGTTGGAGTCCGTGGGTATGGGGCACCGGGCACAACACAGACCGTCAGAGCTTTCCGGCGGTGAGCGCCAGCGTGTCGCTATTGCCCGTGCAGTGGTTAACCGTCCGGCATTGGTATTGGCGGACGAGCCTACCGGTAACCTTGACCATAAAACCGCGCTGGATATCTACGATCTGATGCGTACGCTGAACCGCGAATACAACACGGCTTTTCTGGTGGTCACTCACGACCGCGAGCTTGCACAGAAAATGGATCGTCAACTGTCGATGCTGGACGGGCAGTTCATTGAAAACCCGGTGGAGGCTGTGGCGTCATGTTAGAGCCGTTAGCGCTGTTTATCGGCCGCCGTTTCAGCAAAGCCAAACGACGTAACAAGCTGGTTTCGTTCATTTCTGTCTCTTCCATGATAGGCATTTCCGTTGGTGTGATGGTGATCATTGTTGGTCTGTCTGCCATGAACGGTTTTGAACGTGAGCTGGAAAACCGTGTGCTGTCTGTGATCCCCCATGCGCAGCTGCAGGGCGTTGATGCACCGGTTGCCAATTGGAAAGGGATGCAGAAAACGGCGGAGGCTAACCCCTGGGTTGTTGCCGGTGCGCCGTATGTCATTTTTACCGCCTTGCTGGAAAAGGGAGCAAATCTGAAGCCTGTACAGGTGCGGGGTATTGACCCTTCCCAGGAAGAGAATGTCAGCCGCATCCACGATTATGTGCAGGGCGATGGCTGGCGTTCGCTTAAGCCGGGCGATCACGCGGTAATTCTTGGTAAAGGGATTGCTGACGGATTGGATGTGAAAGTGGGGGATTGGGTGACCGCGCTCATCCCGTCGCCAGATCCTGAATTGAAACTTCGCGCACCGCAGCGCATTCGCCTAAAAGTGTCAGGCATTCTTAGTCTGGGTGGACAGGTAGACCATGGTTTGGCGCTTATCCCGCTTAAAGATGCACAGACCTATCTTGATATGGGAGACGCTGTCTCCGGTGTCGCGTTAAAGCTCAAAGACCCGCTAAACGCGCGCAATATCGTGCGCGAAGTGGGGCGTACCCTGACTGAATACGTTTACCTGAAAAACTGGACGCAGGAATATGGTTTCCTTTATCGCGACATTCAGATGGTGCGCACCATTATGTATCTGGTGATGGTATTGGTGATTGGAGTGGCCTGTTTCAACATCGTTTCGACACTCATGATGGCGGTGAAAGACCGCGCGGCAGACGTGGCAGTGCTGCGAACCATGGGGGCGAAAGATGGCCTTATCCGCGCTATCTTCATCTGGCATGGCCTGCTTTCCGGTTTGTTTGGCAGTGTGATTGGCTCCGTTGCCGGTTGCCTGTTGGCCTTGAACCTGACGGAGATTGTCGGCGTAATTGAAAAGCTGACAGGGAAAGATTTTCTGTCCGGTGATATTTACTTCGTTGATTTCCTGCCAACCCAGTTGCAGGTGACTGATGTGGTCGTGGTGTCAGCCACGGCGATCATTTTGAGCTTGCTGGCTACTTGGTACCCTGCGCAACGCGCGTGCAAATTGCAGCCAGCAGCGGTGCTGAGTGCACGATAGGAACGCTGCCTCCCATTGATAAACCGGTGAGTTACACCTTGATGGGTTGAGAGTCAAAACAGCGTCGCAATCAAATCACAAAGCAAAAAAATACCCCGCATTGCGGGGTATTTTTTTAGTTATCCGTTTTCTTTTTGCCGAGTGGCTTAATCTTTGGCAGGCGTAAACGGCGCTTCTGCCAGCTTCTGACAACGGAATAGCGCCAGATACCGCGAACACCAAAATAACCCAGTGTTGCAAAGAAGATGCCGCAGACCAGACAACCCAAAAGGAAAGGAGGGCCAATCTGGCTCATCTGATGGAACAGGAATTCCCATGTAAGCTCAAAATGGAAAGCCTGATGCGGTGTTTGCATCAGCCAGGCGCCAACCTTATAGGTGCCATAGAAAATGATCGGCATGGTGATCGGGTTGGTGATCCAGACCAGAGCGATAGACAGCGGAAGATTCACGCCGAACATGATGGCGAGCCCGGCAGCCATGATCATCTGGCTCGGGAGTGGCACAAAGGCCATGAACAAACCTACAGCAAACGCACCGGACGCAGAGCGACGGTTAAGACACCAAAGGTTCGGGTCGTAAAGCAGGTTGCCAAATACAGCGAGTGCCTTTTGTTTCCGAATCACATCGTGTCGGGGGAGAAATTTTTTAATTATTTTTCTTGGCATAGAGTTTCATTTCGCAAGGGATCGTTACCGGCATGATGTTTCTCGTCGGTCTCGTGTTAGCTATCGTCTCGCTTAAATGGTGGCCAGCGCTACCCGAACTGTTTGCTTTGCTGGTAATACTGACAGTTGTTGTCATCCAGCACAAACGCACACCATCTATCGTTACCGGGATGACCATAGGTTGTATGGTCGCTACCAGCGCTGCAGCACTCTTCATTTACAAATCAGAAGCCGCCTTAACTGTGGCACAAGATACTACCATAGCAGGGGAAGTTGGCAGCCTTTTTACAGGTGAAAATAAACAAACCAGCGTGATCTTTGATGTCGACACAGTCAATGGACGCAAGTTAACCATTTTCGAGACATTCCGGGCGCGACTTTACTGGCGCAGCGATATACCGGTAAAGGAAGGGCAGCGCTGGGAAATCACGGCCAGATTGCGTGAGCCATATGGTCGCGTCAACGAAGCGGGCTTTGATGCTGAAACCTATTTTCTTTCCCGTCATATACATAGCAAAGGTTCCGTGCTGACTGCAACCCAGATCGATCCGGCAACTTCGCTCAGACAAGCCTTCTACGACCGCATCTTGCCCGTGGTGAGTGAAATGGGGAATGCCCGCTATCTTCTCGCATTGAGTTTTGGTGAGCGTGCCTGGCTGACAGACAGTGATTGGGTTGCATTGCGCAATACCGGTTTGGCGCACTTGCTTGCAATTTCGGGTCTGCACATTGGCCTGGCGTTTATCTTTGGTACCACGCTGTTCAAAATCGTTTTGCCTCTCGTCTTTCGTCGCGACAATTTGGTGTGGCTTCCGATGATGGCGGGCGTCGCAGGCGCTGTAGCTTACGCCTGGGTTGCCGGATTTTCATTGCCGTCGCAGCGGGCATTGCTGGCCTTGTGTGTCTTTGTCGGTATACGGCTGACAGGGTTCAGCTTAAGCCCATTGATGACAGTGCTTTGTGTTCTCTCTCTTTTATTGGTCTTCGACCCGCTGGCGATATTCTCTGTCAGCTTCTGGCTCTCATTCGGCGCCGTCATGGTGTTATGTGTAATGAGCCTATCCGGGTCAGCATTGACTAAGGAGGGCGAAAGTAAGCTGCGGCGATATGTCACCACCTTGTTCAGAATGCAGCTCTTTCTTTTTGTCGGCATGGCACCGCTGATGTGGAACTGGTTTGGCGGGATAAGTCTGCCGGCCATTTTCTTTAACTTACTGGCAGTGCCGTGGGTCAGTTTAATCGCGGTACCCGTAATTTTGCTGGCGCTTACTGTATCCATGTTTGTGCCCGTCTATTGGCTATGGACACTGGCTGATCTCACTCTGGAACCTGTTGTTTGGCTACTGTCTTGGGCTGACGTGGGTTGGGTAGAGTTTCCCCAATTTCCATTGTGGGCTGTACTACTGGCCGTTATTGCTAGCTACCTGTTTTATCTGTTCCGTTTACGTTCATTCCCCATGCTTCTTGCGGTCGTCGCATTGGTGCTGGCAACCGCCGCTGTCGATCTGAATGATGAAAAGCTCTGGCGTGTTGCGTCCATGGATGTGGGACATGGCTCGGCGATCATTATTGAAAAGGGCGGCGAGGCCATTATTTACGATACGGGCGCGGCATGGGGGCAGAGTTCAATTGCTAAATCGGTGTTGGAGCCGGTAATGCGAAAAAGAAACCTCACGCTGGCTGGACTCATTCTCAGCCATGATGACAATGACCATGCCGGTGGCGCCGAGTGGTTGGTTGCCAATCTCTCTCCCCGCTGGGTGAGGGCGCCCAAGGTTGGCGATAGGATGTTGCCCTGTCTTCGAGGACAGAATTGGACGTGGCAAGGGCTGACGTTTTACGTTTTGTATCCGACAGAATTATCTGACGATGCGGAAAACCGCGATTCGTGCGTGGTTCAGGTTACAGATGGCAACTTTGCAGTATTGTTGACGGGTGATTTACCCAAGGCGCAAGAGTTGCAGCTGGTGGAGGAAAATCAGTCGCTGTCCGCCGATGTGCTGATGGTGCCTCACCATGGCAGTGACACTTCTTCCTCGGCCATATTTCTTGAAGCAGTGAGGCCGTCAATTGCGATTGCGTCTACCGGGCGGTATACACCTTGGATTCTGCCAAACCCTGATGTTGTCAGTCGATATAAAGAGAGAAACATCATCTGGTATGAAACAGCTCTGCATGGGCAAGTGAGTGTTTGTTTCTCAGACAAAGGTTGGTGGGTAAATAGTCAACGCTTTGATGTGGAGCCCTATTGGTACCGCAAGATGTTTGGAGCACCTCGAATAAAAGAGTAGAATGCCCGCAACTTGCAAGAAGATAAGCAAATAAAATGTCATCAAATTATCAAGATAAAACCACCTGGCAGACCTTTAAACAGCTTTGGCCTTATATCGCCGACTACAAGCTCGGGCTGGTGGTAGCTATCATCGCACTGGTTATCAACGCCGCCAGTGATACCCTGATGCTTTCCATGCTCAAGCCGCTATTGGATGAAGGTTTTACCTACGACAGCGTTGATGGTGATTTCCTTAAGTGGATGCCGCTTTACCTGATTGGTTTGATGCTGATTCGCGGCGTATCCAGCTTCGTATCCGCTTATGGACTGTCCTGGGTTTCAGGTATGGTGGTTATGACCATGCGCCGCCGCATGTTCAACCATTTCATGAAAATGCCAGTCAGCTTTTTTGATAAAGAATCCTCCGGTGCGCTGCTTTCCCGCATTACCTATGATTCTGAGCAGGTGGCTAACGCGACCAGTGGCGCTTTGGTCAGTCTGGTACGTGAAGGTGCATCGATTATCGGCCTGATGGTGTTGATGTTCTATAACAGCTGGCAACTGTCTGCGATCTTGTTGATTATTGCGCCGATCGTCGCCTGGGCTATTGGTTTTGTTTCCAAGCGTTTTCGCGCCATTTCCTCCAACATGCAAGAAGCAATGGGCTCCGTAACTTCTTCCGCTGAACAGATGCTGAAAGGCCACAAAGTGGTGCTTAGCTTTGGTGGTCAGGAAGTGGAAAAGACCCGTTTTGAAGACGTAAGCAACCGCATGCGTCAGCAGACCATGAAGCTGGTTTCTGCTCAGGCGATTGCAAACCCGGTTATCCAGCTTATCGCCTCTTTTGCACTGGTTGCTGTACTGATGCTGGCGAATACCGAGTCAATCCGAAATGAACTGACTGCAGGTACCTTTGCCGTTGTGTTTGGTGCCATGTTCGGCTTGATGCGTCCATTGAAAGCGCTGACCAACGTAACCTCTCAGTTCCAACGCGGCATGGCTGCGTGTACCAGCCTGTTTGAGCTGATGGAAATGGAGACGGAAAAAGACAACGGCCAACATGTTGCAGAGCGTGTAAAAGGCGACATCAAAGTGAATGATGTGGTTTTCACCTATCCAACCAAAGACACGCCTGCACTGAATAAGGTGACCTTCGATGTCCCTGCGGGCAAGACATTGGCGCTGGTGGGGCGCTCAGGTTCAGGTAAGAGTACAATTGCCAACCTTCTAACCCGTTTTTATGACATCGACAGCGGTGAAATCACCATCGATGGCGTGAAGATCGAAGACTATACCCTGTCAAACCTGCGCGAGCATGTGGCGATTGTGTCCCAAAACGTTCACCTGTTTAACGACACCATTGCGAATAACATTGCTTACGCCGCGGAAGACAAATACAGCCGCGAAGAGATTGAACGTGCCGCTGAACTGGCTTTCGCAACCGACTTTATCCGTAATATGGACAAAGGCTTTGATACCGTTATCGGTGAAAACGGTGTCAGCCTCTCTGGCGGTCAACGCCAGCGTATTGCGATTGCCCGTGCATTGCTGCGCAATGCACCGGTACTGATTCTGGATGAGGCAACCTCAGCGCTGGATACTGAATCAGAGCGCGCTATTCAAGCAGCATTGGACGAGTTGCAAAAAGACCGTACGGTGCTGGTGATTGCTCACCGACTCTCTACCATTGAAAACGCTGATCAGATCCTGGTGGTGGATGAAGGTGAGATTGTTGAGCGCGGTACACACGCGGAATTGATTGAAAAAGACGGTGCATATGCACAGCTTCACCGCATTCAATTCGGAGATTAAGGCTTGGCTGGGTTGGTCGAAAAAATCTGGTTTGAAAACCACCCACTAGGCTGGATTGGCGCGCCACTGCTGTGGCCGCTGAGCAAACTGTTTGGCTTGATTGCCCGAAAGCGCCGGGCTGAGTTTCTGGCTGGTACCAACGGTGCCTATAAAGCGCCCGTGCCAGTGATTGTCGTCGGTAATATCACCGTTGGCGGTAATGGGAAAACCCCGGTGGTGGTCTGGCTGGTCGAACAACTGAAAGCCAAAGGATTCAATCCCGGTGTGGTTTCCCGTGGCTATGGTGGGAAAGCAGAAAACTATCCCTTTGTAGTTGATGAAACCACAGGGACAGACAAGGCCGGTGACGAACCTGTTTTGATTTACCAGCGTACCGGCGCGCCAGTGGCGATTTCTCCTGTACGCAGCGATGCCGTTAAGGCACTGTTGCCACTGGGCGTGGATATCATCATTACTGATGATGGCCTCCAGCATTACAAACTGGCACGTGACATTGAATTTGTTATCGTCGACGGTGAACGCCGGTTTGGCAATGAGCACTACATGCCTTTTGGTCCGTTGCGCGAGCAGACCGACCGCTTGAGTAGCGTCGATTTTGTGGTGTGTAACGGAGGAGAAACCAAGCAGGGTGAGGTGGCGATGACACTAAAACCCTCTGAGTTGGTTAATCTGAAAACCGGCGAGCGTGTTGCTGCAAAATCGCTAGCCTCGACTGTCGCATTTGCGGGTATTGGTAATCCACAGCGGTTTTTCAATACACTGAAAGAGCTTGGCGTTGTGCCGCTCCATTGTGAACCGTTTGCTGACCACAAAGCGTTTGAATACGAGCAACTTAATGCCTTGGCAAAGAGAGGCGAATATTTGCTGATGACAGAGAAAGACGCGGTAAAATGCCGTGCTTTTATCGCGCAGCATCCAGAGATTGAAAATTGGTGGTATCTCCCCGTTGATGCAACATTCAGCGAAAAAGATGCGGCCAACATAATGAACAAAATCATGAAAGTGAAGGATGGATATGGATCACCGACTGCTTGAAATCGTGGCTTGCCCAGCGTGCAAGGGAAAGCTCAACTACAACAAAGAGAACAACGAGCTGGTCTGTAAGTTTGACCGCTTGGCCTATCCAATCCGCGACGGTATTCCTGTCATGCTGACGACAGAAGCGCGCGAGATGTCTTCTGACGAGGTTAAACAATGAAATTCACCGTGGTGATCCCGGCGCGCTATGCGTCGAGCCGCCTGCCTGCGAAACCTCTGGTTGATATCGGTGGCAAGCCGATGATCCAATGGGTATACGAACAGGCGATGAAGTCCGGCGCGGACAAAGTCATCATTGCGACAGACGACCAACGTATTGTTGATGCAGTAAACCAGTTTGGTGGCGAAGTCTGTATGACCCGCGAAGACCACCAGTCGGGTACTGAGCGTTTGGCTGAAGTCGTAGAGAAATACAACTTGGCGGCCGATGAAATTATCGTCAATGTTCAGGGTGATGAGCCCCTGATCCCACCAAGTGTGATTCGTCAGGTCGCAGAAAACTTGGCACGTAGCGATGCACCGATGTCGACCCTGGCGGTGAACATTGATCATGCGGACGAAGTGTTTAACCCGAATGCAGTCAAAGTGGTCACCGACAAGGATGGCTACGCACTGTACTTCAGCCGTGCAAGCATTCCTTGGGATCGCGATAATTTCGCCAAAGCACCAGCTCAAATCCACCACAACCTGAAACGTCACATCGGCATTTATGGTTACCGTGCAGGCTTTATCAACACTTACATCAACTGGGCGCCAAGCCCGATTGAACACATTGAATGTCTAGAGCAATTGCGCGTGCTTTGGTACGGAGAGAAGATCCACGTTGAAGTGGCGATCGAAGCGCCGCCAGCGGGTGTGGACACGCCAGAAGATCTGGAGTTGGTACGAAAGCTTATTGCCCAGTAATCGTCTACCAGAAATGAAAAAAGCTGCCATTGGCAGCTTTTTTGCGTTTAGTGTTTGAGAGTAAATCAGGTTGCAGGTACAACCTGTTCAGTTTCAACCACCTCTTCATCTATGGTCGTCTCAGGTTGCGTCACTGGCGCTGTCTGGAACTCCGCTTCCTGCTCAGCCACTTTGTCACGCAGGCGTTGCCAAAGCTGTCCCAAGTTCTCATGCCAATAGCGTTCAAACTGCTCCAGGTACTGGGCGCGGGGGCTGTACTTAATCCAAGGCTGGTGGATTTCTTTCTGTGCCATGAAATTGGTCGGTGCAGGAATAGGGTTTAAACCCGCATTCTCAAATTCATACATCGCGCGTGGCATGTGGTTGGCAGAGGTGACGAGTACCAGATTGCTGTCACCGACAACGGATGCTGCCTGAAAGGCCTCTTCCCACGTATCCTTCGCTGTTTCCAGCAGCAGTATGTTGTTTTTGTTCACGCCCAATGCCAGAGCAACTCGTGCCAGCATTCGGGCATGACTCACTTCATATCCACCGTCATAGCCAGACAGGATCAGTTTCGACGTTGGATACATAAAGTGAATGCGGATCCCTTCAGCCAGTCGCATTAATGCTACACGTGACAATTCAGACGTAGGTGGTATCTCATCATCAACCACATGGCCGTGACCCAACACCATCACATAATCGACCGGTTTTTCCGTGGGCAGGAAGGGTGGGTATTGGCGTTCCATTTTCATTAAAAGTGAAGAAGTGAACGGTTGGAACGAAACCAGGCCAATTAACAACAGAGAAACAAAAACAACGAAAGATCCGAACCCTTTTCTCTGGGTAAACCAGATCAAAAACAGGCCGAAAAATCCAAGTAGCAGTAGCGCAGGAAGGGGCATCAGTAAAGTTGATATAAGTTTTTTTAGTTCAAACATGAAATGTCGCCCGAAATATAGTCAAACAGGGGCCAGAAAGTGCATCAGACCTTTATTAACGGCAGGCTTATGCGAAAATAAACCCCTTAGCAGACAATCATAACGAAGGCACTGTGACTGAGGATAGAAATTTCGACGACATTGCCCACAAATTTGTTAAAAACATTTACGGCTCGGGCAAGGGAGAAATCCGCCAAGCCGTTGTTTGGCAAGATCTCGAATCAATATTGAACCGCCTGGGCGAATCTAGTCCGCTGGACATTTTAGATGCCGGTGGCGGATTGGCACAGCTTTCGCAACAAATCGCGCAGCGTGGCCACAACGTGACCTTATGTGATCTTTCTTCACAGATGCTCGCGCTGGCAGAAAAAGACATCGATGAAGCAGGGCTATTGCCGCACTATCGCTTCGTTCATGCACCGGTGCAGGAAATCGCGCAGCATACAGACAAGCAGTTCGATCTGATGCTTTTCCACGCAGTAATGGAATGGCTTGGTGACCCGCGTGAAGCGCTGGATGTCGTACTGTCACAAGTCAAACCGGGCGGTGTTGCATCGGTCATGTTCTACAACCAAAATGGCCTGCTGTTTAAGAACCTGATCTGTGGCAACCTGACGCATGTTGAAGAGGGAATGCCTCACCGCAAGCGCTTTAAACTGCAGCCACAGAAAGGCCTTCAACCTGAAGATGTCTATCAGTGGATTGAAGAGGCCGGTTTTACCATTTTAGGGAAAAGTGGTGTTCGCACGTTCCATGACTACATGAAAGACACGAGAACAGGCGAATTCACCTTTGAACAGGTCGTGGCGATGGAGCAAAAACTCTGCCGTCAGGAACCTTTTATCTCGTTAGGTCGTTACATTCACGTGTACGCACAAAGGCCTCTCGAGTCATAACGATTACAAGATACACGTAAACAACAAGGAAAACGGATGAGCGAATTCTCTCAGACTGTTCCTGAGTTGGTTGGTTGGGTGAAAACGAATGACTTCTCCCTCAATCTGCCGCCGGAACGGCTGGCATTTCTCCTTGCCGTTGCTGTACTCAGCAGCGAGCGTTTCGAGGAGGAGCTAGGGGAAGGGGAGCTGGTCGATGCATTCCGTATCGTCAGTGACCAATTCGATCAAGCTAGCGAAACCATCGCGTTTCGTGCAAACAATGCCATTAACGACTTGGTGCGCAGCCGCCTGCTGAGCCGTTTTACCAGCGAAATGACCGACGGCGCGAGTATTTATCGTCTTACGCCGCTGGCACTGGGTATCAGCGATTATTACGCGCGTCACCGCGAATACAGCTCACTCAAGCTTTCAATTCAACTGTCCATGGTGGCTGATGAGATTGATAAAGCCCTGACCGCAGCTGCAGAAGATGGTGACGCGGATTTCTGGCGCAAGAACGTTTACGGCGTACTGAAGTATTCAGTGGCCGAAATTTTCGATCGTATCGATCTGAAC
Source organism: Enterovibrio paralichthyis (assembly GCF_019209835.1). Classification (NCBI taxonomy): domain Bacteria; kingdom Pseudomonadati; phylum Pseudomonadota; class Gammaproteobacteria; order Vibrionales; family Vibrionaceae; genus Enterovibrio; species Enterovibrio paralichthyis. The sequence continues at coordinate 358,696 of NZ_JAHUTS010000002.1, read as the reverse complement.
CAACGCACCATGGATGAGCAGCAGCAAAAAGTGAAAGACGACATTGCTGCGCTGTTAAACCAGGACTGGCAGGCTGCGATCGCCAATTGTGAGCAACTGCTGAACGAAACTTCCAGCACCCTGCGCGAGCTTCAGGATACCCTGCAGTCGGCGGGTGATCAGTTGCAAACCCAGCTTCTGAATATTCAGGAACAGGTTCACGGCCGCGACGATTTAGATTTCGTCGATGCCATGATCTACAACCTGCAAATGAAGCTGGATCGCATCGTGAACTGGGGCCAGCAGGCGATTGATCTCTGGATCGGCTACGACCGCCACGTACACAAATTTATTCGTAATGCCATCGACATGGACAAGAACCGCGCGTTCAGCCAGCGTCTTCGCCAGTCGGTGACAGAATACTTCGATAACCCTTGGTTCCTGACCTTTGCCGATGCAGAACGTCTGCGTGATATGCGCGACGAAGCACTGGTACTTCGTGATGACGAAGTGACCGGTGAAATGCCGGCAGAAGTCGAGTTTGAGGAACTGACGCTGGTTAACGACCAATTGAGCGACCAAATCTCTGACATGCTGTCTCGCCACCGTCAAACGGGTGAGGGCATAGATTTGGGCGTGGTACTGAAAAACTATCTGGCTCAACACCCACAAGCCCGTCACTTTGATCTGGCGCGGATCGTGATCAACCAGGCGGTTCGCCTTGGTTACTCACAGTCCGACATGAATGCAATTCAGCCGGACTGGCAGGCAATTAACGAATACGGAGCCAAGGTACAAGCGAATGTCATCGATAAATATTGAAGAATTTATGCCAGAGGAACTGGCAAAAGCGATTGCCAATCCGCTGTTCCCGGCATTGGATAGCGTCCTGCGTGCTGGCCGCCATATCGCCAGCGAAGATTTGGATAACCACGCTTATCTGATTGAGTTTGAAACCCCGCTGCAGCATTTCTACCAGCGTTATAACGCTGAGTTGGTGCGCGCACCTGAAGGTTTCTTCTACCTGCGTCCGCGCTCAACCTCATTGATTGGTCGCGCAGTGCTTTCAGAACTCGACATGCTGGTAGGTAAGGTGTTGTGTTTCCTTTACCTGAGCCCAGAGCGTCTGGCACAGGAAGGCATTTTTACCACCCAGGAACTGTTCGACGAGCTGCTGACACTGGCAGACGAGAAGAAACTGATGAAGCTGGTGACCCTGCGTGCATCAGGTTCGGATCTTGACCGCGAGAAGCTATACGACAAAGTGAAGACCTCACTGCGTCGTCTTCGTCGTATCGGCATGATTGTGCCAATCGGCGACAACGGTAAATTCCGCGTGAGTGAAGCGACATTCCGCTTCGGTGCGGATGTGCGTGCGGGTGACGATATCCGTGAAGCACAGCTGCGCCTTATCCGCGATGGTGAAGCGGTTATTCACCAGCAGGAACATGCACAATCCAGCTTGCTAAAAGAAGATGATCACGACGAAGATCGTGACGAAGATGCTCAGGAGGTTCAGGCATGACCCAACGCGGTAAATACCAATCGCTGACCATGGTCAACTGGAACGGTTTCTTTGCCCGTACCTTTGACATCGACAATCTGGTCACAACCCTCTCAGGCGGTAACGGTGCGGGTAAATCCACTACCATGGCGGCATTTATTACAGCGCTTATCCCTGACCAAAGTCTGCTGCACTTCCGTAACACCACGGAAGCGGGCAGCTCGACGGCATCACGCGACAAAGGCCTGCACGGTAAACTGAAACCAGGTGCCTGTTATGCGGCGCTGGATGTGGTGAACTCACGTAACCAACGCATTCTGTTCGCTGTTCGTCTGCAGCAAGTGGCGGGTCGTGATAAGAAAGTCGACATCAAACCTTTTATCGTTCAGGGCCTGCCATCTGGCGTGAAGCCAACTGACATCCTGATCGAGAACGTGTCTGCCAACCAGGTACGTGTCCGTCAACTAAATGAAGTGAAAGATGCGCTGGGTGACTACGACACTGCGCATTTCAAAGCTTTCAACTCTTTGACGGATTATCACGCACAGATGTTTGAATACGGTGCATTGCCGAAGAAACTGCGTAATAGCAGCGACCGCTCCAAGTTCTACCGCCTGATTGAAGCATCGCTTTACGGTGGTATCTCCAGTGCAATTACCAAATCCCTGCGCGACTACCTGCTGCCACAAAACGGCGGTGTGAAGAAAGCCTTCCAGGACATGGAAGTGGCGCTGCGCGAAAACCGCATGACACTGGAAGCGATCAAGCTGACCCAGCGTGACCGTGACCTGTTCAAACACCTGATCACTGAATCCACCAACTACGTTGCGTCTGACTACATGCGCCACGCCAACGAGCGTCGCAACAAGTTGGAGCAAGCGCTGAAACGCCGCGGTGAAGTGCAGGGCTCTCGTCGTCAACTGGATGATTTCCAAGGCACATTCGGCCGCATGACTGACGAGCTGGATGCATTGAACGAACGTCAGACTCACCTTGAGCAAGACTATCAGGCCGCGTCTGATCACCTGCAGCTGGTGCAGACCGCTGTTCGCCAACAAGAGAAAGTAGAGCGTTACCAGGAAGATCTGGAAGAGCTGGCCGTTCGTCTCGAAGAGCAAATGATGGTGGTGGAAGAAGCCACTGAACAGCTCGCGATGGCTGAAGAGCAGGCGCATCTGACGGAAGAAGAAGTCGATAGCCTGAAAACCCAGCTTGCGGATTACCAGCAAGCGCTGGATATGCAGCAAACCCGTGCGTTGCAATACCAACAAGCGGTGAAAGCGCTGGAAAAAGCGCGCGAGCTGACAGGTAACGACGAGCTTTCGCAGGAAAATGCGGCGGAGTATCTGGGGTCACTCAAAGCAAAAGAAGAGGTGCAAACCTCTGAGCTTTTGAGCCTGAAGCACAAGCTGGATCTCTCTTCTGCGGCAGCCAAACAGTTTGAACGTGGTCTTGATCTGGTACGCAGCATCGCTGGTGACGTGAGCCGTGCTGAAGCGGGTGTTAAAGCACGTGAAGTAATTGCCAAAGGCCGCGAATTTGCCAACCTGTCTGCAAATGCTGACCAGTTGAGTGCGCAGCACCGTGACCTTGAGCGTCAGATGCGAAGCTTCCAACAGGCGAAAACCCTGTCTGAGCAATACCAGCGCCAATTCAACGAAACCGTTGCCTCTGAAGACGCGGTAGAGCTTGAAATGGCGCGCCAGCAGGAACGTCTGGAGTCAGCAGAAGAAGCAGTAGGTGAGCAGGCAGAGAAGGTCCGCGAACTGCAACGCGCTGAAAACGATATCAACGCAAAAACTGCCCAGTTTGAAAAAGTCGCACCAGCGTGGATTGCCGCGCAGGAAGCACTGGAAAAACTGGCAGAGCAAACCGGCGAAGAGCTTTACGACAACCAAGCAGTGCTGGATACCATGCAGCGCGTTATGTCGGAAGAGCGCGAAACCATCGCTACCCGCGACAAACTGCATGCTGAAAAGCAAACGCTGGAAGCGGAAATCGAGCGTCTGGCACAGCCGGGCGGCAGCGATGACGCGCGTCTGCAATCGCTGGCTGATACCCTGGGTGGCACGCTGCTGTCTGAGATTTACGATGACATCACCATTGATGATGCACCGTACTTCTCAGCACTGTACGGCCCTGCGCGCCACGCGATTGTGGTGCCAGATCTGAAAGGCATCAAAGAGAAGCTGTTGGATCTGGATGACTGCCCGGAAGACTTGTACATCATCGAAGGTGAAGCAGATGGCTTCGATGACAGCGTATTTGACGTTGAAGAGCTGGAAAATGCGGTTTGCGTTCACCTGAACGACCGCCAGCTGCGTTACTCTCGCTTCCCGAAAATTCCGCTGTTTGGTCGTGCGGCGCGTGAGCACCGTTTGGAAAGCCTGCGTGAAAAACGTGAAGAGTTGGTAGAAAACTACGCCAAAGCCTCCTTCGATGCCCAGAAGCTTCAGCGTCTGACCCAAAGCTTCAACCACTTCGTGTCCAACCACATGAATGTGGCGTTCAATGAAGACCCGGAAGCGGCACTGAAAGCCCTGCGTGAACAACGCAACAGTGTGCAGCGCCAGCTTGCACAGCCTCGTGAAAGCGAGCAACAGGTTCGCAGCCAGTTGACCGGCTCGAAAGAAGCGATTGCGCTGCTGAACAAACTTCAGCACGTAGTTAATGCGCTGGAAGATGAAACGCTGGAAGCGCGTCTGGAAGAAGTGGAAAGCCGCTTGTCCCAGGCAGACGAAGCGCGCCATTTCACCCGTGAACACGGCAAGGCGCTGGCAGAACTGGAAAATCTGGTGTCGACACTGGACGCTGACCCAGAACAGTTTGATGCCCTGAATGCCGCTTACCAGCAAGCAGACGAAGCGCTGCAATCGCTGAAGAAAACCCTGTTCGCCCTGTCTGATCTGGTTGAGCGCCGTCACCACTTCGGTTACGCCGATGCGGTTGAACTGCTGAACAAGAGCAGCGAGCTGAACGAACAGCTGAAAGCCAAGCTGGTGGATGCAGAGCGCGCCCGTACCCGTTCACGTGAGCACGTGAAACAGGTTCGCGATCAGGTGAACCAGTACAACCAACTGCTGGCATCACTGAAAAGCTCGCACCAGGCGAAGCAGGAAACGGTTGCAGAATTCAAACGTGAACTGACTGAACTGGGCGTTCGCGCGGACGTGGAAGCGGAAGAGCGTGCTCGTATCCGTCGTGACGAACTGAATGCACAGCTTTCACAATCACGCAGCCGTAAGAGCGAGCTGGAAAAAGGCCTGACCTCGATTGAGCTGGAGATGCGTTCTCTGGTGAAAACGCTGAAGAAAGCGGGTAAAGAGTACACTGACCTGCGTACTTTCGTGGTGAACGCGAAAGCCGGGTGGGTGGAAGTACTGAAGATTGCCCGCACCAGCAACGTAGAGAAGCAGCTGAATCGCCGTGAAATGGCGTACATGTCTGCCGACGAACTGCGTTCACTGTCGGATAAATCACTGGGTGCACTGCGTTTGGCGGTGGCTGACAACGAAACCCTGCGTGATGCACTGCGTGCGTCGGAAGACATGGCACGTCCAGAGCGTAAAGTTCTGTTCTACGTTGCGGTTTACCAGCACCTGCGTGAGCGTATCCGTCACGACATCATCCGTACCGACGATCCGGTTGAAGCGATTGAAGAGATGGAAGTGGAACTGGCGCGCCTGACTGAAGAATTGACCCAGCGTGAGAAACGCTTGGCAATCAGCTCTGAGTCTGTGGCGAACATTATCCGCAAGACCATTCAGCGTGAACAAAACCGTATTCGTTTGCTGAACCAAGGTTTGTCTAATATTGCCTTTGGTCAGGTTAAAGGTGTGCGCCTGAATGTTTCTATCCGCGAAACCCATGCGCAGCTGCTTGAAGGCTTGGCAGAGAAAGCAGAGCAGCATCAGGATTTGTTCGGTAACAACCGTCTGACCTTCTCTGAAGCAATGGCGAAACTGTTCCAGCGCCTGAACCCGCATATCGACCTTGGTCAGCGTTCTCCTCAGATCCTGGGTGAAGAGCTTCTGGACTACCGTAACTACCTGGAACTGGGTATTGAAGTTAACCGTGGTACTGACGGTTGGCTGCAAGCGGAATCCGGTGCGCTGTCGACCGGTGAAGCGATCGGTACCGGCCAGGCAATCCTGCTGATGGTGGTGCAAAGCTGGGAAGAAGAATCCCGTCGTCTGCGCGGTAAAGATGTTATTCCTTGTCGTCTGCTGTTCCTTGATGAGGCCGCGCGTCTGGATGCGAAGTCAATCTCGACCCTGTTCGAACTTTGTCACCGCCTGGATATGCAGCTTCTGATTGCAGCGCCGGAAAACATCAGCCCAGAGCAGGGCACCACCTACAAACTGGTACGTAAGATCTTTAACGATAAAGAGCACGTGCATGTGGTGGGTCTGCGTGGCTTTGGCGAGGTGTCGAAATCTACGCTGCCACTGGAGCAAACACTGGAAACGGTTGAATAGAACCAGATTCCAAACATTGAAAAGGCCAGCACTGCTGGCCTTTTGTCTTTCAAGGAGAGTAATTACGGGTTAAGCAATTTTAAATATACCGATTTGTTGGGTCAGTTTGTGCGCCTGTTGATTCAGGCTGAGTGAGGTTTCGTCAGTACTCACCGTACTTTCTGATACCTGTTCTGCAGACCGGGCGATATTGTTCACATTCATGGTGATCTCTTCCGTCACGGAAGATTGCTCACTTGCCGCTGTCGCAATCTGGGTATTCATATCGTTGATTTCCATCATCATACCCGCGATTTGATCCAGCATTTCATTGTTCTTATTACAGTTGTCGACGCTGCTGGCCACATATTCATTCGCACCGCTGATCCCTTTCACCACTTTGCCGGTTTCAGACTGTAAAGACTCCACTTTGGCGCGGATCTCTTCGGTAGAGGTTTGCGTACGTATCGCCAGCGAGCGAACTTCATCGGCGACCACGGCGAAGCCACGGCCTTGCTCACCTGCGCGGGCGGCCTCGATAGCAGCGTTCAGCGCCAACAAGTTGGTTTGTTCAGCAATACCCTGAATTACATCCAGCACTGAACCAATGGAGTCGCTCTCTGCAGAGAGCTGCTCCATCGACTTGGTGGCTTCATTCATCCGGCTAGAAAGCTCAGAAATGTTGCTCACCAACTGTTGGCCAACATCAGCGCTTTGACGCACAGACTGCACGACATTTTCAGATGACTCAGATGCGTTGTTGGCAAAAGAGGCAACCTCTGAAATAGAGGCACTCATTTCTGTTGCTGCAGTCGCCACCTGACTGGAGTTTGACGCTTGTTGGTCAACTTCACTGCGCATGGCGGAAATGTTTTTCTGGATAGATTCAGATGCGTCACCCAGCGCTTTAGCCGTGGCATCTGCACCTTTTATCAAGCCCATAAAATCATCCAACATGGTATTCATTGAGCGCGAAAGCTCGCCGATTTCATCTTTACTTTTCGCTTCCAGACGAATCGTCAGGTCATGCTCTTTGGCTATCTGGATGATTTTTGATGTCAGCACAGAGATAGGTCGGCTGATACTGTTGGCAATTAACCAAGCAATTAGGGCAGAAATAACAATGATGATGAACCCAACGACCCCAGCTTTGGTGTAAAGCGAGTTTTGCAGAGCGTGAACAGTGGTCAATGCCTCAGATTTGGTGATTTCAGTAACGAGTGCCCACCTTTGCCCCAGAATATCGATAGGGGTGTATGCCGAAAACACATCCTTTCCGAAATGGTTTTTGGTGACCGTAAATCCAGCCTCACCACCGATGGCTGCGTTGATATGGGCTGTATTGATAGGTTGCTGGCCAGCTGAGGATTCAGTGGTGGCGATACGGCTTACGGTATTTTCTGCCACACCGGAAGCACGCAGGGCATCCAGATAAGCATCTTTGTTCTCAACCAGCATACGTGCTTGGGACCGGATAAGGTTGTCGCTACCCACAAGGTATGACTCGCCTGTATCACCTAATCCGTCTGCACGCCATTCCGAGTCGTATGTCATCATGCTGTTGATGGCATCGATTGGCATCTGGAAGATAATGACACCAATACGCTCACCATTTTTCACGACAGGTGACGCGATAAACGAGGCAGGGCTGTCGTAAGAGGGGTAATAGGGAGCAAAGTCGATGAACGCGAATTCACCGGCTTTAAGATTTTTCGCGCCTTTGTAGGCTTGCGCTAACCCCGTGTCTTTATAGGCGCCGGTATCTAGGTTCGTTGCATAGTCTAGCTCTTTGAAAACGGTGTAAACGACATTGCCTGAGGTATCGACAAGGAAGATATCGTAGTAGCCAAACGACTCGAGATATTTGCGGTAATTTGGATGGTAGACTTCATGGACTTCACTGTAGGTCGTGCCGTCATCCGCTTTGTCGAGAAGGTGTTTGCTACCAAGAGGGTGTTGGTTCATGCCGATATAAGCTTGCTGCAGCAATTGCCCGCTGGTGCCAATGGTGTTGAGTTTCGACGTGGCATCGGTCGCTTGGTTGTTGGTTTCCTGATAGGTGCGTCCGAATTCATCGACATAGTAATTGTTCAGAACTTCAGCTTGGTTGGCTTTTGGAAGGGCTTCTGATTCCACACTTTGGAAGCTTTTCGAAAACTGGACAATGGCATTCTCTGTCATGGTCGAGTTAGCCATGTTGACGATTTGACGGCTGATCGTCGCAAAGTAATTTTCAATTTCTGTTTTTTTAATGGCTCTTACGGAGCGGAGCTGGTTCTCTACCTGAGTTTCCAGTGCTTTCCCTGATTCGCTGACCGCTGCAAAAGTCAAAAAAATAGTGGTAGCAATAACGCCAGCGACACCAGTCCCGATCAGCGCAGCTCTTATTTTTGTGGATACTTTCATGTTTCCCGCCCCCAAAAGTGTTACTAATGTCTTACTTACAACACTGTTAGTGTAGAAAACGTTTTTGGGATCTGCGTCAAAAATTAATATCCCTCAGGTTTTCTATGAAAGGGTTGAGCGGGCGAGCAGCAGCAGGGTCATCGGTCGTTAAAGCAGTTGATTTGAAAGCAGAAGCAATGTGCAATGTATGGAAAAATAACCATATCGACGCCGCCTGCCTTAAATGATGGGTTTAGCAAACTTTTGAGTGTGTATTTATAGCTGGGCAGTGTAGAAGCCTGATGCCCAGCCTGTTTCAGTCGAAAGTAAGTTTCCGTGGCTGTTTATGCTGTGAGGCTAGTTTTTTCCAAAATCGCGACACTGTGAAATTGGTCAAATTTGTATCCCACGTTAGTCAGTATCCCAACTTGTTGAAAACCAAACTTCTCATGCAAACGGATGGACGCTGGATTTGGCAAAGTGATAACCGAATAAGCCCTTTTTACCGGGGAGTGTGCCATTTTTTCCAGCAGTGTTTGCATCAGGGCAGATCCCAGCCCTTTGGCATGGCATTCATGATGTAGGTAAATAGTGATTTCGGAACTGACTTTATAGGCCAGCTTTTCGCGAAATTCCCCATTGTAGGCAAACCCAATCACTTCCCCCTGGTCGTCTTCTTTCACCAGTACGTGATAGTAGCCATCACTGTCAGTCAGTTTATTAAACCAAGCTTCCCGGCGCTCAATCTCCCATTCGTCATAGTCAAAGGTGATGGAGGTGTGTTTTACGTAATGGTTATAAATAGCGTTGATTGCGGGCAGATCTGCTGCCGTCGCTGTCCTTATCGTCATTGATGTGTCCTTAATTACTTCAGTCGGACAACGCCATATTCACAGCGGATTCTGCGTGAAGATCGGTGGTGTCATAAAGGGGAACCGGGGTGTGATGTTGCTGCACCAAAAGGCCGATTTCAGTGCAGCCAAGAATAATCGCATCAACGCCTTGATGCTTTAGCGAGTCAATCACAGATAGGTACTGTTTCCGGGAATGGGAGTTGATTTCGCCTTGAACCAGCTCCTGATAGATAATCTCGTGGACGATGTCCTGATGCCAATCTTCCGGCACGGTGACGCGAATGCCGTGGGATTCAAGCCGCTCTTTATAAAAGGGCTGTGACATAGTAAACCGTGTGCCCAGCAGCCCCACATGATGGTTGCCATCGCGCTTTAGGCGCTCTGCGGTGGCATCGGCAATGTGCAGCAAGGGAATAGAGATCGCAGCCTGAATCTCTGGCGCGACTTTGTGCATAGTGTTGGTTGCAATCACAATGAAATCTGCGCCGGCATTTTGAAGTTTCAGTGCCTCGTCAGCCAACATTGCGGCCGCATTATCCCAGTCACCCGCGCGTTGAAGCGCTTCTACTTCGGCAAAGTCGACACTGCTTATCATTAGTTTGGCTGAGTGGTGTCCACCAAGTTGCTGTCTGACCCGCTGGTTCAATAAGCGGTAGTAGGTCGCGGTTGACTCCCAGCTCATTCCGCCAATTATGCCAATAGTCTTCATATCTGCTTCCTTGTCAAACGTGCCAGAGGGGAGGTTCATACGTCACTGTATGGCGTCTATTTGGGTATATATACAAAATAAGTGGCTAAATGAAAACAGAAAACGCTTGGCAACCACCAGGCAGTGACTGGCGGTTGAATCAGGCAGGCGATCAGGGTTATTGGGTGTAGGTTTTGTGATCCTCGATACCGACGCCTTTGAGCCAGCTTTTGTACCAGGAGGCTAAACAATCAATGGGTTTCGGCTTTGAGATAAGAAAGCCTTGCAACAGGATGTCAGGGTAACGGGTTGAGAGGTATTCGAGTTCGGCAAAGTTTTCGACCCCTTCAGCCACCAGGCCCACATCGAATTTCTCGGTAATTTCTGACAGGGATTGCACAATCACCTGGCTGAATTTGTCGCTGTGGATTTGGCTTACCAGAGTCCGGTCGATTTTTACTTCAGTAAACGGCAGGCTGCGAAGCTGATGAAGGTTGGTAAATCCGGTGCCGAAATCGTCCAGTGACAATCCATAGCCTTTGATTCTGAGGCGGTTAAGCGATTCCATCTGCTCTGATGATTTCAGAGCGTATTCTTCAGTTATTTCCAGAATGACGCGCGACTTGTCGATGTCACGAAACTGGAAAAGGCTATCGAGTCGGTCGGCTATTTCCAAATCTGCAAGTTGCTGCGCAGAGAGGTTGAGGCTGATTTTGACTTTGTCGCCAAAAATTTCAGAGAGAGTACCAATGTGCTTGGCTGTCGTTTCTGCCAGTTGCATGGTCAGCAAATCCATAAGGTCATGCTCAACCGCAGTCGGAATGAAGCGGCCGGGAAGGATCGCACTGCTTTGCCCCGGCTTTTCAATCCTCGCCAACACTTCCAGACTGTCTACTAGGTTGGTTCTGGCATTCAATTTGGGTTGATAGTATGGAGCGACCTGATGGCGCTCGATGTGGTGGAGTAACTCCTCCGCGCTCATTTTCTCGTAGTTGGTGAACTTACGCTCTTCGAGTTGCAGCTTGCGGTCAATGATGAGTTGCAAGGCTTCTTGCTGAATGGGTTTTGCAATGCTGCCAAGCAGGCAGACCTGTTGCTGTCGGGCAACTTCTGCTGCCAGTTCAATGATCCTGCTGTCCAAATCCGAAATAATACAAATGCTGCCTTTGTAATGCATGTTACCCAGTTCACGGATCAGCGCCATGCCGTCCATGCCAGGCATGTTTAAGTCGGTCAGGACAATATCATATCGAGACGGGTCATCGCGCAGCTCGTTGAGCGCTTTCTCCGGGCAAGTGAAACAGTCGACTGTCCTGTGCCCAAGTTCAGCCAACATGCTTTTGACCATCACAGTCATAGCCTGGGAGTCATCAACGACGAGTATTCGCCTTTGGCGCGACATTGTTTCAACCTTGATAATTTGCCTATCTATTAAAACTAGATGTTTAACGTCAAATTTCAATCACCTGATGGCGGAAAAAGTCGGCAAAAAATGTTCATCTAGTATTTTCTTTTTCTTTGATGACGTTAGCTGAATCTTGCGGCCACGCTTCATCAAGAGAAAGCAGTGAAAAGCTGCTTCACGGTTTGTCAGTGCCGAATCCGGCGAGGATCCGGCGACCTTCCCGGTATGCTTATTTCGTCTGACCGACTCTGAAGGACTAATACCATGAATAGATTCGATGTGACGGAACTGCTGTTACTGGCTGCGCTGTGGGGCGGCTCCTTTATTCTCATCCGTTATGCCGTACCGGAATTTGGGCCCTTTGCGCTGATTTTGGTAAGGGTGGGGCTGGCGACGCTTTTCCTGGTTCCCATTCTTGTTGTCCGCCGTCAGGTCAATGCACTGAGGGAAAACTGGTTCCATGCTTGTACGGTTGGGTTGTTCAGTTCCGCCATTCCTTTTTTACTTTTTGCCTATGCCATGGTCAGCGTGTCAGGCAGTTTTGCTTCGATACTTAACGCAGGGACACCCATCTGGGGAGCGATCATTGCGTACTTCTGGTTGGGAGAAGCAATGAATGGACGGCGTATTGCTGGTCTGGTACTTGGCGTTGTTGGTGTATTGATTCTGGTGTGGGGAAAACTTGATTTTGGGCAGCAGGGTTTGGGATGGCCTGTGTTGGCGGTGTTGGGCGCAACCGTGTTTTACGGCGTGTCTGCCAGCTATACAAAGCGTTACCTCTCTGGTGTTCCGCCACTGGTTACTGCGGCAGGCAGCCAGATAGGCGCTATGGTCGTGCTTCTACCTATGGGGATTGCTTTCTGGCCGGATACAGCGCCAACCGCATCCGCTTGGTCTGCAGGTATCTTGCTTGGTGTGGTATCAACCGGGTTTGCCTACATTCTCTTTTTCCGGTTAATCCGGAGTATTGGTCCGGCAAACACCATTGCTGTTACCTTCCTCATTCCCCTTTTTGCCGCGCTTTGGGGCGCCTTGTTTCTGGGCGAGACTATTACGTCACGAATGGCGGTTGGCGGGGCGACAATATTCCTGGGAACGGCTTTGGCGACGGGAATCATTGGCACGCGGCGGGCAACGAAAGAAGCTTAACGACAAAGAGCCCATCAAGGGCTCTTTGTTTAACTCAGCGTTCGTTTTTATGTTCTTCTTCTGCAGTGGTCAGCAGCGAGACTTCTAACAGAGGCGCTGCATCAATGTTGTCGGCATTCATCATTGAAGAAATGCGTTGAACCGAGGAGATCAGCAGCGACTGTTCCCACTCTTCCAAAGACTGAAAGCGGGAGATGAAGCTTTCCTGCAACGGTTTCGGCGCTTGTTCCAGTGCCTGCATGCCTTCAGGTGTCAGGTGCGCATGCACCTTGCGTTTATCCAGGTTGCTTCGAACGCGGACAATCAGGTTTCGGCTCGCAAGTCTGTCCAGAATGGTTGTTGCTGTTGCTTGGCTCATGTTGGTGTGGTTGGACAACTGGCGGATAGTCACCTCACCGAGATCCTGGATAGCGCGCATCAATACCAATTGTGGGCCTGTCAGGCCAGCAACTTTATTGAGTTTGCGTGAATGCAAATCGATGGCTCGAATAATTTGTCGTAATGCTACCAGTACCTCTTCGTGCTTCTCCATCGAAGCCTCTCCTTTAAACAACAGCGAAACGTAAAGTGCCGGGATTATCCGGGTTAAACATCAAATGTTAAAGCCCTTTCTTACCGATAAACAGAGGTAGGAGCAGGCCAATGTCTTAAAACATTAACCATACACGCTAATTAACCGTTTTCTCAAGGATGTTGCCCACTCAACGGCGAAAAGAGCAGGGTGAGATAGGCGTGAAAAAGTGGGAGCGATCAATGATGTTCTGCCTGAAAAATTGCCGGGTTTAACCTGAGTTTGGCAAGATTTTTAGTCATCGAGAGGAAGGCATGTCTATAGCAGGATTTTGTCCACGAATGCAATGAGATACAACACCTGAACGCTTTTTTCGACTGAGTATCCAAACCGGAAAAATGGCATTCGATTAATCATTTTAAAGTGTCAAAATTCATTAAAAACAATTGCATATGCAAATCCTAATTCAGGGTGGGCTAATGCTTTTTGATGAAGGTTTTCTAACTCTTTGTTTTCAAATATTCATGCAATTTCCGGCAACAAAAACTGTGACGTTTGCCATACTAGGATCTCTAGTTGGAGGTGGCGCATGGATTTTTCTCGTACGCTTTTTAAGACAGTCATTTTGTTTGTTGTCTTATCACAATCGGTCTGGGCGGTTGAGGTAGCTGAAGCTGAAACCCAACCTTCGCTCGAGGCAATGCTGTGGGTGCGACAGGCAGAACCTCAGGCGGATGCCGTCGTCTATGACAGAACGCTTGCAACTATCTATGATCAATTCTCATTTGCTCCAATCTGGCGCGACTATCGCGCGAAAGATGAGCTGGAAACCCAGATCAATATCATTTCTCTGGCAGGTATCAGCCAAGACTTCGAATGGCGGGCTTTATTGCTCCGTGATTTGCGAAACAGTGGCGACTGGCGCGCCTATGATGTCTTCGCAACAGACAGCCTGTTAGCGCTTATGAGTTACATTGACCAGATACCTGAGCACGGTAAAAGGTGGTATTTCGGCACTGACATCACTGAGCAGCTTCCTGTCCCTACTCAAGGGCGCACATTATCCCTTATTGCGGCAGCCACCCAGAATGCATTGTATGACTTTGTATTTGGTTTGCGTCCTGACACACCCCAGTACCGTGCAATGGCAAAAGCCATTGTGAAATTGCAGGATATGCAAACGCATATCTGGCCCAAGATAGTTCAAAAAGGCTTGATCCGGGAGGGTGATCCGCTAGAGGATGCTGACCACTTTATTACCGCACTTGAACGTCAGGGCGTGCTGGCAAAAGCTGATGCCCAGCGCTTGAAAATCGAACGGGTTAACTACTTTCACCCGCTTTTGGTTGACGCTGTCAAACGATTCCAGGGTAGGCATGGCCTGAAACAAGATGGCGTGATTGGTAAGTCAACACGCCGCTGGCTCAACAAGTCTGCTAACACCCGCATTCAGATTCTGGCGCTGAACATGGAGCGCTTGCGCCTATGGCCCACTGAGCGTGAAAGTATCATTCTGGTCAATATCCCCAACTATGAAATGCAGCTTTGGATAGACAGCGAGTTGATTCTGGACAGCAAAGTGGTGGTTGGGCGTCCAAGCCGCCGCACGCCACTGTTTGATTCGCGGCTGGATTCGGTGGTGTTTAATCCTGCCTGGAATGTGCCCGTGAAAATCATGCGAAAGGATATTCTGCCGAAATTACGCAATGACAGTGAGTATCTGGAAAAAAACAGCTATACGGTGTTGAGTGACTGGACTGACGCTCAGGAAATCCCTTCTGAGCAGATAGACTGGCAGAACATCAACCCAAATGACTTCCCTTACCGGTTGCAGCAGTCTCCCGGCGATATGAATGCCTTGGGTCGTTTCAAGTTCAACACACCAAATGGCAATGCTATTTATTTGCATGACACACCGGCGAAAAGTCTGTTTGCCAAAGAGCGCAGGGCGTTCAGCTCCGGATGTATCCGGGTTCAGAAAGCCGAAACCTTGGCGGAGATTTTGATCAGTCGCTCTGGATTCAATTATGGCGACTACGATTACTACCGCAGAATACCGGAAACCAAATGGGTATCCCTGCGCAAGCGTTACGCGGTTTACACCATCTACCAAACGGCTTGGGTTAACGAAAGTGGTGAAGTGGAATACCGTGACGATGTTTACCATTACGACGCCAGACCGAAACGCAATACTGCCGTTTCGCTGACCGCCAGCAACAACCAGTCTTAATTTTTCGGCGGGTTGGCGCGTCCCGGAAAGCGCCTTCTTGCCGACCTCCTTTGAGATCTTCAGCACACTTACAGATTTTTACATTCCCCTGACAAGGTCAAAAAACAGCCATAAATCATCAATAAACGGTGATTATTACAACGAATGGTTCGTAATTGAGACAGTTGTGGATTTGATTATCTGATCCTATCCCGTTAGATTCCCATCTGTTTTTCGGCGCGGTCTCAGCATTTCTGCTGACTTCAGGACATTGGCTGCGCCGTTTGGGTTTTTTACTTTGTTATGGGAATTAGTTGGTTGTTTATGGACGGTTTGGATACCCAGCGTCGACGCTTTTTATTAGGCGGTGCGGCGTGTCTTGTGGCGGCGGCCTTACCCGGAAAGGCAATCGCGTTACCTTTGGCAGCGGGAAAACCGCGAAATTTGAGCATGTTTAGCCTGAATACGGGAGAACAGGCCGATGTTTGCTATTTTGATGGCAAAACATACATCAAAAATGAACTGGTTGAGTTGAACCATTTGTGCCGGGATTTTCGTCGTGATGAAGCGACGGATATGGATCCGAAACTGTACGATCAGCTTGCTGCAATCTGTAAGCTGGTTGGGGCAAAGCATCCTATTACGATGGTTTCCGGCTATCGCTCTCCCGCAACCAATGAGATGTTGCGTAAAAACGGTGGTGGGCAAGCCAAGAAGAGTTATCACATGACCGGGCAGGCGATCGACTTCTTTATCGAACGTGTGCCATTGGCTGATATCCGCAAAGCGGCACTGTCGCTAAAAGCAGGCGGTGTGGGTTACTACCCTAACAGTGGGTTTGTCCATATCGATACTGGGCCGGTGCGAAGCTGGTAATTAAAAAGGCGCCCGTCAGGAGCGCCTTTTGCTTATACCCAAACGACCTGAATCCTGCATCTTCAGGTTGCTTAGGTAGACTGCGTTAACCGATGAGCCTCGATATAGCGTTCGCGCTTTTTGGTTTTCAGTTTGGTCAGGTCAACCATCACCAACCCATCAATACAATCGGCGAAGTCCGGATCGACGCTGAAATCCAAAAATTGCACTCCGCCGGGTTCACACAACTCACTGTACTGTTTGTAGAGGGTTGGGATACCGGTCCCCAGATTGTCCAGCAGCATCTTGAGCGTTTTCAAATCTTTTTGATAATTGTCCCTGCAAAAGTGCCCCAACAATTCGTGTTCTTTTTGTCTGTCGATACTGTAGGGGCGTTTTGAACGGGCGATATCCGTATCAGCACCGAAGTAGGTGCGATAGAAGAAGATCAGCAGTTCTTTTGCGGCGGAAGGCAGGGCATTGCTGATGGTTAGAGGGCCAAACAGATAGCGGTAATGCGGATGTTTGGCCAGAAACGCGCCAATGCCGAGCCAAAGGTAATCCAGACTCCGCTTACCCCAATATTTGGGCTGCACAAAACTCCGGCCAAGCTCTAGCCCGCTGTCGAGGATGTTCGCCATTCCATCGCCGTAATCAAACAGGGAATGGGAATAAACGGACTCAATCCCCTGTTGGGCAATGACAGCCTGTGTATCGCAAAAACGGTAGGCACCTACGATCTCCAAAGCAACCGGATCCCAAAGCACAAGGTGGAAGTAATGCTGATCGAATTTATCAATGTCCCGCTTTTGCCCTGTGCCTTCGCCAACAGCGCGGAAAGCGACTTCCCGCAAACGGCCTATCTCTCGCATCACGTGCGATTCATCCCGATAGCGATAAAGGTAAATCGCTTTACCATCCGGCGTGTTTCCGAGCAGTTCGCTGCATTCCAGTTCTTTGGTCAGTTTCAGCCTTGGCTCCGGAGCTGCGATGGCAGATTCCGTAGGAAACAGTCCGTTTTTACCTTTTCCGATGTTATAGAGGTGTTTGCGGAACAGCTTTACACGGGTTTTTGGAGGTAGATTGGCACTGCTTTGGTAGCTGGAAAACGGAATGGCTTCACCAATGGTCAGGTTGATATTGCGTTTATCCTGCCCAAACATTTCGTTGACCAGCAGCAAGGTAGAAAGCGGCTTATAAACCAAGGAAGCACCATAAAATACCGCTGAATTCCTGCCATCAACATGAATAGGCAGGATGGGGGCTTTTGCCTTGCTTGCCATGCGCAAGAATCCCTGATGCCAATCCTTGTCTTTAACGCCCGTCGGGCTCAGACGCGAAACCTCCCCTGCCGGGAAGATGATCAATGCCCCTTCATTCGCCAGCCATTCGTCAATGGCGATCAGGTTTTCTTTTGGGGTTCTGCCGGACATGTTATTCACCGGTAACAGACAGGCATGCATGGGCTCGATTTGCATCAACAGATTGTTCGCAACGGCTTTTACGTCTGGCCGGATTTCGCGTACCAGTTTGAGCAGCGCCAAACCATCCAGAGAACCGATAGGGTGGTTGGCAATGATAACGACCCGTCCTGATGTTGGGATCCGTTCACGCTCTCTGTCGCTGGTGGTATAGCTGAAGCGGAAATAGTCCAGAACCTGTTCGACAAACTCGAACCCTTTCAGATACGGATATTTGTGCGCAAATTCCTGGAAAGCTTGTTGGTGCAGGAGGCGTTGAAGGGTAGAGCTGACGGGTTTCGCTATCCAGGGTCTACCTGCAATCGTGGGGTAGCGGTTGGCGATGACTTCATCAATATTGAACATGATCCTTCCTTTCTTATGCCGGTTGTCAGGCGGCTTCAGTTCCCGATTTCCCGCGTTTGCCAAGCACTTCATTCGGCACAGCAAACGCATCGGTTTCCATCAATAAATGTGTCTTTTCTGTCCAGCGGAGAAGTTGCAGCGTCCCTTCATGCTGTTCCACCAAAGCGGTGCAGTTTTCAATCCAGTCACCATCGTTGAGATACAAGGTACCACCCAGTGATTTCATATCCGGGTGGTGGATGTGACCACACACGATGGCATCAGCGCCGCGACGGCGGGCAAATTGCACAGCTGCTTTTTCAAACCTTTCTATAGCAACGTTTGCCGATTGGACACGTAGCTTGATGTAAGAAGCCAGCGACCAATAGGAAAAGCCACATTTCCGGCGTAGTACTGACCACCAGCGGTTCAGAAACAGCAGGAAGTCGTAACCCACATAACCGGCGATTTCGGTCATCCGACTGTGACAGACTGCGTTGTCAAACTCATCGCCATGGACAGCGATGATGCGTTTGCCACTGGTTGTGATGCGTTCAAAACGGGATCGGACTTCGATTTTGCCAAAGTCGAAATTGAAGAAGTCGCGCACGGCTGCGTCATGGTTGCCGGGGATGTAAACCAGACGGCAACCTTCATGGGCACGTTTGAGAAGCAGGGCGAGGACTTGGCTGTGGCTTTCCGGCCAGTGACGGCTGGATTTCATCGCGTGAAAATCGACGATATCACCAACCAGCACAATGGTCTCGGCAGTGTGGCGGTTGAGAAAATCCAACAGGTAGTGGGCTTTACAATCTTTATTGCCGAGGTGGAGGTCAGAGATCCACAGTGTTCGCAATGAAACCGGCGTCATAGGCATCCATGTAGTTGACGATACAAATTAGCTTATGGATAACGCTAAGGCGCTTTGGTGAAACTCTGTTGTCATTTGAGTGACGAGTCGGTGTCATGCCGATTGCAATGTGATGACATGCATTTACGAGCCAGACTTTACATCCGTCCGCGCAAAGGCAGGAAAAATGGGCTTCTCATTAAAATAGACTGAACAGCATGATATGCTTGAGCCGTTTCTCGCATATATACGGATTTACATATGGCTCTGAAGTACGAAATCGTCCCAGTAACGGGTTTCCAGCAAAATTGCTCCATTATCTGGTGTGATAAAACCAATGAAGCGGCATTGGTCGATCCGGGTGGTGACGTCTCCAAGCTGGTGGCAAAGGTTAATGAACTGGGTGTGAATGTCACCAAGGTTTTGTTAACTCACGGACACCTTGACCATGTTGGTGGCACTGAAGAAGTGGCTGCTGCATACAACGTGCCGGTGATTGGGCCTGAAAAACAGGATGCGTTTTGGCTGCAGGCGTTACCGGGTCAAAGTGACATGTTCGGTTTCCCGCGTACAGAAGCGTTCGATCCGACTGAATGGCTGGAAGAAGGCGATGAAGTCAAACTGGGTGACAGCGTGTTGAAGGTTATCCATACACCAGGTCATACGCCGGGTCACGTCGTGTTTTTCAGTGAAGAAGATCGCGTGGCGTGGGTGGGTGATGTGCTTTTCAATGGCAGCATTGGCCGTACCGACTTCCCGAAAGGCGATCATAAAACTCTGATCAGCTCAATCCGTGACAAGCTGTTCCCGCTGGGTGATGACATTACTTTCATTCCGGGTCATGGCCCGACTTCCACCTTCGGTATTGAACGTCAGCAAAACCCATACGTCGCTGATGCCATGCCACTGTGGTAAGCGATTAATTTCCGGCACTGGCATCTGTTACCTCACTGGGTGCAGATGCTAGATAGCGACGCGACAAGCCCACAAAATCCTCCAGCGGCCTGTCTAGCAAATCCTCATTAACGAAAACATCGTAGCCCAATAATTCCCTGCTGTAGCGCATCCGATTCGCCAACATGGCGATCAACCCTTTATACACTTTTCCGCTGGCACTGGTGTATGGCGTGTCATCAAACAGCATGTCCTCAAAGCTTTCTTTTGATGGCGATTCCGCACGGCGGTAAGCGGTTAAGAGGAGGGCGCGTTGTTCCATTACTATATGGCCAGCAAGTCGGTAGCTAATGCCTTCAAGGAATGGCTCATAGTCTTTCAAGCGAAGCGCAAACCAAGGTAGGGGTTGGTGCCACCCTTCAGTCGACACAGAGGGAATGCCAATCTGGGAGATATTGCGCCATTTCACGCTCCATCCACCTTTTGGGGTGTGATGTTGAAGGTGCATGTCGGTCAGGGAGAAGGTGATTGTTTGCTGGTCGATAACATGTCCAATGTACAGGCCAAGCCCACCGAGAAGCACTAAGCCAAGCAGCGCAGGTATGGTTTTTACCTCAGGATTAAGCAGGATCATTGCGACCACAATCATCGCTAGGATCAGTACTGCAATCCGGAAATACTTCCCAATGTGTTGATGTGGTGGGTGAATCAGCAATCCGTCTCTCTCTCGCCAAATGATTCAGTCTGTCAGGTATACCTGATACTGATTTGAGAATATACCCAAACACTTTGAAGATGCAGGATTCAGCGAGCATCTTTCAGGTCGCTAGAGTATATACCCGGCAGAGGTGAAATTTGATCACTGGCAGGTTGCTTACAATGCGCACAAAATCGCACCAAGATTCAGACGTTTGGCTCAAGTTTCCGTTTGAAGCTTCGTTAAAGCTACAAATGAGGGGGGATTTTTGGTATAAAACGCGCTTTGTTTTTCACCCTGCCTCTTGAAATTGTTTCGGTAAGTCAGGGGATGCTTAACGCAGTGAATCGAAGTAGGACGATTTAATGAAAATCTCTCACAAACGCAAAGTTCAACTTAAGCTTCAAAAACACATTAAAGTTGCAAAAGCAGCAGTGAAAAAAGAAGTACAGTTGAAAGCGCCTAAAGCAGTTAAACCAGCTGTAGAAACCAAGATTAAAGCAGCGCCAAAAGCGGAAGCAGCGCCAAAAGTTGTTGCTGAAGTAGCACTGACACCTAAACAGCAACAAGTGCTGGATATCGTGCGTCAGAATGCTGAGGGTATCAACCCTAAAGGTATCGGTTTGGCAGCAGGCCAGGAAGAGTCAAAAGCCGCATCTTGGGCAACTGCAGCGCTTAAGAAGCTGGCAGAGGAAGGCGTGGTAGAGCGCATCCAGCAGGGCAGCAAAGTGCTTTACAAAGCACTGTAAGAGTCTCTTTGACTTAACATGGTCAAGCCAGCCTCCGGGCTGGTTTTTTTGTAGCTGGAATTGGTGTGAATTTAAACGCCTGTTAAATGGCTGTAGCGTCGAATGATGCCTTTTCTGGGCATGAAACCTATTTCACCGATCAACCCCAAACTTCTCAAAGTTTTGGGAGATTCTTCGCGAAAACCACATATATTGAGTGATAAGTTGAGCTCAACCGAACGTGCTTTTTCGCTCTTTTGCGACGCTTTGACGAAGGCCGTTTGGAATATCTCCAGATGAAACTAAGCAACAGGATTTGCTATGACGGGATATTTAGACAATTCGAAGAGTCAGAATCATCATATAGTCAGTTTTGACTATACCCACTTTCTGTGTGAGGCAAGTCACCAACATTTGAGCTTCTTCGAGGCAATGTTGGCGCCGTTTATACGCCTTAAACGCCCAAGCGATGTGGAACGCCAAGGACGTTTTCCCAGTGAAATCTTCACTTCGCTCGTGTCCCAGTCCCTCTCTTCCCTGAACAGTGATGTGTCGAATTTAGTGACACTGATCAACGAGGCGAAAAAGCAGGAGATCCAAACCCTAACCGTATTTCTTCCCTATGCCTTGGACGAAGCCGAACTTGCGTTGATCAGGCAAAAAACGGCAGCGACCATTGAACAGCATTCGATAGACAGGGAATACCTGCAGGTCACACTATAACGCCACCGTAAAGGTGGCGTCGATTTAACATTTTTTGGTGGGAACGGCTTAAAGTGTTGTCCCTTCTGCGAGCAGATATACCCCATATATCGCAGCCAGAATAACCCCAACCAGGAGAAATTTGTTTGGCCCATGGAAGCCGGGCTTTCCTGCTTCCCGCTTGGTATGCATGTAAAAAGCGATACCAGGCAGATAGAGCAGTGCTGCCAAAAGCAGGTGATGCAGACCTGATGCATAAAGCAGCCAGATCCCGTAAATGGTCGCCAGTGAGGCAATAAAACGCACACGGGCAGATACCAGCTCAGTCCGGGATAGCTTGAGCAGGTAGGCGGCAACCAACAGGTAAGGTACCAAAATCATCTCGGATGCGATGGTAAGCAGGTCGTCATAACCACCACCAATCAAAAACATCATGATCAGGCAAAGCTGGATGGCACAGCTGGTCAGCCACAGGGAAAATACGGGCGTACCGTTTTTATTTGTTTCGCTGAAACACTTGGGAAACAAACCGAGGCGCGCTGCCGTAAACGGGGTTTCTGTCGCCAGCAATGTCCAACTCAAATAAGCGCCGCTGACCGAAATAATCAGGCCTGCACCAATGATAAACGCCCCGGCTTTACCGAAGAGGGTCTCAAGGATCTTCGCCGCTGATGGGTTAGGCAGTTTTGCCAATTCAGGGGTTGAAATGACACCCATTGAGAGCAATGTCACCGCCACATAAAGGAACAGACAGACCAGCAGACCAAGGATGGTTGCACGTCCAACATCTCGCTTACTCTTGGCGCGGCCGGAGCAGACCACGGCACCTTCAACCCCAATAAATACCCAGACAGTGATCAACATTGTCTGTCTTACCTGTTCAAACAGGCTTGGGGCCCCCTCAATTTTCAGGCCGGTGAAATCGAAAGTGAAAGTGTGCCACTTAAACGCAAACAAGGTGGCGATGATAAAGATGATGATCGGGATCAGCTTGGCAATCGTCGTGACATAGTTAACGAAGGTCGCGGTCTGCACGCCGCGAAGCACAAGGGTATGTACCAACCAAATCAAGATCGAAGAGAGCACTACCGACAGCAGGGTGTTTCCATCGCCAAACAGGGTGAGTGAAGGGGTGTCGAAAAACAATCCCAAAGTACTGAATACGATCACGAGGTAAGAGACGTTCGCCACTGACGAACTTAACCAATATCCCCAGGAAGAGAAGAATCCGCACAGGTCGCCAAAGCCTGCTTTTGCGTAACCAAAAACGCCACCGTCCACTTCAGGCTTGCTCAGCATAAGCTCCTGGAAAGTGAGTGCCAGACAAATCATACCGAATCCGGTAATGATCCAACCCAAGGTAACAGCCGCCGGGCTCGCGACTGCGGCCATATTTTGCGGAAGACTAAACACACCCGCCCCAATCATGGAACCGATAACTAACGCCGTAAGGGCTTTTAGGTCGAGTTTATTGCTCAAAGTAGAGTTATCCATCGAAAAACTGCATGAGTTGCAGAGTATAGATAAAAACAGGGGTGGAGCTTTGTTCAGAAATGGGAATATTGTTTACCTGATCCCGTTGAATCTCGGGGGGTAAATAGGGTGCGGCATCGGTTGACACCGCAGGGATAGCTTGCTTGGGATGGTGGGTTTATTAGTGCAATTGTTCAGGTACACCGGAAATGACAAAACCAGCGGTTGTCGTTGTGGAACCTAAAGGCATCTCGATGTCTGCAAACTGGTTCATTGAACCGAAAGCGATAACAGCCGCTGATGTATCAGACGCCATGGCTTTTTGCATCAAAGCTTTTGAATCGTGTTTTGCCGTTGGGCGGGCAATACGAATTTGGGAAACCTGAATACCTGCCTGCACAAACAGAGAAAGAGAAAAGTTGGATGGCGGTGCAATCAGGGTGATCCATTTATTGGTTTCTGTCAGGGACTTCAACAGGCGTAGCAAGTAAGCCAACTCGCTCTGGTTGTTTTGATAGATATTCACAGGAATAAGGTTCGCGCTGCTTTGGGTATGCGGGCGTTGGTAGCTGTATTGGTGGAAGCTGCGCGCTCCCGCTGCAATACGCGCATAACACTCGCGAAGCGCCGTAACGCTTGTTTGTGATCCTGTGTTGAATGGGTTGCTCGCAAACGACTGTTTCATATCTATGCCCTGTACGAATATCCAATACTGTATGCGTATACAGTAGTTGTAATTTTTAGTTCTGACAATAGAAAAGTGAAAAACAACGAGAATCAGATCACGAAAATTTGGCGTTTGGTGCCCAAAACCCGCTCTTGCCATGGAAAACGGTCTTGCTAATATGTCGCTCAATGTGGAATGTGAATAAGCCCATTGCATTAAGAAAGCACTGAGGCACTAATAAGAGATAAAAGATGGAACATGAATTTTGGCATAGTCGCTGGGCTGAGAACCGCATCGGGTTTCACCTTGGCGATGTGAACCCTGCATTGGTTAAGTACTGGGATAAACTGTCGCCAAAGCGCGAGGAAACCGTGTTTGTGCCAATGTGTGGGAAGTCCTTGGATCTCAATTGGTTGGCAGCGAAGCACGACAGTGTTGTCGGGGTAGAGCTAAGTGAAATTGCCGTCCGCGCATTCTTTGCCGAGAACCTCTATACACCTACGGTATCGACCATGAGTTCAGCGATGAAGCTGTATCAGTTCGATGAGGTGTCGATATACAGTGGCGATTATTTTACAGCGCCACTTGAGGCGTATCCGCTGGTGTATGATCGCGCTGCGCTCATTGCAATGCCAGAGTCCATGAGAACCCGCTATGTCGATAGGTTGCGAAGCTTGCTGGCACCCGGTGGCCGTATCCTTCTTATCACATTGGATTACCCGCAAGAGCAACTGGATGGTCCACCATTTTCAGTTCATGAATCGGAAGTCCGTGCTTTGTTTGATGGGATGAGGGTAACTCACCTGAACAGGAATGAATCCGCAGACCGAACGCCGAAAGCAAGAGATCTGCCTTATTTCGCCGAAGAAGTGTGGCTGATTGAATCCTGATATCTGCATGTAGAGATATATGCAGATAGATATGTATGTAGAGAGAAGAACGCCTCCAATGACGGAGGCGTTTTTGTTTTGGGCAATATTGTTTTAGTTACATGATAACTTTTACTGTGCCTGCAGCCGCCACCGCGTTAGCAACTGCCGTCTCTACATCATCTGCGCGTGAAAGCGCGACACCCAGTCGACGGCGTCCATTGATGTCTGGCTTACCAAACAGACGCAATTGCGAGTCAGGGTTACGCAGCGCATCGGCAATGCCTTGGAAGCTGATGTTTTGGGATACGCCTTCAGCCAATACTACGGCGGATGCCGAAGGGCCATGCTGACGAATGGCGCCGACAGGGAGGCCGAGGAAGGCGCGAACGTGCAGCGCAAATTCAGACAGATCTTGGGAGATCATGGTGACCATACCTGTATCGTGCGGGCGAGGGGAAACCTCACTGAACATCACTTCATCACCTTTAACGAACAACTCCACGCCAAACAAACCGTAGCCGCCCAATGCGTTAACGACCTTGCGGGCAACATCCTGTGCAGCCTGAAGCGCTTTGTCGCTCATTGCCTGTGGTTGCCAGGATTCGCGATAATCGCCGTCTTCCTGACGGTGTCCAATTGGCGCACAAAAATGAATGCCATCGATAGCGCTGATGGTCAGCAACGTTATTTCATAATCAAACTCAACGAAGCCTTCGACGATAACTTTGCCACGTCCCGCACGGCCACCTTCCTGCGCATAGTTCCAAGCCGCGTCAATATCCGCTGCAGTTTTCACTACGCTTTGGCCTTTGCCGGAAGAACTCATCACAGGTTTCACCACGCAAGGCATGCCTACCTTATCAATGGCATCGTGAAACGCTTCAACAGTGTCAGCAAACGCATAAGGAGAAGTCGGTACATTCAAGGTTTCTGCGGCCAGACGACGGATGCCTTCACGGTTCATGGTCAGTTGGGTTGCGCGGGCAGTAGGCACCACATTGAGCCCTTGCTGTTCCAGCTCGACCAGCTTGTCTGTGGCAATGGCTTCAATTTCAGGAACAACGAAATCAGGATTTTCCTCGGCGATGACCGCAGCCAATGCGTCGCCATCAAGCATGTCGATAACATGGCTGCGGTGTGCAACTTGCATTGCTGGCGCGTCGGCGTAACGGTCACAGGCAATCACTTCCAGCCCTAATCGTTGGCATTCAATCGCCACTTCTTTACCTAACTCGCCGGAACCTAACAATAAAACACGGGTAGCAGCGGGGCGGGTAGCAGTTCCAATCATGATTTTCTTCCATTGCATCAGTTGAATTGTGGTGATTTTACCTTAAGCAAACGTTTGCGCAAGCGTTTGCTTTGGTGTTTTTGGTCAGGGGAAAGTGATTCTCCCAGCAGAGAAAATAGACATCGTGGAGTAGGGTGCAGAAATGAAAAAGCCGCCATGGAAGGCGGCTTTGAGAGGTATTACTTGCTTGGCCTGCGCGTTTCCCAATGGGTGATGAAAAACACTGCGGCGACAATGATACTTGCCCCGAGCCACAAACGCCCCGGTGGCACCCAGCCGAAAACCAGAAAACCGAATAGAACGTTCAACGGCAGCTTGGCATGATCGAAAGGTTGAACAAATGACGCATCTGCGACGGCATAGGCTTTGGCAATCGCCCACTGTGCCAGCGCGGTAAGCAGGCCAGCACCGAGCAACATGATCCAAACGGTGGAGCCCGAAGGCATCGACCAGTCTGGAATCGCCAGCAAAATATTGAACGGCGTGATAAGCAGTAGCAGATAAACCACCATGGTGGTTGGCGAATCGTGATGCGAGAGCTTTTTCACCATCAGTGAATAGCTTGCCCAGAACAGTGCTGCGCCCACTGGCAGCATGGTTGCCCAGTTAAAATCATCTGACCAGGGTTCAAGGATGATCATGGCACCGATAAAGCCTGCAATGGTGGCAAACCAGCGCGCAGGGCCAACACGTTCTTTCAGGAAAATGCCTGAGCCGATGGTCGCAAACAGTGGTGACGTCATCAGCAGCGCGATGCCTTGCCAGATAGGTACGGGATAGGCAAGTGCCCAGAGCCAGAGCTGGATACCAATGACGGAGAAGAAGACGCGCAGGCAGTGCATGCCCAGGTGCTCTGTTCTCAACGCCTGTCTGATGCCCATGGTTCTTAGCCAGGGGATCATCGCCAATAAGGCAATGAAATACTGAATAAACGCCACAGTGGTTGAAGGCAATTGCATCTTGAAGCTGACGTATTGCGCCAGGCTGTTCACCATGGCGAAGCATAGCCCGGCTGTCAGCATCCAGCTTGCACCCTGAATGGGGTTGTGTTGTTGGCTCATGAATCAGAAATCGGGAGAAAAAGTGCAAAGATACTAACGTAAAATTCTGTCTTTGAAAGGCAAAAATGAAAAAACGCCGGAGAAAAACCGACGTTTTTACATAATCGCGTAGGGAACGGGGCTTAAAGTGCCAAATACCCCAACGGAATGTCCGGGTTTAGCGCTTCCAGCAACGCTTGGGTGTCCTGCAGGTGGCTGATGGTTGCGTCTGCTTTTTCCACCAAAACCACTTCCTGGATCTCATCCAATGGCACTTCAGCCATATTCATATTTACCAGTGCAACTTGAAGCGGTGGTAGGCTTGGGTTGAATGCCGCGTTTTCTGCGTACATGCCGGCAAATAAACGACCTTTAGTATCGCGGATTGCGACGCCACTGAGGTTACGCGAGTATGGTGCATGGCTGCGGTTAGTCGCCGCAACCGCAGCGTTGAGCAGATCGTTTTCTTCTTCTGCTGTCAGGCCATGGTGAACCGGGCACATCAGTGGCTCGTCGATACCGAGGTCTGACGGGCCAAATGGCTCCGGCAGATAGCTGTGCAGCGACTTGGCATCACGTGATGGCAACTGGATTTCCAGCTTCTCTGCGCCATTCAGTTCATTCATAAACTGTCGGCAGTGGCCACATGGGCTGTAGTTGATGGTGATGTTGGTCAGAGAGGTTTCACCTTTCAGCCATGCGTGGCTGATCGCTGATTGTTCAGCGTGGATTGACTGACTCAGCTGAACACCTTCGAACTCCATGTTGGCGCCGAAATACAGGCGGCCTGATTCGCCGCGGGCGATAGCACCGACATAGAATTTGGAAATTGGGGCAACGGAATAAGCGGCTGCAACAGGCAGCAAGGCGACACGTAGGTCGGCATCGGAAAGTTGGCTGATCTCAAGCAGGTTGGCAAATTGCTCTTTGCTGATAGTCGCATCGAAATCTGGTGATTCACAGATTTCA
Source organism: Enterovibrio paralichthyis (assembly GCF_019209835.1). NCBI lineage: Bacteria > Pseudomonadati > Pseudomonadota > Gammaproteobacteria > Vibrionales > Vibrionaceae > Enterovibrio > Enterovibrio paralichthyis. The sequence continues at coordinate 330,712 of NZ_JAHUTS010000002.1, read as the reverse complement.
GTCACCGCCTCTTTCAAGGGCGTGGGTAGGGCAGCAATGGCTTCTTTAACGCTCGCTCGCATGGTCGCTCCGAATGTCTTTGTATGGAGAGACATTTTATCGCTAAGCATTGCCCACTTAATGTGATGATGATCACCTAAAATGTGCAATAAGAAATTCAATTGCACATTTTAAAGTGATGTCACATGTTTTCGATTTCATTTGACGGCGATCAAGCTCAAATGTAATGCGCCAGCAACTCCACGAGTTTGAACACAAATGGTGCCAGAATCGTCGTCATGATCCCGCAAACCACCAGAGCCAGAGAACTCATTGCGCCTTCCTGGTAGTGGGTTTCCGCCGCTTTGGCTGTACCAATGGCATGCGAAACAGCCCCGATAGACAGACCGCGCGCCAACGGTGATTTTACCTTCAGCATGTTCAGAAGGGGATAACCCACTAATCCACCAAAAAGCCCGGCGACCACGACCAATGCCGCAGTGATCGATGGGATCCCGCCAATGTGTTCAGAAGCACTCAAGGCAAAGGGCGTAGAAATCGATTTCGGCAGTACAGACGCCACAATTTTCAGGCTGCCACCGGTTGAAAGCGCAAACAAACCACCAACTAACATCGAAGAAATACTTGCTGTCGCACAGGCAATCAATATCACTTTCCAGTGTTTTTTGATCACGTGCATTTGCTCGTACAGCGGGTATGCCAGTGCAATGACCGCGGGGCCCAACATAAAGTTGATGATTTTGTTTTGGTCAAAGTAGTGTTTGTAAGTGTCACCCGTATATATCACCAGCGGCATAAGCACGATAAGGCTTATCAGCAGCGGGTTGAAAATAGGATGACGAAGTTTAATGGCGATATGACGCGCAATGAAATACACCACAAGGGTAGCAATCAGCCACATGATCTATTCATCTCCCTTAAAACGGTCGAGGATCTTCGACATAACCACAAGCACAACCAGCGAGCTGACGAATGTGGCACCCAGCAAAGGCAGCGAGTCGCTGATAAGCAGATGGAAATGATCCATCAAACCCATGCTGGCGGGGATAAAGAACAATGGCATGACCATGATCAGCAAGGTACAGGCATCTTTTACCCAGCGTCCCGGAACGATACCGGTAGTCAGGCTGACAAATAAGAGCAACATGCTGATGATACTGCTGGGAATGGGAAGCCCCAAAAGCTTGGTGACCGCAGTGCCGACCGCGTAGTACAGCGAGATCAGTGCGAATCCGAGTATATACTTCACGTGAATAGTCCGAGAACCCGAAATATGACTATTCTAGTACGTGATCTAGATCGAAATCTTGTCCAAATCGAGGTGGATCGCACTATTGCGATGCCACCTGAGTTTTTGGGATGGGGTTTTGGCGTGTCTTCGCGTTCGTTGCGCGTTATATAAACATAACGATACTGCTGGCAATCGCGGCGATAACCGTCACCACACCGACAAACAATGGGAGGTGGTGGTTGCTTTCTGTCACCGCAATCTCTTGATCTTCAACGTGTACATCAAGCTCATCAGGAACTGATGGGTTTGGTGCCAGTTCTTCACGGCGTTGGTAGGTTTTTTGTGGCAGTGCAACGCGATAGCCATGATCGCCGACGACATCCAGCGGCAATACTTTTTCGCCCTGCCGGTACGTTTTCGCCAGCAAAGAACAAATACTGTTCTGGTGTTGATTGAACGAGGAGTCAGGCAAAGATGTTGAGGTATACAAAACACGTGCGGACAATACTTCGCCAGCGTGATAGCAAAGCATTTCCAGGAGTCGACATTCTTCGTAAGTCAGGGTGGTGACGCTGCTGTCACTCCAGTACAACGAACGGCTCTCTGGCTCAAAATCTACATTTGAAAAGCGGTAACAACGACTATTTACCTTAGTGACCATCTCATCTTCCACACTACCTATGCCATATAGGAAAGTGTGGACATAAATCACAAAATATCAAATGTAACACGCCTGATTTCTCAGGCGTGTATAGCGCATATCACACGGTAATTTTAGGCGACTTGCCGTCTGGTCTTAGCCGACGAGCGATTCGACGTAGTGGTACACCGATTTCAGGATGGCAAACTTTTTCGTATCGCTTTGATGGGCTTCTGCCAACGACTCAAGATTCGCCATGTAGGCAGGAAGTTCAGCTTCAAAATAATCGCGGCGGTGCATGTGCCACTTCTTTTGCTCGCTTTCTGTCAGTGTCCAGGAGAAATTGCGTGCACGGTAGCGAAACAACAAGGGTTTGATGCGGCTGTCTGATACCTGAATATCCAGTGCTGCGAGATTCTCTGGCTTTGTCTGACGGATGATATCCATGGTTGAACGGTCTGCCGGCGAGAAGAAGCCGTCATACAGCGCCGCATCGACATTGCCCGAACTGTCATAGGCCGGTTTCTCAGCGTAAAGGGCGACCAGTTTCTCCCTGATTTCCGGATGGGATTGCAAGGTTTTAAGGTTCTCCAGGCACTGCTGGCGGTCAATACCCAGTCGCTCGGCATCTTCCGGACGCAAGGTTTTCGCTTCTGCAAGCACTGGGCATTTATTGATGTGGATGAGTTTGATCGGCGCAGGCAGTTCATCCGGTGCCAGATCGGCATGGCGGGTATACAAACGTTCACGCAGCGCGTCAGTGTCCAAATCAAACAGTGGTGCTGGGTCACGCGCTAAATCTATCGCTATGACAGCATTTTTGTTGTCAGGGTGCCAGGCCACCGGAACAATCCAGCTTGTATTCCCACGCTCAGTACCGAACATACCGGAAACATGCACCAGTGGTTTCATCGACACGACATCAATCAAGCCGGTCAGTTTGTTCTTGTTACGATGGGTATAGAGATAGTCGAACAGGCGAGGCTGGGCGGTTTTCAGCTTTTTCGCCATTTCAATCGTGGCGTGCACGTCAGCCATCGCATCGTGGGCATTGCTGTGTTCAATGCCATTTTTAACTGAAAGGTGCTCCAGTTTAAAACTGATATTGCCGTCATCATTTGTCGGCCATTCGATACCTTCTGGGCGCAGTGCATAAGCTGCACGCATGGTATCGAGTAGATCCCAGCGCGAGTTTCCGTTTTGCCAGCTCCACCCGTACGGGTCGAAGAAGTTGCGGTAAAGGGTGTAGCGGGTGACTTCATCATCGAAACGGATGTTGTTGTAACCGACAGCACAGGTGCCCGGCACGGACAACTGCTCGTGAATTTTGGCGATAAACTCGGGTTCTGGCAGGCCGCGGGACATTGCCGTTTGCGGTGTAATTCCCGTGATTAGACAAGCTTCCGGCTGTGGCAGGTAGTCGTTCGGTGGCTGGCAGTAAATGACCAGTGGTTCACCAATGACGTTGAAGTCTTTGTCGGTTCTTACACCGGCAAACTGACAGGGGCGATCCAGTGCTGGGCTGGTACCGAAAGTTTCATAATCAAAAAAGTAAAAGGTCGGTTCGCTGGTGTTTGTCACATTGCTATCCAAGGATCTGAAAGACCTCGGGATGTTACCGCAAAATCGCCGGAAAATCTTGCGGGTTGTGGCTTTGCGACCGCTACAGGCCGGATTAGAGATAGGAAAAAGCCAGCTCCCGAATGGGCGTCTGGCTTAAAGTTAATCGTTAATCTGCATCCAATACCAGGCGGGCATACCAAGTCTTTCTGGATGTCGCTGTAGAACGTATACCTGCAGAGAATGGATGAAGTGGTTGGATGAAATCGCAAAGAAATATGCCAAAACGGCAAACTCAGCATTCTCGAAACTCCGTACCTGCCATAATTTCCGCAAATCCAAGTTCCTTATAGACGGATACCACTTGGAAAAAATCCACCAACAAGGTGTTGGTGCTGCGCCAGCGGCTGGCGACAGAGTGCTGTCACTACCGGAACTCGCCAAAATTTGGATCGCGATAGAAAGAAGCAAAGCTGGAACATCAACAAAGCACCTTCACCTAATGACGATGCTTTGGGGAAACCGACTGTCTGAGCTTCGCTTAGCGCGACGTGAGCACTTTGACCTGGTTAATGATGTTTGGACGGTGCCGCCAGAACTTAGCAAGATGGGGAACACCATTCGCAGGCCAATCCCGAAAGATATCAAGCCAATGCTCGAACGTCTGATTCACATCTATGATGACTACCTTTTTCCAGGTGCCTCACTCAATAAACCCATCACCATTTCAGCTGCGAACCGATACATCCGCCGTTTGCGAGATGCTTTACCGCTTTACCACTGGCGAACGCATGATTTCAGACGCAGCATCTCAACCGTTTGTTCAGAACTTGGCACCATGCCACATGTCACGGAGAAAATGCTGGGGCATGAGCTGGGTGGAATTATGGCTGTATACAACAAACACGACTGGCTGAAAGAGCAGAAGGAAGCGTATGAGCACTATTCTGATGCGTTGTTGGCGCAGGTTAGGAAAGAGTTGAAGCATGACGTTGATAAGGCGAGTTAGCAGTAGATAGTGGCTGCTACTCTCAGCCCATGCTTTTTGAATGGTAAATAGTGTGATGTGTTGGAATATCCCATATTAATATTCACGATTTGGTATGACATTGTGATATTGTTTATAAATCTATTTGATATTATTTTCCTTTCACTGCTTACGGTAAATAATTGAGTCGTATTCTTGTATGCATGTGATTAAAATTTGATCCGACTATATATTTTTTGTGGTAAATATGAGAACCAATATTTTTTCAAACTTTCTATCGACAGATAATGATCTTTGTAAGCCTCTAGTACCTCAAGAGCAACTCGCAAAAATTCTGTATGAGGCTTCGGCGGTTCTTAAGTACGATGTAAAGCCAACATTTTACTTAGATTTAGAGCAACTCATGGTTGTCGATTATTCTGAGTTGCCTCTATTAACTAAAAGTCAAAAGGAGTACATCTTAGAGCAACTGAGAAAGTCTCCGTTAGATCCTGATGACTTGGCTTTTTTTTCTCTTCGGTCATTGTTTGGCACTTGCTGGCAATCACCTCAAAGTAATGATGATATCAATAAGGCTATGGCGTATGAGTTTAGTCTTATTGGTGCAATTTCACGTCACTCAACTGAACTTTCAGGTGAGCTAATTTATCAGGATGCATGTTTGCCATATTGGATTAGAATGAGTTTTTTGCGGATATTATCCAGGATTCCAAAGGAAACCATTGATAAGTATGATTTGGAGAAAGTTGCATGTTTCCCTATTAAAAAAACTTCTTTTAATGCTACTTCAATTATACTGGATGATGGTGCTGTAATAGGTTTTAATTACGCATTGGAGCCTATTTTGAAGCTGGTTAATAGATATTTTTTTCACTACTATAGTACGCAAGAATATGCGGGAGAAAGAAGATTAGAGAGAGCTTGGTCAGAAATTCTTCCAGTTGTATTGCATTTTTCAAAAGGTTTAAAGGCAATTAAATTAACATCGTTCCCATTACTTTTTGACGAAGAGATTGTTAAGGATGTACAGGCTTATACTGCAGAGCAAATTGACTTTATAATGAGTCATGAACTAGGACATATTATTCACAAGCATCAATTGAAATTTAAGGATGTTAAAGGTAAGGAAAATGAGGTTCTTATAAGGCATCTTTATGAGTTTCAGGCTGATATTTTCGCCAGCGAGATATTGCGTTCTCGCATGGTGAATGGATTGAGATATCTTTTGAATCCTAATAGGCTTAAAGAAGATAATGAACCGCAGAAATACTTGAATGAAGCAATAAATGAAATAGTTGGATATTGTAGTCAAGTGGAGTCTACAAGATTGCTTTTTATTTATTTGGACTTTATAGAGCGTGCAAATGACTTATTAAGAGTAAAGCTTTCTGGATTAGTAGATATCCCTAAGACATCTGGAACACATCCTTCTGCTATGGAAAGATATGATAACTTGCTAACCTCCTGTTTAATAGATGTTTCACACGAGTCTGAGAGTGTTATATATGCAAAGTCATTTTTTGAATCTGTATTGGAGTATGCGAATGGATTGACAACGTCAAGACTGGAAGAAATAGTTTCTAACTATCTTAAATAGTCTCTTTTTAGGGGGAATAACGTATATTCAATTTGATTCGTACAGTTTTGAGTTGTTTTATAATCCATTAGTTAGTGCTTCCATGCAAACAGATTGCCTTGTTGAACTTTACCAAACTTAGTTCATGGGTTAAACGGTAGTTTTTGTAGCTCGCATGGTTGTGTCCCAACTTACGCCAGCCTGTGTTATCTGTAATAGGTCAAGGATCAATGCCTCTTACCCACGCTTTACAGTTACCCAATACCGCTTATCTAAACCAACGGAATGGAGAATTGATGATAGGCTATGGAAAGTTGTGATTCTTGCGCCAGGCGATGATGGTCGTTCTCTTCTTTCTAAAAAATCGATACATTATTGCGATCGTAGATTCAGGAAGGTTGCGATCGGTATTCTAGAGCGTTTTCCGTACAGGTTAGAATCAGAAGATTTCAGACTGTTCAAAACTAAGTTAGGGTAGGAAAAAAATAGCTATGCATTCTAACTTTCTCATAGAATTTAATGTATATTACAAACCTGATTATTCTTTTATTGCTCCCTGTGATTTGTTATGAGAAGTTTGCCAAAATTTTTATTCGGTTTGTCGATATGTTTTTCATTCCTACTAATCTTGGTGGCATCCACTGATCCCATTTTAAATTGCCTAAGTGGCACTTTCATCGAGCCATTGCTGGTTAATTCATTGTCAGGTAATAGCATTGTGTTCAATTTGTCAATGGGGATTTTAGTTAGTTGTATTTTCTATATTATAGTTGTCTATCTTCCAGAACGACAGAAGAGAAAAGATCTAGCTCCTGAGTTGGACAGGCATGTTGCATCTGTAATTTATAGAGTTTACGCAATTGTTCGTGATGTTCATTATGAAAGTCAAAAATCATTTGATATTGCAAAATTTAGTGAGGATGAATTCAGAGATGCATGTAAGTCTTTTAATCCAAAACTTATACTGAAATTGTTTCAAGGTAGTGGGATGCAATCTGTGCATAGGGATTTTGGATTCCAGTGTTTTAACAATTGGAGTTTTGCTTTGAAAAGCATTGATGAGGTTATGAGGTACTTACCATATGTTGATACTGGTTTAGTAAAATTGCTTAATGAAGTTAGGAACTGTTCATTTGGCATCACTTCCTCAAGTCTCAATAACTTAGATAAATTAACTAATACAGATATGGAAGCTTGGGCGTCATGCATATATAAAGCATATACAGTGACCTACAAACTTTCAGATTACTATAAAAATAACATTAATAAAAATCATGTGCATCCAGCTGAAAAAAACAATGTTACATAAGCTGCTATTTTGGAAAGCGTTGGTACTGCCCATGCATTTTAACCGCATGGCATTGAGCTACATCATTTCGTAATAGCTGGACTTATACAGATGTTAAGTTTCTCCACCCAGCGCCCAACTATATGATTTGGAATGGGTGGGAGTTCAATTCCCCTTAAACCCACCTTCATGCTGAACCCACTCCATTACTGCTTTCCTTAACCAACGCAAGGGCGACTTGCTGATCGGCTCTGGAAAGTTGCGATTCTTGCGCCAGGCGATGATTGTCGTTCTCTTCTTACTAAAATAATCCAACACCTCTTGATGGCACATGATCGCGTTGGAAGATTCAGGGTACCTCGTCGCGTCGTAAACCTTTTTCTCGTCTTGCTTTGGGGCAAGGAAAGAGGGTGGGGTATAAGAGAACTGGTAGCTGTTATGACGTTTATCGTCGAAGTGAAAGGTCGGTTCGCTGGTGTTCGCCACAGTTACAGACCGGATTGGTCGGGGAGCAAAGCCAGCTCCCGAATGGGCGTCTGGCTTAAAGTTAATCGTTAATCTGCATCCAATACCAGGCGGGCATTTAAGGGTTGGATCGGGCGGTTATTGTCGCCCATCGCTTTGTGCAATACATCGACCTGCGCTTGGGAGAGGTCTTTGTTGTTCTGCAGCACAAACCACCTTACGCCTTCGCTGCAGGGAGGTGTTGTCAACGAGCCACTGAAGCGGTAGTAATCTTCGCCAATTCTCGGCAACCAGGCGCTGACTGGGAATGACTGATCGAAAGTAATCGTGTCACCTTTGGCTGGCAGCGTTGAGATCAGACTGGCAATCTGTGGATTGGCTTCCCCCACATCAAACATCAGAGCGATAACTGCCAGATTGTTCTTGCTGTCAGCGTGAACAAAGTGCGCTTCCAATGGGAATTGTTTTCCATGGATCAGGTTTTCTGAGGGCGTGTGGAAGTGGAACTGTTTCAGCGTAAACGTGTTGCCGTTGATGGTGAAGCTGTTGTCACCCTCTACGTGCGCTTCGAGGGTGTGTCCGTTGTTGGTGAGTGAAACAAGGTTACCCGTGTAATTGACGGTCAGCGGTGAAAGGTCAGCTTCAACACTGCGGGTAATGTCGATAGGGCTTTGGTTTTTCCCCAAACTGCACTCGGGAGCAATATCCCCCCAATGTTCTGGGCCTGATTGCCCTTCATAACCCCATTCAGATGCCTGAACGGATGAAATCAGAAGCATTGCTCCGGCTGCGAGTGCGAATTTTTTTTGCATGTGACCTCCTTTGTATGGTGCAAAGGGGCATGATATGTCTGGCTATTTTTATTTTCTGTATGGGATGCGAGACATTTGGTGTGGCGCGAGAAAGGGATGTCGTTGCTCAGGCGAATTGTGGTGGGGGTGTGAGCGGACATGAATAAGGCGGGTTTTGATACCCGCCTTTTCGTTATTAGAGCGCCGCTGCCGGTTTATGGAAGAAATAGCCCTGAATGTAGTCAATGCCCATGGATTTGAGGTAATCCGCCTCTTCCTGGGTTTCAACGCATTCCGCGACCACTTCCAGTGAGAGCGTATCCGCCACCGATTTCAGGTTTTCAATGATCTTCTGCTTGATCGGATCTTCCGGGCAATGACGTACCAGTGAACCATCAATTTTTACCGAGTCTACTGGCATGGTCAGCAATTGGTTGTAGGTCGCGTGTCCTGCGCCGAAATCATCGAGTGCCAGTTTGAAACCGTGAAGCTTAAGCAGGTTCAGCGCTTCCAACAGGGTTTGTGTGTTTTCAATGTTGCCCGATTCCACGATCTCCAGTGTCAGTTTCTCGGGGGCTAAACCCAGTTCAACCGTTTGTTCAATCAAGGCTTTGACGGCGCGAATGCTGCTTAAAAATTCCGGCGTCAGGTTGATTGAGCCTTTGTCATAGGTCATCGGGTCAAGCGCAGCCATGTACTTCAGCTGCTTTTGCATGACGTGATCTTCAAGGTGCTCAAGGTAACCCAATTTTTGCGCGCACTGAAAAACCAACGCCGTGTTTAAAGGTTTACCTTCTATAGAAAAACGGCTCAACAGTTCAAAGCTCACCTTTTCTGGCGAAGCAATGTTCAGGTAGTTTTGGCGAAGCAGTTCGGTGTTCCCACTGTTCACGTTTTCCAGGAAAGCGATGTAGTCATCCAGTACGTTGTCATCACAGTTCACCGTGACGACATCCGAATGGCGCTCGGCCAACCGGATGTTTGCATACAGGCGGTTAACCGTCTGCTTGATGCGAATACCTTTCTGGCAGCGGCAGTAGTAGATACGGTCAGGCGCGAAGTTGATGTTGCGCTCTTTGAGATAGGCGCCAAGTTTCTCTGGCAAGGTGCCCAGACCGATAATTGCCACTTCCGTGTTTTCAATCAGAACCACCAAGGACGAAATGTCATAAAGCATGTAGCTTTTGTCATGAAGCGCTGTGTGGTGTTTAAAAAACAATGCTATCTGACGCAGGATGCGGTCGCGCTTTTCCAGTGGGTACTTGAAAATCGGGCGCAGGTCGATAGCAGCAACCACAAAGTCCGTCATGTTAAGGGTGGTGGCATCCAGTTTCTGGAACGTACCGAAATCACTCTGGGAGTCGAGATATAAGTTATTAATATTCTTTTGTATTTGCTGCTTAAGTGACCACTTGTAATCCAGCATCATGTAAATGCAGAGTGAGAACATGGCAAACAATGCCATCTTGGTGTTCAGCAACTGTAAATCATGGATATCAGTAGACTCAAACAGCAGGAAATATCCGAGCATCATCAATATTACCTGCGTCAACTCGGAAAAGTTGAAAACAGCTAGCAGCATCAATGGTGCAAGTAACATAAAGGTGTAGTAGTTGTTACCCGGTATAGTTGCATCTGCAAACAGGACCAAAAAAATAGCACTGACTAGCAGGCTTTTCAGGATCCACTGCGCCTTGGTTTGATTTTTAATGCTCTCAAAATAGGCCTTCAGACTCGGTGTGCGGTTCATCATTTTGATGACCATCACAATCAAAGGTGCAGTGATCAAGATGCCAATAGAGTCAGAAAGGTATAGGTTTAGTGCCGCTTCTGTAGGAAAGTAGCTTGGGGTAAACAAAGCCAGAAACAGCGCAGCCAAGCCAGGAACCAAGAAAATGTATACGCAGAATGCCAGCCGTGTCAGCAGCGGGTTCTTTTTTACCTTTTCAAAGACCGAAATCACGATGAAAAGGCTGATCGTGACAGCCAGTGTGTAGAGGTAACCTGCGCCGGTAGGCTCAGAGCGTACAAAGGCGTAGTAGAACATCAGCGCAAAGAAAGTGCCGATCACGCCACTTTTACCGTACAAGTGTGCCACCGCAACCATGGTACCTGCAGTGAGAGACAGGTACTTCAGCGTGGAGACATCTGCTTTCGAGAACCAGGATAATTCAGTACTCAGCAACACGAGCAAAAATGACAGCACAGCGTAAAGTATGTTGTCGTATTTGGAGTGCTGGGGAATGCTTAGGAAATAATTCACGAAATAGTTACCTTATTCCGACCGCGATTTTTCGACTGGTACAGCGCCGTATCTGCAGCTTTGTAAGCAGTCGCAAAATCAGTTTCTTTCAACGAAATACCACCAATTGAAACGGTGACAGGCAAACCCGACACAGGCGCATTAGCAACCGCTGTCCGGATTTGTTCGGCTTTGTCGTATAGCGAATGCTGATACATTCCCTTGAATTGAATGACAAACTCTTCGCCACCCCAACGCACAGCGACATCTTCCTGACGGATTTGTGAACGAATAATACGTGCACACTCTTTCAGCACTTCGTCACCTTTGGTATGGCCATAGGTGTCATTGATCTGTTTGAAATGATCAATATCGATAAGCAGCAGTGAAAATTCCTGCATGCGCTTAAATTTCGGTTCAAAAAAGTCACGACGACCCAGACCCGTCATTTCATCGGTATGAATTGAACGTCCGCGTCTTGATGCCAGATTGAGAATGAACATAGCAATCACGCTTAACAACAATGATGGCAAAAGCGCACTTTTCAGCACATCCATAAAAACGATGCCAATACGGTAGTCTTCATCGTTGGAACAACGCAGCGGCGCGGCTTTTGAAAAGCTGCTGTAACGTTCATTCACTTTCATCACGGTCATGTGAGTCGCGTTAAACCTGGCAACGATATCGCTGAGATGACTTTCTTTTAAGTCGACAATCAGCACCGCATCGAGTTTTTTATCGTTGTGGATTGGGTAGAAGATTGAGCGGATAAGCTCGCCACTCGCATCTTCTACATAGGGTTCGGAAATCCGAAGGTTACACCCGTAGAAAGAGCGATATGTTTCTGCCAAACCTTCTCGGCCGATAATGCGCGTGCTGACACTGTCAATCGAATAGTCTTCGAAAGACTCTTGATATTCTTGGCGCAGAGGGTGGAAGTAGGCGTAGTGGCTTGGGTTTTCCAACACCGCAACTGTCCAGATATTGCCTAAGGCGTACTGATCAAGGTGTTCCGACAGGTTCAGGATGCCTTCTGAAAGCTCTTTCACTTCAACGTTGTTTTGACGCACGAGAACACTGATGCCCTCATGGTCATAAACGCCTTGCTGAAGCGGTTGAGAAGACGAGTTATTGTAAAACGAACCAAACCGGCGAATGGAACCGTAGATTTGGAGATAGTTGTCTTCTATTTCGCTTTCCAGGGCGTCAATCAGCGCCATGTTATAAATTTGGTAGCACGAAGCCACTCCACCGAGGGTGAAGATAAATACTTTTATAAAGGTAAGCGGCTGCACTTTGTTGAGTCTGAGCGTGATTTTGGAGACCAAAGATGTCTGCATTTTTGGGTTTGGCTAACTGTAAGTGTGATCTAAGTTGTATTTTTCGCGCGAGTTTAAGTCTTTCCTTAATTTATGCAACGAGGATTTTTAATCATCATTAGTGAAATTATTTATTCACTGCGGCGGTTTCTTGTGCAATGCGGCTTTGTCCTCTCAGATACAGAGAAAATTATGCGTAACTTTTCTTTTTTAACCGTCATGTGAGGTAAACAGCGCCTTAAAAAATTCATAAGTTGCTGGATTTGTGTTCAGAGAGGAAAAACTTGGTATGAAAATCATCCGTTGCGGAAAATCATTGGGCGCTTTGGTCGAAGGCATCGATTTATCGTGTGTTAGCACCTCCGAGTTTGATGAACTCTACCAGGCATTTTTACAGCACAAAGTCTTGTTTTTCAGGCAGCAGACGCTGACTCCTGAGGCCCAATTGTCCTTGGCTGAACAATTTGGCGAATTGGAGTCCCCGCATCCGTTTTTTCCCCATGTAGATAATTTCCCACAGGTCAGTGTTATTGAAACGACGCCCGGCAATCCACCAGGAAAAAGCTACTGGCACACAGACATGACCTGGCAGGCTGCCCCTCCGAAATGTGCGGTACTGTGCGCACAGCATCTTCCGCGTCAGGGCGGTGATACGATTTGGGTATCGATGGAGGCGGTTTACGCATCATTACCCCGCGCAATGAAAAAGCGACTGCAGGGATTATCAGCAACCCATGCGGTACATGGTTTTGCGGGAAGCCGTTTTGACCATCTGGATGCTGATGGCACAAGTCGTGTAGAAAAAGTTAGCCGAAATATACAGTCTGTAAATCATCCTCTGGTCGCAAAACATCCAGAAACAGGCCAGCCAACTCTCTATATCAACGAACAATTTACGCGGGACATTAATGATAAATCGCTTGAGAGCGAAGTAATCACATTAACGTCGCTCTTTTTAAACAGCCGTAAAGAAGAATTTCAGGTACGTTTTAGCTGGGAGCCGGGCAGCGTGGTGATTTGGGATAACCGCTGCACCCAGCATTTTGCAGTAACAGATTATGGAGACGAAGCGAGGCGACTGCACCGTGTGGTAGTGAAAGGCACGGCGCCCCAAGCCTATGATGATTAGATGATAAATACTGCACTATAGTTATACGAACCGCCTGAAATCCTGCATCTCTAGGTTGTTTGGGTAGTACAACTGGCGTTTGGTTTCTGCCAAACCGCACACGAAAAAAATAATAACAGGAAGTACTTTTCCGCTGATAGGACAAGCGAATGGTTTGGTTAGACAATGCCAGGATTATTGCAATTCTGGCAGTAGTAATGCTGCACGTTGCGGCAGATTTTGTGTTTGATTATCCGGTAGGCGATGTCGCCTGGTGGGTTGGCAATGTTTACGACAGTGCAGTGCGTTGGTGTGTTCCGTTATTTGTCATGATCAGTGGCGCGCTGTTGCTCGATCCCTCCAAAAATGAACCCCTGAAAACCTTCTATTCCAAACGTGTATCCCGTCTTCTGGTCCCGCTTTTGTTCTGGACGCTGGTCTACCTGGCCTGGCGCGTTGCCAAAGGTGTGGTAACCGGTAATCCCGAGAGTGTTTCCAGTCTGCTTGGCTCAGTGCTTGATGGGACGCCGTATTACCACCTCTGGTTTCTTTACATGATTGTCGGCCTCTACCTCTTCACGCCGTTTATGCGAATGGTGGTCGCACAGGCTTCTACTTCTTCCCTTTGGGTGTTGGTAGCGGCGGGAATGGTGATGGCGGCGGTTAACTCGCTTTACAGCAAAATCAGTGGTGTCGGTGATGGTTTGTTTATCAACTGGTTTTTGCTCTACGTGCCTTACTTTTTCCTCGGGTATTTGCTGCGTCACAGCGAAACCTATCCGTCCAGAAAAAGTGTCATTTTCACCCTGCTGACTTCAATTCCCCTGACAGCAGTCGGTTTTTATCTGCTGGCAATCATCGCGGGGAGAAGCGTAGGACTCTACTTTTATGACTACCTCAGCGTGACGGTTATCCCCATGTCCGTCGCCGTATTTTGGTTGTTCAAAGCCTATAAACAGCCCATCGGCAGTATGAGCATGACCAAATCGCTGGCTGCACTGACGCTTGGGGTGTACCTCATCCATCCGATGTTTCTGGAGTTGTTTAACTTCCTCGGGATTGGGGCGACCGCTTTTCCTGCTATTGTGTCAATTCCCGTATTTACCCTTCTTATTTATGTTCTTTCGTTGGCAGCGGCGTGGGTGATGTCTAAGTTACCGTTTATAAAGCGGTGCATATAAAGAATATGTGACGGTGTAACGCCGCAGTTCTGAAGTAGGGGTTGAACCTGTGCTATGAAGCTAACTTTAAACATGTATAATTAATGCATCTTAAGGTGATCGGGTGAGTATCATGATGCTGAATATTGTTGATAAAGCGCGGGAAGAGCGGATTCCCCCTATATTTCGTCTTGGTTTCAGGCCATTTTTCCTGCTGGCTTCAAGCTATGCCGTCTTTGCGGTCAGCATGTGGGTATGGATATTCACGACCGGCGCTTCAACCAGCTTGAGCGTACCTCCGCTGTGGTGGCATGCCCATGAAATGCTGTTCGGTTTTGCTATAGCGGTGGTGGCAGGATTTCTGCTTACGGCGGTGCAGACCTGGACGGGAGTGAAAGGCACGTCAGGGATCCGGTTGGCATTGGTTGCCGCGCTCTGGCTATTGCCGAGAATCCTGTTCTGGACTGACACGCCACTGTCGGTCATTGCTTTGATAGACGGCGCGTTTTTACTGGTGGTGGGCTGGGAAGTCGGTTTTCGTGTGGTCAAAGCCAAACGCTGGCGTAACCTCTTTTTTATTCCCATGTTAGCCGTTGCTTTGATTGCCAATTTCGCAAGTTACGCAACCGTGAAGGGCATGCCGCCATTCAGTGCCAATGCGTTATGGCAGGCGATGTTATGGTGGTTTATGTTGCTCATTTCGGTTATGGGTGGCCGAGTTATCCCGTTTTTCACAGCCAAGCGCTTCCAGCTCGATGTCAAGAAGTCACTGTTGTGGCTCGATATTGCTGCCAACCTGCCATTGGTGCTGTTTGCCGTGCTCAGTTTCTTCCCTCTGTTGGATAAACAGATCTCATTGGTGCTGTTATGGGTAGGCGGGGTTGCCCAATTGATTCGTTTGATTAGGTGGCAAGGTTACAAGTCTGCATCTGAGCCTCTTGTCTGGTCGTTACATCTGTTCTATCTGGCGCTGCCAGTGGGCATGTTCGCCAAAGCCTTGTCCATTGGCAGCGCCTGGACGTCCCACACCCTGATCCATTTGTTTGCGATGGGGGCGTTGGCTGGGGTTATCCTCGCGATGATTTCCCGGGTAACAATGGGACACACTGGCCGTGCGATTTATCAGGGGCCCCGGTTTTGGTATGCCTTTTTGTTGCTGGCAATGGCTACCATAGTGCGTGTTGTCGGTCCTATTTTCTGGCCGCAGCTACTTGGTACCTGGGTTGTCATCGCAGCAGTCGGTTGGGGGATTTCCTTT
Organism: Enterovibrio paralichthyis; assembly: GCF_019209835.1. Classification (NCBI taxonomy): domain Bacteria; kingdom Pseudomonadati; phylum Pseudomonadota; class Gammaproteobacteria; order Vibrionales; family Vibrionaceae; genus Enterovibrio; species Enterovibrio paralichthyis. The sequence goes on along the minus strand of NZ_JAHUTS010000002.1, from coordinate 315,086 downwards.
GGCGCCTTTGTGGTGGTGTTTGGCCCCATGCTTTGCAAAGCAAGGCCGGATGGTCATCCCGGCTAGTCCCAGAAAAACAAGTTTGCATTGTCACAAGGAAAATTCATTGTTCTGCGCCATACTGGAAACATGTTTCTAATGAGGTAGATACAGTGTGTAGGTGGTTAGCATATCAGGGAAGACCTTGCTATTTGGACGAGTTGTTGCACCAGCCGGATCATTCGCTGGTGATGCAAAGTATGGACGCAACCAAGGCAGTGACGGCGGTAAATGCGGATGGATTTGGTGTGGCGTGGTATGGCGAGAAAACAACCCCCGCGCTTTACCGGGAAGTGCTGCCAGCGTGGTCAGATGCGAACTTGAAATCCTTGGCTCAACACACCCAATCCCACCGTTTTATGGCACATGTAAGGGCGTCAACCGGCACCAACACTTCCCGTGAGAATTGTCATCCGTTCAATGTGGAAAACTGGCTGTTTATGCATAACGGCCAGATCCCGGAATTTGAACAGACCCGTTTTGCCCTGGAGAGAATGCTGGATGAGCCCTACTATTTGCGCCGCAGAGGGGGGACGGACAGTGAGCTGATTTTCTTGCTGCTGCTCCAGTGTGGATTGGTGGAGTCACCGGAAAATGCACTGAGGAAGGTCATTTCGCTGGTGGAAGCGGAAATGCGGGTCAAAGAGGTAGAATTGCCGTTTAAGGCATCACTTTGTATCAGCAATGGCAATCAGTTCTGGGGGTTACGCTATGCATCCAGCGGCGTGCCGCCAACCATGTTTTACAAGCATCTTGATGCTGGGGTGGTGCTGGCTTCTGAACCTTACGAAACAGACCGCAGTGAATGGGTGAGTGTACCCGAGCAAAGCTTTGTGGTGCTAAATGGCGATTCGGTAAAGATCACCTCATTCAGCATCCAGTAAAAAGGGCGGGAATCCCGCCCTATCTTTTTATACCACCATACTCAGGGGTTGATATTGCGACCAGGCATCTTGGTATAGCTGGCGTGATTCACGGCGCAACTTCTCGATTTTCGCCAGTTCGATGTCATTCAACGCACGGGCTTCGCTGGCAGCATTGCGTTCTATCTGCTGGATTTGCTCATACATTTGGTGCTCGGGGCCGTTTTTAATATCTGCAATGGCCTTTAGGTGCAGTTGAACCTCAGCGATCAGTTTGCTTTGCGGCAAGGTCACCAACACTTTCAGGTCACGGTAGCCTGAAGGGCGGGGAGCGTGGAACCGGTTGATAACTTCTGACGTCTGGGTGTTTGCTGCCAATGTTTCGTAAGCCTGATTCAATGCATCAATGGAATCTGTTTCTACCGTTACACGCACAATGTCGGTTAACAGTGAAGCATCACCACCCAACTCCTTTTCTACTTTTTCTTCAGCACGCTGCTTTCCTTTAACGCCTGCAGTCAGTACGTTGCCGTTGACTTGTTTGGCAAGTTTACCGGCTAACTGCTCCAGTTCATTTTGCGCCTGGGGAGCGGCTTCGTAGAGTGCATCCAGTTGGTCAAAAGGCTGTTTTACGCTGGATGCGCGGAATGACGGAATGGAGAGAAGATCTGTCAGTGCCCGGTTGGGCTGAGAGTGTTCATAAGCAAAGCTTGATTGTTCTGGAAGTGCTTTAAATTCGGGCTGACTGGCATAGGCCGGAACGCGAATAACCAGGATTGGAACGATTATCAGCGCCTTGAACATTCTTCCCATTTAGTACCTCTTGGTTGTCCTTGTAGGTATTTACAGCCCCAGAATAGCGGCGGCGATTGAATGTTAGCTGAACGAAGTGTGAAGGTTCGGGGTCAACCTCTCAAAGTCATTTTGGGGAACGGACACAGATCAAATTTCGCATTATAAAATTCTGCCCTTTGGTTTCATTGTCGAATATATGTTCATATTTGTGCTTCGTGGTGTATTTATCGGCTGTTAAAGTTTGTCAAACAAGATGCGCTGGCGTTAACTAAATGTGATGACTGTGATCGGTGATTCTTACCCAGAACCCACCGGTTAAGGACCAATGTGGAGGACTTACCATGTACCATCCAGATTACCTTGTGCAGCTAAGTCAAATCAGCGACCAGGCTGTCAAAGAACTCGAACCTATGTTTGACGATCTGCCAACTACCCCTTATGCAGACGGTCAATACCGGTTAAGACGCTATTCCATTGTCCATTGCCATGACGGCGCACTGCGGCAAATGGCGCACCATACCTTCGTTCAATCCGAAGCAATCAACCAGCATCAGGGTGGCGTGATACGCAACTTTGAAGAGCTGTCGCCCTCTGTGCTCCACTCTGAAGGTCTGTTTGAACTTTGCAGACTGTTCAGGGATAACAATGAACTGGACGCGCAACAGGATATTGAAATCCACCAAATGCGGGTGATCACCCTCAATGACATTACGCCGGTTTCCCCGGAAGGCATCCATCAGGATGGTTTCGACCATATTGCCATTGCGGCGATAGACAGGAAAAACGTGCAAGGTGGGGAAATACTGGTTTACCGTGATAAATGCGAGCGGCCATTCTTCTCACTGGCGATGGACAAAGGTGAAGTCGCTTTGTTGGACGACCATGCAGTGTGGCATAACGCCAACCCAATCCGGCCCCTGAACCCGGCTGAGCACGGTCATATGGATCTGTTTGTGTTGACGGCGAAGGTGCATTAAAGCGCAGTTGGGAGGCAAAGGGTGCAGAACACCAAAGAGGCAGGTTGTTGACCTGCCTCTTGTGTTTTATGCGGTGTAGGGGAGATACCCGGTAAACCCGACAATCTTCCAGCCGGATGATGTTTGTTTAAGGTAATAGAGGGTTTGCCATTTCAGGATTTCAGGCTCTTTGCCTACGACTTGAATGGTGCCGTTAAATTGTTTTCTGGCAATCGCTTTGCCATCTTTGATTTCGATTTGTTCTAAGGTCGTCAGCGTATGAATTGCTTCTTCGAGTGGTTCAGCATATTCAGTATCAAGACTGGCCCGCGCCGCTTCCAGCCAAGAATCACGGTAATGTTCGAAACGGGAAAAGGCGAGATTCCAATTGCCCGGGTCAGTGTCAAAACCAGCATTAACTGCGAAAAACTCCTCTTCAAGAAAATCATCCTCAACCATAGACCAGTCAGCCTGGGTGTAGGCGCGGATATCTTTTGCGACCAACATGTCCCAAATCTCTGCGCGATCGGTGTCAGTTTCTGAAAAAGGGTTGTTTTTAATCACATTAGGCTCCGGGTTTTAGAAGAGAAGGGCACATAAAACGTGATTATCCGGTAAATTAAAACGATTGGAGACGTTGGCTGGGAGGCAGGTCTAAATTGCGATGAAAAATGGCTTCCGAAGAAGCCATTTGGACAGATGAGAGAAACGGGTTATACCAGTGCAAGCAATGCTTCTGATGCGTGTTCCATAGAGGCTTTTGCTGGCTCATCACCCATTGCCAGCGCTTCAGCGTAAACAAACTGCACATCAGTGATGCCTACAAAGCCCAAAACAGTTTGCAGGTAACCGGTAATGTGTTCGCTAGGCATGTCTTTGTGCATACCACCGCGGGTTGTCACAACAATGGCTTTTTTGCCAGTCAGAAGACCCTGTGGGCCTTGTTCGGTGTAGGTAAAGGTCACACCGGCGCGGGCGATAAAATCAATCCAGTTTTTCAGCTGGGTTGGAATGTTGAAGTTGTACATTGGCGCTGCAATCACCAAGGTGTCGCTGGCTTTGATTTCTTCAATCAGGCGATCTGACAGTGCCAGGGCCTCTTGCTGGCGCTCGCTCAGGTTGTCACCGCCACGCAGACCCATTGCCAACTCTCCATCCAGTACAGGAACAGGGTAAGCCGCCAGATCACGTTCGATGACAGACATTTCAGAGCCAAATTTCGCGACCATTTGGTCAATCAGTTTGGTTGAAGAAGAGTATTCACCCAGGATGCTTGATTTCAGAACCAGTACATTTGCCATGATTTCATTCCTTTAAAGTTTAAGAACCAAAATTCGTCTTGTTGAAATCAACTATAGGGATAAGACAAAATCTTAAAAAGCGGAAAAATCTGGATTGGATGTTCGAAAAATTCGAATATGAGAGGCGTTTACAAAAAGGCCTCCCGAAGGAAGCCTTTTATTGATGTTAATCAGAGATTAACCGCACTTAGAGTCGCCGCAGTTCAGACAAGTCTGACAGCCATCTTTCACGATCACTGCTTTGTTGTGGCACTTGTAGCAAAGGGTAGCGCTTGGTGGGAAGCCAGTGTTAACCGGTTCTTCTTCCTTCACTTCTTCTTTTACCGCGTTTTCTGCACGCTTTGCTTCAAGGAATGCTTTTTGGTGCTCGTCCATTTCTGGGTTGTTCAGCATGCCGATTTTCATCAGGTGCTGTTCAATCACATTGCCGATTTCAGCAATCAGGGAAGGCACGTATTTGCCTTTATTCCAGTAACCGCCTTTCGGGTCGAACACTGAGCGCAGTTCTTCAACCAGGAAGGTGCAGTCGCCGCCTTTGCGGAATACCGCAGAGATGATGCGGGTCAGCGCCACGATCCACTGGTAGTGTTCCAGGCTTTTGCTGTTGATGAAGATTTCAAAAGGACGACGCACTTCGTGGTCAGTACCTTCGTTCAGTACCACATCATTGATGGTGATAAACAGCGAATGCTCAGAAACGTGTTCTGGGGTTTTCAGCTTGTAGGTCGTACCCAGCAGCATCTCAGGACGCGGCATTTCTTCGTGCATGGTTTCCAGTTGCGGTGCTTCTTCAACCGGTGCAACAGGTGCTTCCTGAACCGCGTCTTTGCTTTTTACTTTGTACGCAACAATTTTGCTTTCAATTTTACGTGTCATACGAATTACTTCTTATAAGCGGGAGGCGTTGAATCGCCTCCCAAATCAAATCCAACGCGGTTAGAACTTACCGTAGTAGCCTTCTTTCAGGGCGTCGTAAAGGTTGGCAGCGGTGTGTTCTTCACCGTCGTACTCAATCTTTTCGTTACCCTTGGCTTCGAAGGTAGTACCGTCTTCCAGCGTAAATACGTACGTGGTGTTTTCAAGGTCTTCTTCTTTAACCAGAACGCCCTGGAACACTTCTGGGTTGAAGCGGAAGGTAGTGCAACCTTTCAGACCCTTGTCGTACGCATCCATGTAGATGTCTTTAAAGTTCTCAAACGGGAAGTCAGTCGGTACGTTGGCCGTCTTCGAGATTGAGGAGTCAATCCAGCGCTGCGCAGCTGCCTGCACTTCTACGTGCTGGCTTGGCGTGATGTCATCTGCAGTAATGAAGTACTCTGGCAGTTGCTCATCTTCTTTCGTGCTGTAAGGCATCGCTTTTTGGTTGATAAGCTCACGATAAGCCAGCAGTTCAAAGCTGAATACATCAACGCTTTCTTTTGATTTCTTACCAGGCTTGATCACGTTACGGGTGTAGTGGTGCGCAAAGCTTGGCTCGATACCGTTACTTGCGTTGTTCGCCAGCGACAGGGAGATAGTACCAGTCGGCGCGATTGAGCTGTGGTGCGTAAAGCGGCCACCGGTTTGAACCAGTTTCTCAATCAGGTCTGGACGCACTTCGCCAATTTGTTGCATGTAGCGGCTGTATTTTGCGTGCAGGACTTTACCTTTCACTTTGTCGCCAACCTTGATGCCGTCTTTCGCCATTTCTGGGCGCAGACGCATCATTTTAGGGGTGACGTCGAATTCTTTGTCCATCACAGGAGCCGCGCCTTTTTCTTCAGCCAGCGCAATCGCCTGTTCCCAACCGGTGATCGCCATTTCCTGAGAAACCTGCTCAGTGAACGCGATAGACGCGGCGCTGCCGTACTTGTGACGCAGCATAGTCAGGGTAGAACCCAGACCCAGGAAGCCCATGCCGTGACGGCGTTTGGTTTGGATCTCTTCGCGTTGCTTTTCAAGCGGCAGTTGGTTGATTTCAACAACGTTGTCCAGCATACGGGTGAAGATAGCCACAACCTTACGGTACATATCCCAGTCGAAGTATGCCTTTTCGGTGAATGGGTCACGTACGAACTTGGTCAGGTTAACTGAACCCAGCAGACACGCGCCGTATGGAGGCAGAGGCTGCTCACCACATGGGTTGGTTGCACGGATATCTTCACAGAACCAGTTGTTGTTCATCTGGTTAACTTTGTCGATCAGGATGAAGCCTGGTTCTGCGTAGTCGTAAGTCGACGACATGATCAGGTTCCACAGGTTACGTGCAGGCATGGTGCGGTAGATTTTGCACGCTACACGGCCTTTGTCATCTTCAACCAGACCTTCTTTGCTTGGCCAGTCAGCCCAAACAATGCTTTCGTCATTGTTCAGATCAGTGCCATCCTGACGCGCTTCTTTTGCAGTAACAGGGAAAATCAGCTGCCATTCGCCGTCATTTTTCACGGCTTCGATGAATTCTTCGGTGATCAGCAGAGACAGGTTGAACTGACGCAGACGACCGTCTTCACGTTTCGCGCGGATAAACTCCATCACGTCTGGGTGGCGGATATCCATGGTGCCCATTTGCGCGCCACGACGACCACCGGCAGAAGACACGGTGAAACACATCTTGTCGTAGATATCCATGAATGACAGAGGGCCCGAGGTGTAGGCACCTGCACCAGACACGAATGCACCGCGTGGACGAAGGGTAGAGAAATCGTAACCGATACCACAGCCAGCTTTCAGGGTCAGACCTGCTTCGTGAACTTTACCCAGGATGTCATCCATTGAATCTTCAATGGTGCCGCTTACGGTACAGTTGATGGTAGAGGTTGCAGGCTTGTGCTCGAAAGCGCCAGCGTTAGACGTAATACGGCCAGCTGGAATAGCACCGTGACGCAGTGCCCACAGGAATTCGTTGTACCATTTTTCACGAACTGATTTTTCTTCGAGATCGGCAAGTGCACGGGCAACACGCTTGAAAGTATCATCCAGTGTCACGTCGATAGCGTCACCGTGTTTGCTTTTCAGGCGGTATTTGCTGTCCCAAATTTCCATAGACGTATCCTGGTAAGGGATTGCAAGAACGCCTGTGGATTCGATATCAGAAGCTGACTTGGTTTTAGCCATTATTATTTGCACCTCGAAAGTAATGCCGTCATGTTGAGCGAAAGCCTATAAACCCAATAAGCCGATGACTGGCGAATAGGGTATATCTAGTGGCTGGGATTGGCAGGGCGCAGATCAAACCACTATATGCTGTGATCTTCAAGTCTTGACAAACACTCTTTTCGGCAGAAATTTCACTTCTCTATACAGGATAGCGTGTTGCGCGTTCGAAGCCTCTTAAACTGAGATTATTGATGCCAGCAAGAGGGGGGTAAAGGCGTCATTTTGTGCAAGTTGAGCAAATCAGAATCAATCAGTGATTTAGGTGAAAAAAATCGTTGCGTTGTCGGTTCTTCTCCCTATAATGCCGACCCGTAGCCAGAGATACTCTCTGAAATCAAGAAGGCGCGTTGGCAGAGTGGCTATGCAGCGGATTGCAAATCCGTGGACCTCGGTTCGACTCCGGGACGCGCCTCCATTTTCCCTCCAAGCTACGTCAAACAACTTCCCAGTATTCCCAACAAGTTTTTCACATAAGCCAAGCCCGACGATTTTTCCTCTCGTTTTTTATCCTACTGATATATCGGTTTATTTATCGTCGCTCACAAACTGTTTGTAACTTAAATTTCTGACAGAAGACAAATTTCTGATACATCACATTTCTCTTTCATCCTGTGCGTCAGTCATGATGTGCGTCTACTATCTCTAAATACCGCTTAAGAGTGTTGCCCAAACGTTGCGTTTGTAAATACAATGTTTGGTTTGCGTGCAAGGGAACCGCCGAGCGCAAATTTCAAATCGGCCTTGAGAGAAAGTAGTGATTCAAAGATTTGAGGACTGGCGCTAATGAACCTGTTTATGTTGGATGTCGATGGAACGCTCATCGACAGTTATGATTTTGACTCCGTTTGTTTCCGGACAGCCGTGGAAGAAGTGGTTGGTGTTGAGCTGACAGATGATTGGGGTGCTTTTACCAATGTGACCGATGTGGGCATTTTGGAAGAGCTGATAGAGCAACAAGGTTTACGTCACGAGAGAATGCGTATTCTGCGAGAAGTCAAAGCGCTGTTTTTGAGTAAATTGCGAGAGTACATCGCTTCAAACAGCAACGATTTGGTGGCAAGCCCCGGTGCCATCGCTTTTGTGAATGACATGAAAGCGCACCCGAACGTGGTGTTGGCCATTGCGACCGGTGGCTGGGAAGAATCTGCAAGAATGAAATTGCGTGCCGCAGGTTTTGATATCAGCGGTGTCAGCTTTGCCTCCTGCTCCGATGCAATGACCCGCAGCGAGATCATGGCGCTGGCTGCTTTCCGTGCCAAACAGGACACAGGCGCCACATTCAGCCGTCGCGTCTATTTTGGCGACGGGGAGTGGGACAAGATGGCGACCAGCACACTTGGGTATGAGTTTGTTGCTGTGGGGAACAAGGTGCAACACCACACCCGTATTCCAAACTTTGCTCACTATGATGCCATCTTCGGCAAACTGGGACTCAGTGATATGCTAAGTGCCAAAACGGCATAACCCAAGCATACAAAGAAAAACAGCGCTCATTGAGCGCTGTTTTCGTCTTCAGGCCTTAACCTGGGTGCTTTCTTCACTTCCGGTCACGCGCTCTTTCAGCGCAGCAAAATAGAGGCGTGTTTCCTCTGCCACAACATGGCGCAGAAGGATAAGACCAATCAGGTTGGGCACAGCCATCAAACCGTTCACGATATCAGCAATCAACCAAATCATATCCAGCTTGATAAAGGCGCCGGACAACACCAACAGCACAAACACCAGCTTGTATACCAGCACAGCACGCTCACCGAACAGGTATACCACACAGCGTTCGCCGTAGTAGTTCCAGCCAAGGATAGTGGTAAAGGCAAAGAACATCAGGCCAATGGCCACAATGATAGGGCCAAAACCTTCATTCAGACCCAGAGAGAACGCCTCTGTGGTCATCTTCGCGCCTTCAATGTCCATTGACCATACGCCGGTCAGTACCAGTGCAAGGCCTGTCATCGAACAGATCACGATGGTATCGAGGAAAGTGCCGACCATAGAGATCAGACCCTGACGCACACAAGAGTTAGTTTGCGCAGAAGCTGCTGCCATTGGTGCACTGCCCAGGCCTGATTCGTTGGAGAATACCCCACGAGCCACACCCGCCTGAATCGCCATCATAATGGTCGCACCGACAAAACCGCCGCTCGCAGCTTGTCCTGTGAACGCTGATTCCACAATCAGACTGATCGCAGAAGGGATCGCGCCGGCGTTGTTGATCAAAATGCCCACACACGCGGTGACGTAAACCACGGTCATGGTCGGGATAACCTTGCTTGCCAGACCCGCAATAGATTTGATACCGCCAATGGTGACGGCCGCCACCAGAATCGTCAGTACAATCGCGGTGATTTCATGCGGAATGTGGAAGGCGATGTAGCTGGCATCCACAATCGCGTTCACTTGCGGGAAGGTACCAATACCAAAGCAGGCTACACCAATGGTGAAAAACGCAAACAGACGGGCCAGCCATTTCTTACCGGCACCTTTTTCCAGGTACAGCATTGGGCCGCCAAGCATGTTGCCTTTGGCATCTTTTTCACGGTATTTCACCGCCAGAAGACATTCCGCGTATTTGGTTGCCATGCCGAACAGGGCTGCCATCCACATCCAGAACAGCGCACCTGGACCACCGAGTTTCAATGCGGTAGCAACACCGACGATATTACCGGTACCAATGGTGGCTGAAAGCGCCGTACAAAGCGCAGCGAAACTGGAAACGTCACCATTGCCTTTCACGCCTTCTTCTTTTTTAAAGACGTACGAAAGCGCCAAAGGTAGCTTGGAAAGTTGGATTGCGCCGAGACGGAAAGTGAAATACACACCTGTGCCAACCAGCAGCAACAGCAGTGGTGGACCCCAGATGAGGTTGTCGATAGTTTGTAGAAAGTTGTATAGCGAGTGGTTCATAAATCCCCCTTTAACGCCAAGCCTTGTAGAAAAGTGCTGAAAGCCTGGACTTAAATTAAAAGGAGGAGAGTAGCCGCAATAAATAGCAGTATATGACGCAATAAATAGCAGTATATAACACAAAGTTATGCGGTTATCTCCTCTGTCCTTTTGCCTGAGAGTTTCACTCGAATCCAACCTTTTCTGGCTGGGCGAGCTTGCTCCTTCGGCGGGTAAGTCTGGCTTACCTCTCTCCAGAGTCCCCTCCAACTACTGTCCATACTCAAACACCAAAACGGTGTTAATGAGTGCCTGAAAGATTTACTTCTTCGGCGGATGGCAATGCCATCTCTCTCCAGCAGCCTTCATCGGGTCTTCAAATTTTCAATGGCATCATAGATCACAAAAACATGAATGCAACGAAAAATGTGATGTTGAGGCATTTTCTAATGCCAAAGCGTTAAAATGTGGCATGTATGTAAATCGAAATGATCTTGAAGTGTTAAATGTTGATGGCATTCATAGCCTGCAAAATCTGGCGGGCAGGGTGGCGTGAATGGACTATCTTATTTTTGAAACAGCGGAAATTTGATGACTCAAACCGCTGTTTACATCTCAAGAAATCTTAACTTCTGCCGATATAGTTGAATCTTAACCATTTTTTAATTCTTGATGACTACGTTTAACGACATCCTTGGCACAACATCCAGCGACTCTGCTGAAGTGACGAAACAGCGCTACAAGCTGCTTTCCTTGCGCGTTCATCCTGACAAAGGCGGTTCCAAGGCGTTGATGCACCTTGTGCGCCATTCTTATGATCATATCTCCAAAGGAAAAGGCGATTTACCCGTCAATTTGCCTTCAGCAGCGGGTGGTAATCCTGAGCTTGAACGCGAGCTGGCTAAGGTAAAAAAAGACAGGGAAGAACTACGTGCGCTTAACTCACTTTTAAAAACGCAACTTGCACAAGCGCAGAAATCATCAGCATCTTCCGGCTCTACGAACAATGCAGATTACGCACGGAAGATCGCCCAACTTGAAGGCGAGTTGGTGTTAGTGAAAGAAGAACGGAACCGCCTTCTTTCACAAAAAGAAGCTGCGGTGGCAGAGCAAAACAAAATGGCTGGTGAGCTTCGGCGGGCTCTGTCAGAAAATGAGGTGCTGGAGACTGAGCTGGCGCAGGAAAGTGGTTTCTCAATGCCTGTGTTGTTCAAGTGGTTCAACCGTTTCTGGCTGCCTGCAATGAGTATGTCAGCGCTGTTCGCTGTTATATTTATGGGTGCAACCATGGTTGACTGGACGTTTGTTTCCGCATGGTTTCAGCCCCCCCCTCCCGAACCAACACCTGCACCGTTAAGGGTTGTGCATGCTGCGCCAGAAAGTAAGACGATGGCATTTAAAGCCCCTCCCAAACCACAGGCTAACCAGCAATCAACCAAAGCGGCTCAGAAGCCGTTTTTACAGCTGACAGATATCTCAGGTGTCTGGTCTTTGGCTTCCTACACTGAAAATGAAAAGCCGTATATTTCTATCCGAAGCACCAACGGTTCGTACGTAGTGAATGACTGTAGCGGCGATTTCACCTTGTATCTGAACGAGCCGTTAAAGCCACTGCGCGTGGCGGCAAATTTGATTTATATGCACCAAAACCAGCATTTCCATGTCTACAAAATCCCTTACGGACAAGGTTCCTCTGCAGAGAGCTGGTTACAGAGCCGCAAGCTGAAAATTAACGATGAATTCTTTACCAGTGAATCGTTCAATGTCAGCCGTGAAGCGCTGTTGCAGCGGTGCCTGAATTTTGCTTCCTGAAAGGAGGCGAAATTCATAATCTGGATATAACCTAATGAATAGATAAGGAAACCGAGGTTATCTATGTCATTACCGGAAACCAATTACCTGTTGCATGCTTTCAAACCAGAGCGCGTTGAGGTTGCTGGTGGCGTGCTGTCTAAGCAGCGCCTTGTCGTCAGTGACTGTATTAACGTGAAAGGGGCGGTAACAGGTATTGGTGTACCGGATTGGTGTGTATCCCATGAGGAAGCGAAAAACGATGCGCTCGTGGTGTCGACGCTTTTGCAATCAGGCTGCCGCCTTGTGGGAAAAGCCCAGGTCGATGATTTTGGTACCAGTATCAGTGGGCAAAACCCGTTTCTCGCCAAATTGACAAATTCCATGTCCCCAGGGACAAGGGTCGGCGGTTCCAGTTCAGGCGCAGCGCTTGCCATCGTTAATAGTAAAGCTAGCATCGCCGTGGGTAATGCCGTTTGTGGGGGCATATTAATTCCGGCAGCTTATTGTGGGTTGTTCGGTTATCGTCCATCTCTGGGAATGGTCGACTTGCGTGGCATGGCGTCACTTTCCCCCTCATTTGACGCAGTGGGCTTTATGGCGCGTAGCTTGCCGACACTACAGCAAATCGCTGAGAAATGTTGGACCAAACCCGCAAGACCGGTGCGTCTGAATGCTGTCAAATATGCCTCTTCGCTGTTTCAGGAGTTGCTGGATAATGATGCTTTGCTTGAATGGGAAACGAAGCTGTCCAGCCTGAATTTCATGCGAAACGATGTGCCCAACCTGAGCAAACTTACCCTTACTCAGGCCCATAATATCCACACCGCTATCCTCGGCCGGGAAATCGACATGCAATATGGACAGTGGCTGGATGCGGTTAACCCTAGATTCTCTGACGAAACGGGGACATTTCTGAAAACGATTCGGGATAAGGGCTTTAAAGAGTTTGTCGAGTCGAAGAAGAAAAGGGAGTTTTTCAGCGACAGCCTGCAAGGGTTTTTCTCCAGTGGAGAGGTGCTGATGCTTCCAACATCACCGGGGCCAGCTCCTTCGTGCGACGATGTCTGCGATGTTTATCTTATTAACCAACGCAAGCTCTACGCCATTGCTGAAGTGGCTGGCTTGGCACAGCTCACCATTCCCGCGATATCGATTCAGGGAGCGCTTATGGGCGTTTCCCTCTTAGCGCATCCTGGTGAGGATCGTCTGCTGTTCGAGGCGGCAGGGCGTTGGTTCGTCTAAGACAAAAATCAGGCTGCCGTTATTCTGGTCGTTTGCCATCCAATTCTCCTTCCATCAGTGAATATTTCCTGCTCGATAAATGTACAAAAGTGCATGTTGTCAACAGGCATTCCCAACTAATTTCAAAATAACGTCATCTCTGTAACACGGTGATGTAGCGGCAGTTTGTTCGTCCTCAAAGCAGTGTTTCGGCACATCATTTGACTAAAAATGCTGACTTCAGAATTCATCTACAGGTCAAGGAAAATTTATTTTTTCTTAAAATTGAACTTAACTAGATGAAAAATATAAATATTGTAGCTAATTGCCTATGGTAAACCTATCAACAGAATCTGTGGATAACTAGGTGAATTAGTTGGGATGTCATGATTTTAAGTCAATGAAATATAAGATTTAAATTTGGTATTTGGTGGGGATTCTATAAATACTAAGGCTTGTGAATGATGTCTGTTAAAAAGGCGTTAAGTTGTGACGTGGATTTTGTTCCGAAATAAACGCTGGGGTTGAATCATTGGTACTGAAATTCTGCGCTGTCAGAAGCGTGAATCCCCAATAAAAATATTGCCTGCTTCTTGGCGAGGCAGGCAATATATGTTCAGTTACTCTGTATCCAGTAAACCGTTAGCGCACTTTCTTACCTTGTACCCATACGCTGTCGATATCGCAGCTTTGTGCCAACGAAACGATCTTCTCCAGAATATCCCGTGGTGTATCCATGTCAGGCCAGACGCGCAGGTTACCCAAGGCGCTCGGTTTAATCACCAACGCATCGAAATGGTAGCCGTTTTCAAACAGGCCGATTTTTTCGTTCAAAACACGACCACCACCGGCGGTTGCCATCCAGAATGCTTCCAAGAAGCTGACCCGGGAGCCCGAAACGCCGCGCGCTCCCGCAGGCAGACGGGTATCTACACCTTCTTCACGTACGCGCGAATGGCTTACCGCGTCAAAAGCCGCTCGGAAAATAGACGGCGATGGCGCACCGGCGATATCGCTGCCCAGACCAATGTTCACGCCGCTGTCTAACAGCTCACGGGTATGCATTGCTGCGTTGGCGAAATACATATTGGAAAGCGGGCAGTGGCCGATACCGGCGTCGAATTCCTTCATCATCGCCACATCACGTTCGGTCAGGAAGATTGAGTGTGCCAATACCGACTTGTTGTTCAGAAGACCGGATTCCGCGTAAGTCTCAATATCAGATTTGCCAAAGTGTTGAATGGCATAGTCACGCGCCCAGTCACTTTCAGAGCAATGGGTTTGCATGTGCACGTCGTAGGCTTGAACCAGTTTGCCCAGTTCACCCAGCAGGGTTTTGGTACAGCTTGGTACGAAGCGTGGCGTGATAACGGGCTTCACCAATCCGTGACAGTTGCCTTTAAGGCCACGCACGTTCTGGATAAACAGCTCGGTATCTGCAATGGCATCTTCAACAGAAGGTTCGCGGTAGTAGTCCGGACACTGCTCCGGGTTATCCATGTTGATCTTGCCGACGAAAGCACGCTGACCCAAAGACAAACTGGTTTTCGCCAGCAGTTCTGACGCTTCACGGTGGATAGAGGCAAAGTAAACTGCGCTGGTGGTACCGTTTGCCAACAGGGTTTGGGCTACATCGCGGTAAACAGGTTCAGCAAAAGCCAGATCCCCGAAACGGTTTTCCAGTGGGAAAGTGTAATTTTGCAGCCAGTCATAAAGCGGCAAGTCCAAACCTTTACCCGCTTGCGGCCATTGCGGTGCATGGCAGTGCAGGTCGACCATGCCAGGCAGCAGGAACTGGCCTTTTTCGACAACGGTCAGGCGCTGGTTTTCACGCAGTGTATTTAGGCTTTCCGCATAGCCGGTATCTTGCGCTGTCAGCTTAGCTGCAATGTCGCCAGATTCATCGATAAGGATCAGGCAATCTGCCAGAAATTCAATCTCGCCCTTTTTCGGTGCGTGGAAAGTGTCGGCCAGAACGCCAAATTTAATAGTGGTGATATCAATCACGCTTCAATCTCCTGGGGTGCTTCTTCAGGAAGGACAAAATTCAGAACAACGGCGGCAAGCGCGCCAATGGCAATGCCAGAGTTTGCCAGATAGCCAACCAGCTCAGGCAATGCATAAATCAATTCACGTGGCATCAATACTGCGCCCAATGCCAGCATGATAGGCAAGCCGACAACCAACATGTTGCGCTCGCTCAGTTGAATGCTTTGGATAACTCGAAAACCGTTCATCGCAATAACGACGCAGATAACAGCGAAAATACCGGCGATAACAGCATGTGGTACGGAGGCAATCAGGCTGGTGAGTTTAGGTACCAAACCCAGCACCAGCAGAATGGCGCCACCGGCAATGATGGCGCGGCGGGAAGCGACACCTGTTACCGCGATAATGCCGGCATTGGTGGAATAACCCGTCACAGGGCTACCACCCAGAAGGGAGCAAATAAAGTGGCCTGCTGCTTCACCTGTTGCGCCGCGGTTCAGGCGGTCATCGCTGAGGTCAGAGCCTGTCACCGCTGTGACGGCACACCAGGTGCCCGTGGTTTCAACCAATACAATCATGGCAACGAACATCATGGTCAGAATAGCAAACGGATCAAACACCAGTTCGCCAAATGGCAGCAGGGTAGGAAGCGAAAGCCAACCTGCGCCTGAAACCGCGGAAAAATCGGCCATACCCATAGATGCTGCGACCGCCGTACCCACCAAAATGGCACCCAGCACGGAAGCCAGACGCAACCAGTGCAGTTTTTTCACGAAACATCCCAGCAGGATAAAGGTGCACAGGGAGAACATACTCGCCATGGCAATCATGATGTTTTCGGCCGGGCGGTCTGCGCTGTAAATGCCGTTGAAAGCAACAGGAAGCAGTGAAATACCGACAACGATAATCACGGTGCCGCCAACAATGGGTGGGACAAAGGTTTTAACCAGACGGCTGAACAGGTTCAGGGGTTTACCCAGCAGCGCAACCATTATCGCAACCGGGATCATCGCGCCGTATACCGCACCCATGCCCAAGGTTTTACCGATAGCAGCGATCGCACCGATAGGGATGTAAGAAGGCCCCTGCATGACAGGCAGTTTTAACAGGAAGCCGGATTGGATAATGGTGCAAAGACCAGCGACGATAAAAGTCATCTGGATAAGCGCTGCGGTATCCGTCACCGACAAGGAAAGCAGACCGGCAAGAATGATAGGAACAATGTAAAGATCCATTGCCAGCACGTGTTGGGCACCGAGAGAAAGCGATTTCGGGATGGAAATCTTTTCATCAATGTTCAGTGGGATGCCATTTTTCATACGAGTTTAACCCAAGTGGAAGTCAGAATTCGGTGAGGCATCCTAGTCAAAGTCGGGGAGACCATATCCATCAGGTTGCCCGTAAATTGGCGCGCATCATACTGGCATTTGCAGTAAACGCAAACGTTTGCTTTGTCGATTCTGCAAATTTCCGTTCGGCGATTTGTGGCGGGGATAACGGGTTTTTTATTGATAGATTTAATGAATGTTTTTGTGGGATTTCGGTGGAGAATTTAACTTAGTTCATCGCTTGAAAAAGAAAGGCTGAAATATGCCTTTTTGCTTCGTTTTGGCCTTAAACCCGGATTTGATATGGGATACAGCTGATGTGTCGGGCATCAAAACTAAGCAGAGGTTTCCCGTTTTATTGACTAAAAAACAGGTCAAATATTTCATAGAAATACATACAAAAAAGAGATGTGAATCGTGGGGGATTGGCGTGGTTCTGCTAATTTGAAAAAAGTTGGCTATCTCCGGTGATCTAAACATGAAACTAAGTAATCTATCAGTAAAGTACAAGCTGCTATCACTGATTGTGCTGGCATTTGTACTTCTAACCGCAACGAGTATCTACAATCTCAATGAACAAAGGCTCGCCTCTCTCAATGAGCGCGAGCAGAAGTTAAGCGCCCAGGTTGAAACCGTGGTTTCACTGGTTCGTTACTACCACAACCAGGTTGATACGCTTGGTGAGGCGGCGGCAAAGCAAGCTGCTATTGGCGCAGTCACCTCGCTGCGCTATGACGACAACAACTACTTTTGGATCCTGAAACCGAATCTTGATGTGGTTCTCCATCCCATGAAGCCGGAATACAAAGGCAATAACTCCCGCAGTTTCCAGGATGGCAATGGCAAGTACCACTGGCGTGAAATGGGAGCGATTGCCTCATCGTCGGGGAGTGGTTTTCTTGATTACGTCTACAAAACCCCGGGCGGTAAACTTCAAGAGAAAATTTCATATGTCTCGCTGGCTGTTGATGACTGGCAGTGGGTTGTTGGTTCGGGTCTGTTAGTGGCAGATATCCATGCCGCGTTCTACGGTCAGGCAATAAAAGTGGGGATCACCGCGTTTATAATGTCGGTCATCTTGGCTGTGTTTGGCTTTTTGATTTCTCGTGACATCGTCAATCCACTGCAACACCTGATGGATAAGCTTAAACTCATTGCTGATGGTGACCTGCGTGTGCGGCTTCATGCCAAACGCAAAGACGAGCTGGGCCAAATGAGTAGCGAGATGGACAGGGTGTTGGAAAAGCTGCAATCAACCCTGAATGCTGCCCATGAGTCGGCAGAACGCTCATCAGCCATGGCAGAAAACATCGCCCAAGCCAGTGAAGAGGCAGCCACCAACGTCAATAATCAATACTCCCAGCTTGAACAGCTTTCGACGGCAATGACCGAAATGTCGACCACGATTACCGATGTGGCGGGTAACGCCGAAAATACCTCCCACAGTACGTCTTTGGTTACCGAACATTCTGAAAGCAGTGCTGAATCTATGGATGCGACCGCTGATCAGATTTCTGCGGTTTCGCAAGATATCGCAGAAGCCTCACAACTGGTTACTGCCCTTGAGCAAGGGGTTAACGAAATCAGTAAAGTGGTGAATGTGATCCGTGATGTGTCTGAACAGACCAACCTTCTGGCGTTGAACGCTGCCATTGAAGCGGCGCGGGCTGGGGAGCAGGGGCGCGGTTTTGCAGTTGTTGCCGATGAAGTTCGCAACCTAGCCAGCCGTACCCAGCAATCCACCGATGAAGTACAAAGCACCATTGATAACCTTATCCGCCAGACAACACAGACCGTTCAGGCGATGCAACGCAGTAATGAGCGGGTTGAAAAAGGCGTGGAAATTGCGATGTCTACCAAAGAGAAACTCCTTGCGATGGTGGAAGAACTGCTCAAAGCCAATGACATGGTGGCTCAGATCGCTGCTGCTTCAGAGGAGCAGGGCATTGTTGCCAATGAAATGAATGAAAATGTCACCACCATTCATCTTGCGGCCAATGAAGTGAACGAATCGTCACAGTTACTGGCACGGGAAAGCCAGTCCCTGGCAACAACGTCGCAGGAGCTGTATGAACGGTTGAGGTATTTTAAGGTGTAATGACATTTTTATGTTCTGTTGCCCAATCCCTTACACGCCGCGTTTTCAGCGGCGTTTTTCATATTGAGTGCCTGAAAAAATGCACAGCAAATTGCGGTGTCTGAGTCAGAAAATTGATACAGCCTCCGGTGCATATGCTTTCTATTTTTATAGACAGGCATTCCTTAAAACGGGGGAGCGGGGATGAGTGAACAAGATACGCAAGGTGCTGTTGTCGACATGCACAACCATGGAATGAACAAGCTAGAAATTGCTTCCGAACTTGCTCAGCAGGGTTGGGTGTTTTATGACGCGCTGGAGTTTACGGCTAGCGTGTACGAGAGTGAATCGCTGCGCGATCCCATTCGTATGGGTAGTTCGCTGGAAGAGATGCGCAAAAAGCCGCCGATTGATCTTGATGTGTAATGTGTTCAGGTCGTCACACAAATGAGGAAACGAAAAGCTGTGATACTAAAACACCCGCCGTGGCGGGTGTTTTGCGTTTAGATGCGAGGATCACTCTTCGTCTTTGGTTGGCGGATAAGGCAGTTTGATGTGCCCCCAACGGATCACAATGACGGTACCGGCGAGCAGGATAGACGCGACTGAAATCGCCACAATCCGCCAGTCATCCATGCTTTTCATGTCGAGAATCAGGTAACGCGCAAGTGCAACAATGGCGATGTAAATAGGCATGCGCACTGGCAATTTACCGGATTCAACAAAGTTTGAAACCATGGCCAGAACTTCAAGGTAGATGAACAGCAGCAGCAGGTCTGCCAGTTCAACACGGCCAACTTTGATGATGTGGAATATTTCCTGACCGATAGCAATAACAGAAGCCATGGCAATAAGTGCCAGTACAATATTTTCAACGGTCTTGATGGCTTTCAATCCCACTTTTCTACGAGTACCCATGAAATTCCTTCACTAATTGGGACAAAACAAAATCTAAAAAGCGCTACCTACTCAGGCTAGCAAAATAGGTAGTGAAAAAGTGTTGCAACTTTATCCACCTCCATCAAAAAGAACACGGCGTCAATAAACTCGCCCGAAGGGAGGTCATCAATGCGAGCATGTTCAGGTCGTTTGGGTATAACCCGACGAAAAAACGCCGGGTCAATGACCCGGCGTTCTGATTAGAGTGAACGTCGCTATTATAGGTTACAGCGTCACACTTTTCACCATGCCTGCTTCCGCATGACCTGGGATATTGCACGCGAACTCCACATTTTTGTCGCCGTGGAAGTGCCAAATCAGTTGTTTTGCTTTGCCCGGTTTTACTGTGACAGTGCTGCCTGAGTCGTGTTCGTGGTGGCCTGTCATGGTACGCATCATTTCACGGTGCTTGAGTTGCTCCTCCATAGAGCCGATAGAAAACTCGTGGTCAATTTTACCCACGTTCATGACCACGAACTGCACCACATCGTTCGGCTCGATAGTGACTTCTTTTTTGAAGTTAATGCGCATGTCGTCGGTCAGAATAACGTGAACCACTTTGTCTGGCTTCGCGCCGTTAGCAGGCATACCGACTGCAGACATGCCTTCCATGTTCATCATGTTTGAGTGGTCCATCTTTGAATGATCCATTTGGGAATGGTCCATTTCACCGTGGTTCATTTCCATGGCTTTCATGTCGCCATGTCCCATCGCACTGTGATCCATTTTGCTGTGGTCCATGCCTGCAGCAAATGTGGTTGAAGTGACCAGAGCCAGAGAAAGTGCAATCAGTGATTTTTTCATTGTGTTTTCCTTATTGAAGATTGAGAGGCTGAGTCGAAGCCCAGCCATTTTGTTCATGGTTATTGTTTGATTTCTTTGTGTTTCCAAAGTTTGAAGATGGCTGGCAGTACCAACAGGGTCAGTAGGAGCGCTGACGCCATACCGCCAATCATTGGCGCTGCGATACGCTGCATGACTTCTGAGCCAGTGCCTTCGCCATACATAATTGGGATCAGGCCGATGATCACCGTCAGTACCGTCATCATCACCGGACGCACACGTAAGCCCGCACCTTCGCGAATGGCATCGGTGAGATCTGTTGCGGTGAGTGGCTGGTTTTCTTCCTGTGCGTGCAGTTTGCGGTAGTGCCATGCCTGGTTGAGGTAAACCAACATGATGACACCAATCTCCACCGCCACGCCGGCCAACGCAATAAAGCCCACGCCGACGGCAACGGAGAAGTTGTAACCGAGGTAATGCATCAGCCACAGGCCACCGACCAGCGCCAACGGCAGGGTAGCCATGATGATCATCACTTCACCGACACGGCGGAAGCTCAGGTATAGCAGCAGCATGATGATGGCGATGGTAATAGGTACCACCACACTCAGGCGCTCTTTGGCGCGTTCCATATACTCGTATTGACCAGACCATGCCAGCGAATAGCCCGCCGGGAGTTCCAGCTGTTCTGCCACTGTGCTCTGCGCATCCACCACGTAAGATCCAAGGTCACGACCATCAATGTCTACGAATACCCAGCCATTCGGACGGGCGTTCTCGGTTTTGATCATCGGCGGGCCATCTTCGTAACGGATATCCGCAACATCAGCCAATGCGATACGGGCGCCGTTTGGCGTTACCAGCGGCAACTCCTGCAGTTTCACCACAGAATCGCGGTAGTCCTGCGGGTAGCGTACGTTGATAGGGTAGCGTTCCAGCCCTTCGATGGTTTCGCCCACATTCATCCCACCCACAGCGGTAGAAATAACCTGCTGTACATCTTTGATGCTCAGGCCATAACGGGCAGCGGCTCGGCGTCGGATGTCGATAGTGACATAGCGGCCACCGGCCACACGTTCTGCATATACAGAAGCCGTGCCTTCAACACCGTTGAGAATAGGCTCAAGCTGCGAACCGATAGTTTCGATCACTGCCAGATCCGGCCCTGCGATCTTGATACCAATCGGGGTTTTAATACCGGTAGCGAGCATGTCGATACGGGTTTTGATAGGCATTACCCAGGCATTTGTCAGACCAGGGAACTGAACCAGATCGTCGAACTCTTTACGCAGCGATTCAGTGGTGACACCTTCGCGCCACTCTTCACGCGGTTTCAGCTGGATCACGGTTTCAATCATGGTCAGCGGTGCCGGGTCAGTCGCAGTTTCCGCACGGCCGATTTTGCCCCAGACCGATTCCACTTCAGGCACGGTTTTGATCAGCTTGTTGGTTTGCTGCAGCAACTCACGGGCTTTACCGATGGAAATGCCGGGGTAGGTCGTTGGCATGTACATCAGATCGCCTTCATCCAACGGCGGGATGAATTCACTGCCCAGTTTGCTGGTGGGGTAGTAAGCCGATGCCATCAAAGCAATCGCCAGCACAATCATGGTTTTCGGGAAACGCAGGCTGAGGTTGAGCAGCGGGCGGTACATGGCAATCAGCGTTCTGTTCACCGGGTTTTTATGCTCTGGCAGCACCTTACCACGGATGAAATAGCCCATCAGAACAGGGACCAAGGTGATCGCCAAACCCGCCGCTGCCGCCATCGCATAGGTTTTGGTGAAGGCCAGCGGCGAGAACATCTTGCCTTCCTGTCCTTCCAGCGCGAACACAGGCACAAAACTCAGGGTGATGATCAGCAGCGAGAAGAACAGCGGTGCACCCACTTCTTCTGCCGCTTTGCTGATCACTTGCCAGCGGTTTTTGTCCGTCAGTGGCGTGCGTTCAATGTGCTTATGGACGTTTTCAATCATCACGATAGCACCGTCCACCATGGCGCCGATGGCAATGGCGATACCGCCTAACGACATGATGTTGGCATTGATGCCTTGCCAGTGCATGACGATAAACGCAGACAAGATACCGATGGGCAAGCTGATCGCGATCACCAGCGATGAGCGGATGTGGAACAGGAACAGCGCACAGACCACAGCTACGACGATGAACTCTTCAGCCAGTTTCTTCCAAAGGTTCTCAACCGCGGCGTCAATCAGGGTTGAACGGTCGTAGGTCGGTACAATTTCCACGCCTTCCGGCAGGCTTCGCTTCAGCTCTTCCAGTTTGGTTTTCACATTGGCGATCACCTCGCTGGCGTTTTCGCCAAAGCGCATCACGATCACGCCGCCAACCGCTTCACCTTCACCGTTAAACTCGGAAATACCACGGCGCATTTGGGGGCCGATATTGATGTCTGCAATGTCGCCGAGCAGCAATGGCGTACCTTTGTCCGTCACCTTGATGGGCAGGGACTCGATATCTTCCACGCTGGTCAGATAGCCTGTTGTCCGCACCATGTGCTCGGCTTCGGCGACTTCAATAACGGATGCTCCGGCCTCCTGGTTACCATTTTGGATAGCCATGTTGACCTGCTGCAGTGTCAGGTCGTAGGCACGCAGTTTGGCTGGGTCGATTTGTACCTGATACTGCTTCACCATGCCGCCGACGGTTGCCACCTCTGACACGCCCGCCACCGTTTGCAGCTCATACTTCAAGAACCAGTCCTGCAGGCTGCGAAGCTCTGCCAGGTCATGGTTGCCGGACTTGTCCTGCAATACATAGCTGTACACCCAGCCCACGCCGGTTGCATCGGGCCCAAGGGTAGGTTTGGCATTCGGTGGCAGTTTGGGTGCTACCTGGCTTAGGTATTCCAATACGCGTGAACGTGCCCAGTACATGTCGGTATCATCGTTGAAAATGATATAAACGTACGAGTCGCCAAAGAACGAATAACCACGAACGGTTTCTGCGCCCGGCACCGCCAACATCGCCGTGGTGAGCGGGTAGGTGACCTGATCTTCTACTACCTGTGGCGCTTGACCCGGATAGCTGGTTTTTATGATCACCTGAACATCGGAGAGATCTGGAATGGCATCAACAGGCGTGTTTTTAACGCTGTAAAGACCACCCAATGTCAGGAACAAGGTCGCTACCAGAACCAGAAAACGGTTGGCAATCGACCAGCGAATAATGGCGCCAATCATTTATTGCCTCCTTTCTGTTCAAGGGCTTTCAGTACATAGTCGCTGCCATTTTTGGCAACAAGAAAACGCACAGACTGGCCTTCAGCAAAGCTGCCAAGTTCAACGCCGCCGTCTACGGAAAAGTTCATTTCACCTTCCGGCCAGTTCCATTCAGATACCGGCTGGTGGGAAAGGGTGATCATGCCAAAATCCGCCATCAGCATGGAGATGTCACCGTCGATCCAGACTTCCGCCGGAGTGCTGGCTTCGCTCAGCTTGTAATCGACGATTTCATACTGACCGGAAGCGCCTTTTTGCATTTCAAACTCAATGGCTTGCCCAACGCTTGGCTCGCCCATGTCAACGCCTTCCGCAAAGGTGAAATTCATTACCATACCCGGCCAGTTCCACGCCGGAACCGGTTCGTGGTTGATGGTGAGCATACGGTGACCCATCATCACGTCGGTGATTTCACCTTTCGCCCATTGGGTTTCAGCTGCAGGCTCAACGCCGTTAATTCTTGCCAAGTCGGCGGACTGGCTGGATTCAGAGTCGAGCAGGAAGTGGGCAGACGTGACAATGCGGTCTGAGTTGTTCAGGCCTTGCAATACTTCAATGCGATCACCAGCTTCACGTCCTACCTCGATGCGGGCAGAGCGGTATTTGCCTTCGCCTTCCGCCAGCACAACACGGGTCATGCCGCCGGAGCGGATCACTGATGATTTAGGGATGGTCAGCACGGCTTCGTCAGTGACCGGCTGAAGCGCAATATTGGCGAACATATTGGGTTTCAGTTCACCTTCCGGGTTGGCGAATTTCAGGCGTACACGCAGGGTACGGGTTTTCGGGTCAAGGATCGGGTAGACGTAATCGACGGTGCCTTGCCATGTTTCCCCTGGCAGCGAGTCCAGCGTCATAGTGGCGTTGCTGCCAGCGGTCACCCAGTGGCCCTGACGTTCGAACACTTCGGCATCTACCCAAACGTTATCAAGCGGGCCAGCACTTATCACCGCCTGAGCAGGGGACAAATAGCCGCCTTCACGGATGTTGAGGCTGGCAATGACACCATCAGCAGGGGCTTTGATCTCAATGGTTTGTGACGCCTTGCCGCGTTTGATGATTTGTTGGATTTGGTCACGGTCGACACCGAGCGAAACCAGACGCTCTGTCGCGCCTTTCATCAGACCATTGCGTCCAGTGCGGTATGCGTTGAGCAACTCTTCCTGCGCTTTCACCAGCTCAGGGGAGTAGAGGGTAAAGAGCACGTCATTTTTTGAGACTTTTTCACCAACGGCGTTGATGTAGAGCTTTTCAACCCAGCCCGCGACACGCACGTTAGTCTGCCACAAATGGCTTTCATCGAAGGCAATGTAGCCAACGGTTTCAATGCGTGGTGAAAGCTTTGCAGTTTCAACGGCTGCGGTTTTTACTCCAAGGTTGTTTTCTACTGATGGGTCGATTTTGACCGTGCCCGGCTTGTCGTTTGCACCGTTTAGGTCTTCGGCGTAGACCGGGATCAAATCCATGCCCATCGGCGATTTGCCCGGCTTGTCGCGTTTGTAATTCGGGTCCATTGGCGCTACCCAGTACAGGGGCTCGCCTGAGCCTTTCTCTTCCGTGGTTTCTGCCATTGCTGACATATCATGGCCTTGGCTCGCGATATATTGGTTCGCGCTGTATCCCAAAACACCACCGATCAGTAACGCCAGTGTGGCAATTTGCATTGTTTTCATTGTTCTTTTCCTCGTTAACTGATCACTGGTTCATTGTCTGGATGACAGGTGTGCTGGTTTGGTAGTCAAAGCCACCCAACAAAGCGGCGAGGTTGCTGCTGACCAGATTCAGATCGGTGATAAGGCGTTGTTTTTCCAGCGCGAGCGCCAGTTCGTCACTGGTTGCTGCTATCACATCACTGAATTGCGCCGTGTTGTTCTGGTATCCGCGCTCAACCGCCTGCGTGCGGGCTTTGGCCTGCGAAATCAGGGTGTTGTTGTAGCGGGAGAGGCGCTGTTCCAGGTTCTCGCGGTCAACCAGCAAGGCATTGACCTTGGCGTTCATCTGGGCGAGGAGAAGATCTTTCTGGGACTGGCTTGCACCGACTTGATACTGGGCGGCAGCAAGGGTTTTGTCCTGACGGTTTTCGGTGAACAGAGGAATGTCGAGCGTCACATAAGCGCTGACCAAATCCGGTGCTGGCTGACCATTCATGCCATTTGCCTGGCGGTAGGCATACATCACTTCCACCCCGAACTGAGGGGCGTAGGCTTGTTCGGCCAAATCGACCTGGGTTTTGCTCACGGCGATGGCGGTATCTGCCATTTTTACCATGGGATGATCAGCCAGCAGGGTGAAGTGTTTGGTCTGGTTTGTATTGCCAAGACGCTCAGCCAGAGTTGTCCATGGCAGCTGGTTTGAGGTTTGCAGTTTTCCGGCATGTTGCAGCCACTCCGCACCCAACCATTCAGAAAGCTGGGAGGTAATGCGACGCTGCATTTGGGCATTGGCCTGGAGTTTTTCATCCAGCTTGCTGACCTGAAGCTGGGCGTTCAGCAGATCCTGCGCTTCATTCTTTCCAATCGAATAATTCGTTTGAATGAAGTTTGCCAGTTCACGCATCAGGCGCTGGTTTTCTTTCAGAATTGATTCCGCCTGTTGCTGATAACCGAGTTCCAGCCAAAGTTGCGTAATGGCATTGGCAACTTCACGTTCACGGGCAGCAATTTGCAGCGACATTCCATCAGCCTGCTGGTTGGCTTTTTTCTCCTGCAGCGAAAGGGTATCGCCGCGTTCGAATTGCTGCATCAGGCCAACGGAAATGTTAGTCATTGGGTCTTGATCGAAGCGGAAGCTGTCAGTTGGCAGACCTCCTACGCCGAATTTGAGCTTAGGGTCCATCAGGGTTGCGCTGGCAATGCCAGATTCGCGCATGGCCTCGGATTGGGCATAAAACTGCTTGCGGCTGGCGTCATAAGCCAACGCTTTCTCAATCAGTTGTGTCAGTGAAGTCTGGCTGGCAACCGGGCTCATTTGCACTGAAGCGTTATGGGCTTGTGCGGGGGATGCCGCCAAGACCATTGTGCTGACAGAAAGCGCCAGCAAACAAGGTTTGAATGTCATAGCTAAATCCATTTTCTACGCGCCGAAAGATGACGCGAAAACACACTCCACGCCGTGTAGTGGCGCAGAACAGCAGGTGATCCAATCGATTTGAAATTCAGGTAGCGTCAGGAAAGCGCGGATATAGCGATGCTATAACTCACCATCAGCGCTACGTGCGTTGATTTCAAACGAATCTGGATGTGTTGGATTTAGGCTATCGGTGGTCGGTAGAGAGATTGGGGGCGTTCGATTATAGCGATGCGCTGATCAGAGTTGATCAGTGCCAGCTTGGTTTTATGCTGTGGGGATTGGGATTCTGTGGTCAGAAACGCGAATGCGCTGAAACAGGTGGCTGGGCAGCAGTCGTGGCTCATGCCGGATTCTGAACCGCACTCAGGTGCGGATTGGGCAACCTTCGCCATGTGCTTGGCGTGCGGGTTATCAGCCATTGTTTCCATACTGCAGCCGCTCATCGATTGATGTTGCTGGGGCTGCATATCCATCATGGTCATGGTTGCGCCAGACGCAATACCGGACATCAGCATGGCTATCACGCTGAAGATTGAAATCCAGTATGTTCTGATTTTGGATATACGCATCTGACTACAATGGTTAAACAAACTGAGTGAGAGTGTAAACCTTACCCCTAAGGTAAGGTCAATATTTTCAATTCAAATTATTCATTTGCGGCTAAACATTCGTCACGCGTGCCGCAAATTTGAACAAAGTGATGCGTATTTATCTTAGTGCATTTGGGGTCATACCGTATTTAGCGTT
This sequence comes from Enterovibrio paralichthyis, assembly GCF_019209835.1. Classification (NCBI taxonomy): domain Bacteria; kingdom Pseudomonadati; phylum Pseudomonadota; class Gammaproteobacteria; order Vibrionales; family Vibrionaceae; genus Enterovibrio; species Enterovibrio paralichthyis. The sequence goes on along the minus strand of NZ_JAHUTS010000002.1, from coordinate 287,928 downwards.
TCCCACAGACCTTCGTTGTCCCGGGAACGGACGGCGGCATAAACGAAGGCCATGCCATTTGCACCATCCTCTACAGTCGGGTTCCACAAAGTGAGCGGATCGGGCCGTGTGCCTGTCATGTCATCGATGATGTTAGATGCAAAATCCAGATACAGATTGGCAAACGCTTCGCGGTAACCTTCAGGGTGTCCGATAGCAACATGACCACCGTGACGGCCTGCGGCGGATAAACCGTTGCCGCCCTTTGTCAGGATATAGGCAGGTTTGTCGATTGGCCTGACGATTAGCTCGTTTGGCTGTTCCTGATGCCACTCAAGCCCGCCTTTGGTGCCGTAAACCGTAAAGCTGAGTCCATGCACACCCCCTGCAGCGGCTTGCGTCACCCAGAAAACACCACGTGCTTTGTTGGGATAACGAAGCAAAATGCCGCAGTAATCGTCGGCCGCACGGCCTTCAACAACGGAGGTCACATCCGCAGCCAATTCGCTCGCTTCCATGCCGACAACATAGGATGTCAGGTGATAACTATGGGTGGCGATATCGCCGAGGATCAGCGATGGCCCTGCAATGGAAGGATCCATGTGCCAGTTGTTGCCATTGCGTTCAGCTTCTGTAAGTTCGGCAAGGTGCCCCTGAACATAATTGCTTTGCACCATAGTGATGTCGCCAATATCACCAGACGCGACCATATCCCGCGCTTGTCTAACCATGGCATAGCCGCTGTAACCGTAGGCGACGCAAAAGCGTTTCCCGGTGCGTTTGACCAGTGCAACTAGTTCGACGGCTTCCTGCTCTGACATCGTCAGGGGCTTTTCGCAGAAAACGTGGAGCCCGGCTTCAAGCGCCTGGCATGCCAATGCATAGTGACTATTGTTGGGCGTCATGATAGCAAGGGCGTCGATAGGCTCAGCTTGAGCGGCTTCCCCTTCGAACAGTGCATACGGGTCGGCATAAGGGCGAGCAATGCCCATGGCCTTTCCTGCTTCAACAGAGCGCTCAGGGTTAGAGGAGAACACACCGGCAACGACTTCAAACTCCTCGTGCATGGTGGCGGCCGAGCGGTGAATTGCGCCGATAAAGGAATCTGGCCCTCCGCCAATCACGCCCAGTCTCAGTCTGCGTCCCAGCGTTTTAGTTGCCTTGCTCATGCTCTCTCCTTGTTGATGATGAATTAGCGGCTAGGTGCCAGCAGTGTCAGAACCCGCATTGCCTCTTCCTTGAGTGCTGGCAAAGCGCGGGAAGCGAAATACTGGCGGTCATATTTATCCGGTGACACTTCCATTTCACTGCGGATGGCATTGCCAAACGCCATGCGAAGCGTGGTGCCTACATTGAATTTAGCCACTCTGTGTGTTTTGAGGGTGCGTAAATCGCTTTCAGCGATGCCGGTAGTGCCATGGATCACCAGTGGTAACTGTGTCAGCTTTTCAATCTCTTCGAGCAGAGTGTAGTCAATCGGGCTGCCCGCTTCGGTCATGCGGTGGACGTTGCCGATGGAAATGGCCATGGCATCCACACCGCTCTGCACAGCAAAGACGGCAGCTTCATCCGGCAGGGTGAGGGCAGATTTAATGTGATCCCGACCTTCTTGATAGGGGACGGAGCCCAATTCACCTTCGACGGATACACCCACGGCATGGGCGACCTGTACCACCTGTTGGGTGCGGCGTATATTTTCTGCCAATGGCAACTGGGAGCCGTCAAACATCACGGAGCTGAACCCAGCGTGGATAGCGCGGTAAACAATCGCTTCTTCATAGCAGTGGTCGAGGTGCACACACACTCTGGATGTGCTGGCTTTCGCCATCGGCAATAACAACCCCGCCATGGCTTCGACACCTGCCAAATCCACCATGTCTTTGTTTACGGCCAGGATCACCGGAAGATCCAGTGTCTCTGCCGCGGCAATGACTGCCTGCGCTTCTTCAATGCCAAACACGTTGCAACAGGCGACAGCGCCGTCGGAGGCGGCTGCGGCAGGGAGCAAATCGGTTAAATTCACCAGCATGATGGACTCCCGCTATTTGAATTTGGCAATCATGTCTTTGATGCCCGGAATGGTATGAACCTGATACTCATGGTGGGGATCGAAGTATTGCACCAGAGAAGGATTTTTCTCGCCGACAATAATGGTGAAGTAGTACATCTCGTAACCTGGGGCGGCGACAGAAGGGTGATAGCCCTTGTCTATCGCAATCACGCTGCCAGTGCGCACATGGTAGACCGGCCCAAAATCGTCCTCATGTTCGTAAAGGAACTGCGCCCCAAAGCCATGATCCGGATTGAAACGGAACTGGTAAACCTCCTCATAACGGGTTTCCATCGGTGGGCGTTCTTCATCGTGTTTGTGGGGTGGAAAACCAGACCAGCCTCCCGCGCCGACGGTAAAGAGTTCACTCACCAGCAATCGCCCACGTTTATCGGCATTTTTCTGACCGAGAACATGCTTGATTTTGCGGTGGGTTTTGGTGTCATCGCTGCCGTACTGCACCTTGTCAGTCTCTTCCGGTTGCACGGCGAAAGGCGCAAACTCGCGACCTTCTTCCGGTTCGTAGCGCCCACCCGCAACCAACACGTCCGCCGTCTCAGAAACGCAGGTAATAAGCGCGGTGCTGCCAACTGGCACATAGACCGCGGCAGGGTCACCATCCCAAACCGATTTGCGCTTTCCGATACTTGCAAAGGTTTCGCCATCGACTGTTATGTCGCAGGTGCCGCCCGCCAACACAACGGCTGATTCATAACCTTCGAGTTGGTATTGATAAGTTTCCCCTTGCGAGAGTTTCACCGGGTTGAAGTAGCACAGAGGAGTGGTGTCGTCATTCACGCCAATCACTGGCTCGTTGCGGTTGTCGAAAGGGGGGATGTGCTTACCCATGATTCACTCCTTGATTACTTTATGTGACGTTGTCACACCTTGGTTTAAGACGGTGCTTGAGAATTGGTAGCTGCGACTCAGCATGAAAGCTTTGAGGGATTCGAGATCCGACATGGCATCGGCGCAAGTATCGCCGGTGACATTGATAGCGGCGTTGGCGGCGCCCATGGCAACGGCATCTTGTAATGTGCAGTTATTCAGCAAACCAAATAAAAGGGCAGCAGCGAAGGCATCGCCTGCACCATAGGGTTTTCGCGCTTCTACCTGAAATATTGCTTGAGAAAGGCCGGTGAGATTGTTGTTACCGTCCAGCCCGAACACTTCGCACCCTTCCGCGCCGCCTTTGACAATGACAAGTTCTGTGTTGCCACTTAGAAGTTCCGAAGCCGCACTGACATGTCTTTCTTCAATGTCATGAGGGAATCCCATGACTGCAAATTCTTCGCGGTTGCCGATCACCACATCGCTGAACGAGGCCGCGAGTCGGTATAGATGAGGAGGATCTTCAGCGGATGCCCATGAGTAAGGGCGATAGTCGAGATCCAGCACAACCAAAGTGCCTGCCATCTGTGCCATTTGCATGGCACAGATGGTCGCTTCCCGTGAAGGGCTGGTGGAAAGCGCGGTGCCGGAAACGAACAGACAGCGGGCATTACTGATGAAATGGCTGTCAATGTGTTCCACCGACAAAGCGAGATCAGCGGCGTTGTTCCGGTAGATCACCACCTCTGGCTCTGGGCGAAGTTCTGCAACGGCAAGGCTTGTGCGATATTCTCCGGAGAGTGTCGCCACACCGTCGAGATTGATGCCTTTGCCTTCCATGTAGGCGCGCACGTAGCGGCCTTGTGCGTCGTCGGTCAGGCAGGAAATAAAACCAGCCTTGGCTCCAAGCGTTGCTAATCCAATAGCCACATTGGCCGGGGAACCGCCGACACACTTTTTAAAGCCTGGCTCAGCGTTAAAATCTGCGCCGTCTGTGGCGCCATAGAAATCAACCCCAGCGCGACCCAGACAAATAACGTCGATGTCGCGGTCGTTATTCGCTTCCCAGCCGGAAAGTTGGATGGACTCAGTCATAATCCACCCACACTGCGCCGTTATCCGCTGACCGGACACAGGCGTTCACCATTTTCACGCCATCAATGCCGCCGTCGATATCCGGATACCAATGGGTTTCCAGGAAGGCGTGATCGCCACGGTCAAAGGCGTCAATTGCCAGTGCATAGCGGTGATAAAGGTTCGCCCATGATTCGAAAAAGCCCTCAGCATGGCCGCCACCCTGACGGTTTGCGCTGACACCCGGATCATCGTTGTAGAGATAGCCCATACCGCGTTCCAGAATCCGTACCGGCTCGCCCTGAACTTCGTAACGAAGCTGGTTGGGATATTCGTCCCACCACTCAAGGCTCGCTTTTTCACCGACGATGCGGATTTTCTGCTGGTGCATGGAGCCACTGTTGATCGCGCTCGCCCATAACGTGCCGACGGCACCACCTTCAAATTGGAAGACGATGTGGGCGTTGTCTTCCAAGGGCGCGCGGGAAGGAATAAAGCTCTGGCGCGAACACATCAGGGATTTCACTTTCAGCCCGGTGATCATGCCTGCCATGTAGAAAGGATGTGTACCGCAATCACCAATGATAAAACTGGGCCCAGAGACTTCCGGATTCATGCGCCATTTTGCACCCGGGCTGTTTTTTTCAATTTCGGTGTTATGAAACCCATGGGCGAAGGACATCTGCACCACGCGCACCGCACCAATATCGCCGCGCTGAACCATTTCACGTGCCTGCTGTACCATGGGAAAGCCGGTGTAACCGTACATCACTGCCAGCATTTTGTTTTGCTGTTGCGCCAGTGCTTTCAGTTCAATGGCATCTTCGACATGAATGGTCACGGGTTTTTCGCACACAACATGCAAGCCCGCTTCCAGTGCGGCTTTAGCAATTTCATGGTGGGTGGCGTTGGGCGTGGCGATAGACACTGCCTGAATGCCGTCTTCACGTTTCGCTTCTTCCGCGAACATGGTTTTGTAATCGGGATAGCAGCGCTCAGGATCCAAACCAAGGTTGACGCCAAAATCGCGGCAACGGTCTGGGTCAATATCCAACGCACCGGCCACGAACTGGAACAGTCTGTCCCGCTGCGCGGCAGCGCGGTGTGAATAACCGATTTCACTGCCCCGGCCGCCGCCAACCATTCCCCAGCGAATGGGCGTTTCGAAATGCATCTCTTCATTAAACATGCCTTTACTCCTTGTTGTTCTCAAACGCCACGACGCTGGTGTTTGCGTCCTTTTTCCCAGTTATCCCGCGCTTCAATAATGCTTGGGTTATCGGTTTCCTGCGCCAGCCCCACTTCCCACCAGGCATCGCAGGTTGACCATTTGGTATCGTCGATATCAACAACCAGCACATAAGTGCGGTCGGCGGCTTTGGCACGGGCGAAGGCTTGCTCAAAATCGTTGAGGTGAGTGACTTTCTCGGCCCGCGCTCCAAGCCCTTTGGCATGGCTGACAAAATCAACACGGGGGAGCGGGTAGTCGCGCTCCGTGGTGCAATCTTCCAGTTGGTTGTTAAATGCTGTGTTGCCGGTATTGGTTTGCAGCTTGCGGATAACCGCGAAGCCGCCGTTATCACACACCACCACAATCATCTTGTGACCAGTGAGTACCGAGCTGTAGATGTCGGAATTCATCATCAGGTAAGAGCCATCACCGACCATGACGATGGATTCATGCTCTGGCCGCGCGATTTTGTTACCCCAACCTGCGGCGATTTCATAACCCATGCAGGAAAAACCGAATTCCACATCCAGCGAATCAGGAAAGCGGGTCTGCCAGTTCATGGCAATTTCCGCCGGCAGGCCACCGGCGGCGGTAATAACGCGGTCTCCCTCGTCAGTGAGGTAATTCACCTTATTAACCACCTGCGCATAGGAAGGCAGGGCGGTATCCGTTGCGGCTGTCCGGCTGTTAACGATGTCATCCCAGGCTGCCTTTTCTTTTTGGCAATATTCAATCCAGTTAGATTCTGTTTGCCATGCTTCCAGCTGTTTATCGAGCTGCAGCAGAGAGTCCCGCGCATCGCCAATTACCGTTTGCGCCAAGTGTTTGCTGGCGTCGTGCCTGCCAACGTTAATGGTGATGAGTTTGAAATCCGGGTTGCGGAATACCGTCCAAGAACCGGTGGTGAAATCCTGCAAACGTGTGCCAACGGCCAGTACTACATCGGCTTCATTGGCAATGTGATTGGCGCTGTCTGAGCCTGTGGTGCCAATTGGGCCGCCGTGCAACGGATGATCATCGTTGAGAAGCGTGCGGCCAGCGATGGTGCTGACAACTGGGATTTGGTGCTTCTCTGCAAATTCGATAAGGGCATCCCGTGCTCCCGAATAAACCACACCACCGCCAGCAATGATCATTGGGCGTTTAGCGCGGCGAAGGGCCTCTGCGGCAGCTTCAATGTCTGCCAGCTCCGGTTGTGGACGGCGGATACGGTGCACGCGCGGCGCGAAAAAGGCTTCAGGGAAATCCCACGCATGCCCCTGAACATCCTGCGGCAGGCCAATCATGGCGGGGCCGCAGTCTGCGGGATCCAGCATGGTCGCGATAGCCTGTGGCAAGGAAACCAGTAGCTGGGAAGGCGTCGTGATGCGATCCCAGTAGCGGGTTACGGCTTTAAATGCATCGTTCACAGTGAGTGATGGATTGGAGAAATGCTCGGTCTGCTGCAGCACAGGGTCTGGCAACCGCGACTGGAACGTATCGCCACACAACAGCAAAAGGGGGAGGCGGTTGGTATGTGCCACGCCTGCGGCGGTCACCATGTTGGATGCGCCTGGGCCGACAGAGGAGGTTGCAATGCCGATGCGTCGACGCTGGTTGGCACGGGCATAGGCCACTGCAGCAAGTGCCATGGATTGTTCGTTTTGCCCCCGCCAGGTCGGAAACACCGACTGGTTCTCGTACAGCTGTTGCCCAAGGCAGGTCACGTTGCCGTGGCCGAAAATGGCAAATGCACAACCAAATAGCGGCTCGACCTTGCCTTCATGCTCAATTTGCTGGGCGGCAAGGAAGCGAACAAGCGCCTGAGCCGTCGTCATTCTGATGGTACCCATCCGTGCTTCTCCTGAATTCCATTGACTAATTGTTCAAATACTAGTCATGTAATGAAAATGTTTTCAAATGGTGAAAATGAAAAAGTGTGATCCAAGGCTTATTAGAGGCAAAAAAAGGCTAGGAAGTGCATTTTGACGCAGTTTTGAGACGCTCACTTCGTTGACAAAATGAAAACATTACCATAATTGTTTAAAAAGTGTTAACGAGAGGTTGCGTTAAGGGTGGTTGCTAAAGCCCGGCGCAGGACAAAACAACGTCAGTGTGTTTCTACGACAGGAGGCAATGCCTTGGAACTTAAAATCGCCAACGCGCCGTGTTCATGGGGAATTGAATTTGCGGACAACCCGGCTAACCCGCCATGGAACCAGGTGCTGGATGAGATTGCTGGTGCTGGTTATGGCGCGACAGAGTTGGGGCCGCTGGGCTACCTGCCAACGGATGCGGAAAGCCTTAAACAAGCTTTGTCTGAAAGGGAATTGGGATTGATTGCAGGCACCTTGTTTGTGCACTTGCACCGCCCTGAAGAGCGTGCCGCCATTTTGGAAAAGACCCGCGTTACCTGTGAAATTCTACGCGAACAAGGGGCACAATTTCTGGTGGTTATCGATCATGTTTCTTCGCCACGCACCGATCAGGCGGGTCAGGTGGAAACGGCTACCCGTCTTTCCGATGAACAATGGGATGCCATGATGGAAACCCTGCGCGGCGTCGGTGAAATCTGCGCCGAGTACGGTATTACACCTACGCTGCATGCCCATGCAGGCACCTTCATTGAGTACCGGGACGAATTGGATAAAGCCATGCGTGATTTGCCGCCTTCGCTGATGTCGTTGTGTGTGGATACCGGCCATTGCGTGTATGCCGGTATGGACCCTTGTGAGGTGCTGCGTACCTACAGCGACCGGGTGAAGTATTTACATTTCAAAGATATCAATGCCGATGTACTGAAAGCCTCAGTGGCAACCGATACCGATTTTTATACCGCGATTGGCAATAACATTTTCTGCCCCTTGGGGCAGGGCTGTGTGGACTTTGATGCTGTCCGCCAAACGCTGATTGAGATTGGTTTCAAAGGCTGGGTCACGGTAGAGCAGGATACGGATCCTGCGGCGAAAAGTGATGCCAAAACAGACGCTGAGCAAAGCCGGATGTTCATTGAACAGACAGTGATTGCCTGACGCAAGGAAGGGCGCAGGTGGCACTCCCTGCCTGCGCTGCCATAAACGAAAATGGATTGGAGGTAAGTATGTCGGTAAAAGAAGCTACACCAGAGGCAGAGCAAAAGTTCAGTTCACCGGGCGACGAACGCGTCAGGAATGTTTCTCTGGTCAGTAAAATGTTGTCGCGCCCCGAGCTGGGGTCAGTATCCGGTGCCGTTCTGGTCTTTGTGTTTTTTGCGCTTGTGGCATGGGACTCCGGTATGTTCAATGCGGACGGTGTTCTTAACTGGACGACGGTTTCAGCGCAACTCGGTATCATTGCCGTGGGCGCCTGTCTGTTGATGATTGCCGGGGAATTCGACCTTTCCATCGGTTCCATGATTGGCTTTGCCGGTATGATGATAGCCATTCCCGCCGTGTATTGGGGCTGGCCGGTATGGGCGGCTATCCTGTTTGCGTTTGTCGCAGCCATGGCAGTTGGGTTTCTCAACGGTTATATCGTTGTCCGCACTGGCTTGCCATCATTCATCGTTTCCCTAGCTTTCCTTTTTATCTTGCGCGGCCTGACCATTGCCCTTTCTATCGCATTGACAAACAAAACCATCATTTCCGGTGTCGGTAACCTAGCAGAAGGTGATTGGCTGGCGGCGATGTTTGGCGGTGAAATTGGTACTGGCTTATTCACCTGGCTGGGGCAGTCAGGATGGATTGAAACCTACGCCGACGGCACACCTGTTGTCACCGGTATTCCGATGGTGGTGGTCTGGTGGTTCCTGCTGACGGCAGTCTGTTCTTTTGTGTTGCTGCGTACCGCTTTCGGTAACTGGATTTTCTCTTCCGGTGGTGACGCCAACGCGGCGAAAAACGTGGGTGTACCGACTGACCGCGTCAAAATCATCCTTTTCATGTTCACTGCTTTTTGCGCCACGGTATTTGCGGCTTGTCAGGTGCTGGAGTTTGGCTCTGCTGCGGCTGACCGCGGGTTGTTGAAGGAGTTCGAGGCGATTATTGCGGCGGTTATCGGTGGTGCATTGCTTACCGGCGGTTATGGCTCTGTGATTGGTGCTTTCTTCGGCGCACTGATTTTCGGTGTGGTGCAGATGGGTATCTTCTTTACTGGCGTGGATTCTGACTGGTTCCGCGTATTCCTCGGCGTGATGCTTCTGATTGCGGTGCTGTTTAACAACTTCATCCGCAAGAAAGTGACCAGCGCGCGCTGATAGGACGTTACGGAATCATTATTCAGGAGAAACGAGATGTCAGAATTTATCCTTGAACTGAAAAAAGTCAGCCGCTATTTCGGCTCTGTTATTGCCCTGAAAGATATTGATATGCAGGTAAAAATGGGCGAAGTCCATTGTCTGTTGGGGGATAACGGTGCTGGTAAGTCTACCCTGATCAAAACGCTGGCTGGCGTTCACAAACCATCAGAAGGTGAGTTTCTGATGAACGGCAAACCCACCATTTTCCAGTCACCACGCGATGCGCTGGATGCAGGTATCGCAACCGTTTACCAGGATTTGGCGCTGGTGCCTTTGATGAGCGTAACCCGCAACTTCTTTATGGGACGTGAGCTGAAAAAGCGTGTCGGGCCATTCAATCTGTTCGATACCAAACGCGCCAATGAAATTGCCCGTGCCGGTATGGCAGAAATGGGCATTGATGTGCGCGACCCCGAACACCCGATCGGCACAATGTCCGGCGGTGAGCGCCAGTGTCTGGCGATTGCCCGTGCCATCCACTTCGGTGCCAAGGTTCTGATCCTTGATGAACCCACCGCCGCGCTCGGCGTGAAGCAGTCCGCCAATGTGTTGAAAGTGGTGGCAAGGGCGAGGGGTAAGGGGCTGGCCGTCATTCTTATTACCCACAACGTACACCACGCCTATCCCATTGCAGACCGCTTCACCTTGTTGAACCGCGGTAAGAGCCTGGGCACCTGGCTGAAGAAAGATGTTACCCGCGAAGAGATCCTGGAAATGATGGCTGGCGGGCAGGAGTTGGAATCCCTTGAAGCAGAGCTTGCTGAATTCCAACGTTCTGATGCCGCTGCGGCGGGTTAACGCGAAAGGAAACCTGAAAGACGAACAAGTGTAAGAAAGGGGTAGCGGAGCTACCCACTCGAGCCGTAACCGGGTGGCAGCCTCTGGCATTCGCCGCATGGATACAATAATGACAGCAATTGGAGACAACCGGATGAATACCCTACTTAGATCTGTAGCAAGAAGAGCGTCCGTCCTCGTTCTGGCCATGGCAGCCAGTATGGCGGCGTTAGTGCCAAACACTGCCATGGCGGATGGCGAACGATTTGTTTTGATCAGCCACGCGCCGGATTCGGATTCCTGGTGGAACACCATTAAAAACGCCATTAATGTTGCCGGTGAGCAACTGAATGTCGAAGTGGAGTACCGCAACCCGACAACCGGTGATTTGGCGGATATGGCTCGTATTATTGAGCAGGCTGTGGCCTCAAACCCAGACGGCATCATTACCACCATTGCTGACTATGAAGTACTGAAAGGCCCATTGGAAAAAGCCAACAAGAAAGGCATTCCCGTGGTTACCATCAACTCCGGTACCGCAGAGCAAAGTGAAGCGGTCGGTGCGCTGCTGCACGTTGGTCAGCCTGAGTATGATGCGGGTTTCGGCGCGGGTAAACGTGCAAAAGCTGACGGCGTAGAAAGCTTTGTGTGTGTTAACCATTACATCACCAACCCGGCGTCTGTAGAGCGTTGCCAGGGTTTTGCCGATGCACTGGGCGTTGAACTGGGCAATCAGATGATTGACGTGGGTCAGGATCCTACTGGTATCGAGAAAAAAGTACTGGCGTATCTGCGTGCAAATCCAAACACAGGCGCCGTGCTGACACTGGGGCCAACATCTGCTCACCCAACCCTTCGTGCTCTGGAGAAAAACCGTCAACTCGGCAAAATCTACTTCGGTACGTTCGATCTGAGCGGTGAAATTGCACAGGCTATCAAAGATGGCAATATCCAGTGGGGCATTGACCAACAACCGTTCCTGCAAGGCTATATCCCGGTCATGGTGCTGACCATGTATGACCGCTATGGCGTTGTTCCTGCCAATAACATCAACTCTGGCCCTGGCTTCGTGACCAAGGACAATCTTGAGATGGTAGAAAAGCTGGCTGGCGAGTACCGCTAACCGAGCAAGAAAGCGAACAATACGCGCCCGTTTTGAATGCTGAAACGGGCGCAGTTGTTGGAGGCATCAATTTTTAGCGACTGCTAATGGAAAATTCGTGGAGCATGATGACCCGCTGGGCTAGGATAAATCAGCTGAAATCAATTTCATTCCCGTGAGTCACCCAATGAATGACCCATGGTAATACGGCAAGCAGGAAAGCAGACTCTATGGCAAAGGACAGTAAAACAAACGGCGCAAACCCAGCCGGACAGAAAAAGCGAAAAGTCACGGTAGTAGAGGTGGCTGAGGCTGCGGGGGTATCCGTTTCCGCGGTTTCCCGCGCGTTTAACCCGGATGCCAGTATTTCCCGGCCTTTGAGGGAGAAAGTCTTTCAGGCTGCTGCATCGCTCAATTACAAACCTAACCGCCTTGCCCGGGGAATTAAGTCCCGTTCCAGCCTGATCGGCATCCTGATGACTGACTTCAACAACCCCTTCTACCTGCCCATTCTGGCGAGATTTACCACCGAAATCCAAAAGCGCAATTGCCACACTCTGCTTATCCATGTGAACAGCGAAATGGATATTCAAGAGGCGGTAGAACTGGTGATGGAATATAACGTCGATGGGCTTATCATTACCTCGGCATCCTTGCCGCAACCCCTAGTCGATGCCTGCAAATCCCAGGATACACCTGCGGTGATATTCGGGCGCGATTCCAGTGAAAACAGTGTCACTGTAGTCAGTTGTGACAACGTGCTGGCCGGGCGTATGGCCGCCGACATGTTACTCGATGCCGGATACAAGAGACCGGCATTCGTGGCCGGGCCAATTGGCACTTCGGCAACCGTGGATCGCCAGCGTGGGTTTATCAGCCGCCTGATGGAACGCGGTTGCAACGAATGGCAGGTCGTTGAAGGCGGCGAGTTCAGTTACGATGCGGGCTACGATGCGACCCAACGCCTGTTCAGACACTCTGAAAAACCTGACGCCATGTTTTTTGCTGATGACATCATGGCGTGCGGCGGTATGGATGCGCTGCGTTACGAGATAGGGCTGCGGGTACCGGAAGAAGTGGGGGTAGTCGGCGTTGATGACATCCGTTTAGCCAAAAGCCGCTCTTACAATCTCTCCACCATTCGCCAACCAAACGATGAGATGATTGATTCCACCATCAATGCGTTGTTTGAGCACATAGCTGACCCTGCTTTACCGCCAAGATCAATCACCCTGGCCTGTGAGCCGGTTGAACGGGGCTCTACGCGCAAAATCCAGCATTAATTTTTTGGGCTGATTGTTTCCGGAATCACCCGTATAAAATGTTTATTTCAAAATAGGGGATGTACGATTACACTTGCTTTGATACCACAAAAGATAGGTACATCATGGCAGCTGCAAATCATCTCTCTGAATTACAACAACAAATCCGCGAGCGTTACACGTCTTTGAGCAAGCGCCTGCAGCAGGTCGCTCAATATGTGCTGGATAATCCCAACAGCATTGCTTTTGATACCGTCGCCGTGATTGCCAGCCACGCCGAAGTCCCGCCTTCTACATTGATCCGCTTTGCCAATGCGTTCGAGTTCAGCGGTTTCAATGAGATGAAACAGCTATTCCGGAAAAAGCTGGTGGAAGAGACGACCAGCTACACCAAGCGGGCTCAGCTGTTGAAGCAGGAAAAAGGGGGCGAGGGCGTTTTGGAAACCCCTTCCCAAGTCTTGCATGAATTGTCCCAAGCCAATGTGTCTGCTCTTATGCAACTGGCAGAAACCACACCGCCACAAGATCTCGATGCGGCTGTCGCACTGCTTGAAAAGGCTGACACCATCTACATTGTTGCCATGCGTCGCGCATTCAGTATTGCCATGTACCTCACTTACGCGCTCAGTCATCTTGAACGCCGGGTGGTACTGGTGGATGGCTTGGGCTCCATGGCGGCTGAGCAAATGGCGCGCATCGGTGAGAATGATGTTATTATCAGCGCGAGCTTTTCTCCTTACTCACCTGAAACGGTTGCCATGTGCGAGAAGGCGAGCGAAGCGGGGGCGAAGCAAATCGTCTTTACCGACAGTCAAATCAGCCCGCTGGCAGCGCATGGGGATGTGAATTTCATCATTAGTGAAGCGGAAGTGGATTCTTTCCGCTCTCAAACCGCGACGCTATGTCTGGCACAAAGTCTGGTAATTGCCCTGGCATTCCGCTTCAGCCAGAAAGCATAGTCACGCCATCTATGGTCAGCTTCATGCCGGAAAGGAAAAGGCACAGATAGCAAATCTGATAGACCAGTGACTGGCTGACACGGTGGAGCAGATAGACGCCTAACGCGACGCCCATTGGTGCAAGGGGCATTAACACAAGCGCTGTCATCAGGTTGGTCGTATCGAATTCACCGAGTGACGCGTAGGGGACCAGCTTGACCACATTCAACATGGCGAAAAAAACCGCCATGGTGGCGACGAAACTGAGCTTATCCAACCGTAACGGGATCAGGTACATGCTCGCCGGGCCACCTCCAGCATGGATAGCGGTGCTGGAAAATCCGGTCAGGAATCCCCAAAACGTCGCTTTTACCGTGTTTGGCTTATCGGAGGGCGGCGAAGATTGTCTCCGTTGCCACAGATATTGCAGACAAAATAGCAGCGACAGCACGCCAATACTGAGCTTGAGCCCGGCAATGGGAATCACGTAAAGGTAGATGCCTGCGATAGCGATGCCGAAAAGCGAACCCGGCAACATCCGCTTGATCACACCGTAATCTGCATTACGAAAGTGATAACGAACCGCCACCACATCCATCACTATCAATATTGGCAACAGAATTGCCGCCGCCTGTGTCGGCGAAATAGCCAGCGCCATTAAAGGCACAGCCAAAATGCCAGGCGCGCCGCCCAAACCGCCTTTTCCAATGCCATAAATCAAAATGGCGGGGATCCCCAGAAGATAAAACCAGGGATCGGTCACCAGCGACTGTGTCAGGGCGTTGAAGTCCATGTCAGCTCTACCTTGGCCGCTGCTTTTCCAGCAGCTGCGCCAACACGGTGGCGTAAGTATCTGTATCCATACCTTCATCCAGAGCGCGTTTGAGGAGTGTTTCTGACGTCTCCGGTGCCAAGCCCCCAATTGGAGGATCAGTATCAAGGTTCGTCGGGAAGGAATACCCATCACTGGCAGCAGTAAGAATGGCAGTTTTTTCTTTTTCAGAGTAAGTCCCGTTTTGCCAATTGGCAGCGAGGAATGGGTAGATTTGGCGGCTGATATGGGCGAGATCAACGCTTTCCATAGGCTTGCCGAATACTGACGATATCTGCATCAAATTGGCGCAGCGGTGGAAATCCGTGGTGCGGTTTTCACCCGCAGCGTGGAAGAGTGCCGGACTGAAAAACACCGCATCGCCTTTCTCCAACGGCACTTGTACACAGTGTTGTTCAAAGTAATCCTGACATTCACGTTGGTGATAAGCCATATAACCCAGCGGCATCTGCTGCGAAAACGGCAGTAGTTTTGTTGGGCCACTTTCCATTGGCATATCCGTGTGGGCAATCGCGCCCTGAAGCGTGAGCATGGCAGACATTAACTGGGCATGAAGGGGATAGCGGGCTGTTTCTTCAGGCTGCTGAAAACCAAGGTGGTAGTCCCGGTGACAGACCTGCGCCGCCCCGCCTGGCCTGACAATATTTACCTGCGCTGTTATTTGATAATGGGGCCCCAACCAAGCGGTTGCGACGGCTGCAAGTAAAGGATTTTTGTAGTAATTGACGAATACCCCGGGAGCAATATCGGCACTTTTCTGGAACACATTCCAAATTCGTCCATTGGCTTGGGGGCCTTGCTTGCCGAAATGATCGCCTGAGCCATAGCCACTTTCTGCCGCCAGTATCTGTTCAAACACTTCGCTCATTTCATCGATAACTGACAGGTCATCGTAAAAGCGTTTTATAGCAATAACGCCAGGTCCCTGCCGAAAAGCGAACGCAATTTCATTCAGGAAGGGTGTGATGTCATCGGATTGGCGCAAGCTATCACCGTCATACACCAACACATTGTTCATCACATCAGAAGCCAGTGGGTAGTGTTTCAATGACGTGCTTTGGCTGCAGATGTTGGTGAGTGAATCAACGCTTGCTTCTTGGGGCGAATAGAACGCTTTAGTGGTGTTTAGAGAGCCCGTTTCCATAGCCAGAATTCCTCAATGATCACGACACGTGTATCGACTATATCAAATATTGTGAAATGTACATTTCAATTTATTGAGAATTGAAAATTGTGTTCTATTATTGGCTTTCAGCGACGGAGTTTTGTCCCGACTATGCTTAGCTTCATTGGCTGGCTTAGTAAGACGGTAAAACGGGGCATTTAAATATCAGCAGGAAGGAGACGCTATGTTCAATATCGCATTGTTCGGTTGCGGACGGATAGGGAAGGTACATGCGGTGAATATTGCCGCGCACCCAAAAACACAGATTAAAGCGGTGATTGACCCTTATACCGAAGGGGCACAGCAGTTGGCGAGCCAGTATGGCGCTGAGGTAATGAGTGTTGAGCAGGCAATGTCTGACCCCGATATTCACGCCGTGTGCATCTGCTCAGCCACAGATACCCACGCCGATCTTATCGAGCAGGCGGCGAAAGCAGGGAAGGCTATTTTCTGCGAAAAACCGATTGATTTGAGTCTTGCGCGGGTGAAAGCATGCCTCTCTGTGGTAGAGGAATCCGGCGTGAAAATGCTGGTTGGTTTTAACCGCCGGTACGACCCCCAGTTCAGAACCCTCAAAGAGTTGTTTGAAAGCGGTGCGATTGGTAAAGCAGAAACCCTGGTGATTACCTCTCGTGACCCGTCGCCACCGCCGGCCGATTATGTGAAAGTCTCCGGCGGCATTTTCCGCGATATGTCGATTCACGATTTAGATATGGCGCGCTACATCATGGGTGAAGACCCGGTTTCCGTCTCGGCTCATGGTGCTTGTCTGGTGGATCCGGCGATTGGTGAAGCCGGTGATATCGACAATGCGGTCATTGTGCTCAATTTCCCCTCCGGTGCGATGGCTACCATTATCAACAGTCGCCGCTCCGGCTACGGTTACGACCAGCGTATCGAACTGCATGGCAGCAAAGGAATGCTAAAAGCCGGGAATGTGCGTGAGCATTTGGTGGAGCATTGGGGTGAAGAGAACTGTGCTGCTGCCAAACCACAGCACTTCTTTCTGGAGCGGTACAAAGAAGCTTATATCTCGGAGTGGCAACATTTCGTCGATGTACTGGAGGGAAAAACAGAGCCTATGTGCAGCGGCATTGACGGCGAAATGGCGTTGGTGCTGGCAGAAGCGGCGTTGGACTCCCTTAACAGCCACAAAGCGGTTGGTGTTTCCGAATAACCGTCAGTTTTCCCTGACGACAGTATGCCGCGATGACCGCGGCATTTTTCTGTCTGCTTTCCATATCGTGTCTCAGTACTGAACGAAGAATGGGTATTAAATGAAATGTACGTTTCACCTATTGCAGCTTTTTCATTTCATGCTTACTATTAAATGAAACGTATATTTCATTTTGGGCGAAGGGCAGGTCCCGGACCAAGATTGAAGTAGGCGTAGATAATTTCAGATCCAATTTAGGAACAGGGAGCACTGTTGTGGAAAAAACACTGGATGTTATCTGCCTTGGGCGCGTCGCCGTCGATCTCTACGGAGAGCAGATTGGTGCACGACTGGAAGATATGCGCACCTTTGCCAAATACCTTGGCGGTTCGTCGGGCAATGTGGCACACGGCACCGCGCGGCAAGGGCTGAAATCCGGCATGCTGGCGCGGGTTGGTGATGAACACATGGGGCGTTTCGTCCGTGAAGAACTGCAACGTGTCGGTGTCGATACCAGTCATCTAATCACAGACAAAGAGCGGCTGACTGCGTTGGTCGTGCTTGGCATCAAAGATGAAGACACTTTCCCGCTGATTTTCTATCGTGACAATTGTGCGGATCAGGCGATCACGCCGGAAGACATCAGTGAATCCTATATCGCTTCAGCGAAGTGTCTGGCGATTACCGGCACCCACCTTTCCAATCCCAAATCCCGTGAAGCTGTGCTGACAGCCTTGCGTTATGCCCGCAAACACGGCGTCCGTACAGCGCTGGACGTGGACTACCGCCCTGTATTGTGGGGGCTGACCTCACTGGGTGACGGTGAAACCCGTTTTATTGAATCCGACAAGGTCACGGCGCAATTGCAGGAAGTATTGGCGCTGTTTGACCTGATCGTCGGGACAGAAGAAGAATTCCACATTGCCGGTGGCAGCGTTGATTCTGTCACCGCGCTCAGAGAGGTTCGCTCGATGACGGATGCGACCTTGGTCTGCAAACGCGGGCCGCTGGGGTGTTCGGTATTTACCGGCGACATCGGTGACAGCCTCGATGATGGCATCACCGTAAAAGGCGTGCGCGTGGAAGTGCTGAATGTCCTTGGTGCGGGCGATGCCTTTATGTCCGGCTTGCTTCGCGGCTACCTGAATGACGAATCCTGGGAACAATGCTGTCGCTATGCCAATGCGTGTGGCGCACTGGTAGTTTCCCGCCACGGCTGCTCTCCGGCTATGCCTACCCGTGAAGAGCTGGATTATTACCTTGCTCACGAACATGAAATTCCACGCCCGGACAGAGATGACGCCCTGAACCATTTGCACCGTGTTACCACACGGGAAAAAGCGTGGCCTGAACTTTGCGTTCTGGCATTTGACCACCGTATGCAGTTTGTCGAAATGGCACAGCAGGCAGGGGCTGATATCTCCAGCATCCCGCACCTGAAAAACCTGATTTGGCAGGCAGCGCAGGAAGTGGCGCAGGAAGCTGATCTGGTCGGCAAGGCAGGCATTTTGTGCGATGGCACATTTGGCACTGACGTACTGAATGCGGCCACCGGTTATGGCAACACTGCTGCTGAACGCTGGTGGATTGGGCGTCCGATTGAACTACCGGGTTCCCGTCCTTTGCGCCTTGAACACGGCAATATCGGTTCCCAACTTGCCAGTTGGCCGAAAGAGCAGATCGTGAAGTGTCTGGTGTTCTACCACCCGGATGATGCGCAGGCACTGCAGCTTGAACAGGAAGAACTGCTGCAGGAAGTGTATCGCGCCTGTTGTCAGACGGGGAACGACCTCCTGTTGGAAGTTATCCTGCCAAAAACTGACAATCCGGTTGCGCCAGAGGTGGCGGATGGGCTTTATCATCGCGCGATGGAACGCCTCTATAACATCGGTATTCAGCCGGATTGGTGGAAACTGCCGCCGTTAACTGCATCAGGTTGGACGCAGGTTGATGGCTTGATTGAAAGCCGTGATCCGCATTGCCGGGGTGTGGTGCTACTTGGGCTGGATGCAGCAGCAGATTCCCTAAAAGCTGGGTTTGAGGCATCGGCACAATCTTCCACCGTGAAGGGTTTTGCTGTTGGTCGCACCATTTTCGGTGAACCAAGCCGTCAGTGGATGCGTGGGGATCTGAATGACGACACCTTTAGAACGGCGGTGAAAGCCAACTATCAGGCGCTGATTGATATGTGGCGTCAGCGTTAACAATGCAAAAGGAGCAGCCGCCTGATAAAGGGGCTGCTCACCGTGCCACAGAATTCAGGTCCTGCAGGCTTGATGTGTTAAAAGCAACTACCAAAGAAGAACGTTCCATGCTTTTGGTCACTGTAGGGGTGACCTATTTTTTGCCTCAAATTGAACGCATTGATGACCTCTGAATGCGAGCATCTTCAGGTTGTTTAGGTATATACCTTGTCCGCTGCGATGATTTTTTCAACCACCTCCCGCATGTCTTTTTCAAATACATCTGGCTTTAAATAGAGCGGGTGATAGGGCGCACCGGAGCGATCAATGTAGGCTGCTTTCATTCCAGCTGACATCGCGCCATGGGTATCCCAGTCATGGGTTGCAACCAGACGCAAAGCGGAGAGCGGTAGATTGAGCTTTGCAGCGACAAATTGGTAGACCATCGGGTCAGGCTTAAAGCTGCCGGTTTCTTCCACGGAAATGATGTCATCGAAGTCATCCAAAAGTCCTGCCTGGGTGATCTGGCTGGTGACTAATGGAAGAGACGAGTTAGTGAATGCGACAGTGTGGTAGCCAGCCTCCTTCAGCCGGGTCAATGCCGCTTTCATATCCTCATGTGGTTGCAAAGAGGCAAATCCGCTGAGCATCTTTCCGCGTTGATCATTACTCAGCGTCAACTTAAACCTCGCTGCAACGGCGTCCAGCATGGTGCCGGCAAGTGTCGCAAAATCTGACTTGGTCTTGGTCAATGCACACACCGTGGATGTGTGCAGTAACATCGCAAACCAGACCGACATTAACTTTTCATCACCAAAGGCTTCAACAAACAACGGCTTCAGACTATTTAGGTCGAGAACCGTTTCGTTGATATCGAATAGAACGGTGTGTTGTGTCATGAGTTTCCCGTGCTGATCAAGCAATCATTCGGGTAAGTTTATACCCAAACGACCTGAAGATGCAGGATTCAGGTTGCTTGGGTATAACAACAAAGGGGCATCAGCCCCTTTGAATATAAAGTAGCGAGATGCAATGCTTCTTACTGGGTGCGCAGTTTTTGCCAGTACCCATCGTAAATCGCCAGTGTTTCTGGGCCAACGTCGTTAATGAACTCACCTTTCTTCATATCTTCTTCAGATGGGAAGATGGTGGTGTTATGTTTCAGCTCGTCTGACAGCAGTTCACGGCCGGCTTTGGTAGCAGAGGCGTAACCCACGCTGTTGACGATTTCTGCCTGTTGCTCTGGCTCAAACATGAAGTTGATGAACTTGTGTGCCAGGTCGATATTTTTGCTGCCAGACGGGATGGTGTAGTTGTCCATCCACAACACAGCGCCTTCCTGAGGCATCACGAACTTCAGCTCTGGCAGTTCTTGCTGGCCCTGGAATGCGTTACCGTTCCATTGCATACCAACACTCACTTCGCCTGAAATGTAAGGAACCTGTGGTGCATCAGAGTTATACAGGAGCACGTTTTTCTTCAGCTCAACCAAAGACTCATAGGCTTCTTTGATTTCATCTTCATTTTTGGTGTTGATGCTGTGGCCATTTTTCTTTAATGCCATGCCGAATACATCACGGATATCGTCGATCAGCATGACTTGTTGCGCGTATTCCGGCTTCCAGAGATCTGACCAACTGGTAACGGGGTCGAGAATCTCGCCGCTGTTATAGCTGATACCGGTTACACCCCAGATATAGGGCAGGGAGTAGCGGTTTTCAGGATCGTGAGCCTGACCCAGCAGCGCTGGCACAGTGTCTTTCATGTTGGGGATCTTGGCGTGATCCAGCTCCGCCAGCAAACCTTCACGACCCATTTTGTCGATGAAGTAGGCCGAGGCGAACACCACGTCATAACCTGTGCCCTTGAGGATCTTGAGCTTGGTGTACATTGACTCGTTATTTTCAAAGGTCAGGTAATTCACCGTCACGCCTTCGCGCTCTTCAAACGCCTTCAAAGACGCTTCCGGCAGGTAGCTTCCCCATGCATAGACATTCAATGTGGCGGCGTCGGCAAATGCAGCGGAAGAGACCAGCATTGCAGTGAAAAATAGTCCTTTATTCATTGTGGTTACTTGTTCCTTTTTATCCCTTAATTGTTTGTCTCCTCAGCGTTTAGATGAGGATCGGGTGAATAATTAGGCATAATCGGAATATTTTAAAGTGAGACTATTTTGTTGTGACGATTAGCACTGTTAATCGTCTGTTGCTGCGATGTTTTCAGGTGTGTGGGAGGAACGAAAAAAGCACTGGTGTCAGAGTCACGTTGACAAGCCAGTGCAAAAGGGAGGGAAAAGAGTATCAGTTCAGTTCATTAAACTGGAATGCGGCGCCCAACAGGCAGGCGTCATAGTTTCCTTTGGCTGCAACGACCGGCACCTGGCAGAAATTGGGTTTCTCATTGATCGCTTCCTGTACGCGGGATATATAGCCGCTTGCCAGACCAACACCGCCACCAATCACAACCACATCCAAATCCAGAATTGCCTTGAGGTTAGTGCATAAGGTGGCAATGGCGCCGGCGCTCTGTCTGATGATGCGCTCTGCCATGTCATCTTCATCCGCTATCGAGAACAAATGGACATTCGAAACAGGGGGAAAGAAGATTTGTTTGCTGATGCGTTCGATGGCAGTGCCGGAGGCCAGTGTTTCAACGCAACCCCTTTGCCCACAGCCGCATTCGGGACCATCAGGATCAACGGCGATATGTCCGATATGTCCGGCAAGTCCCGTTGTCCCTTTGTGCAGTTTCCCGTCGATAACCAACCCCCCACCAACGCCGGTAGAGACGGTGATAAACGCCATGTTTTTGATGGGCGTATCCAGGTTTACAAACTCAAACCAAGCGGCAGCCTGCGCATCGTTCAACATCATCACTGGCCGGTCTGCGAGTTTTTGCAGCGAGGCTTTGAGGGGGAAAGGCGACGGAAAGGCGAGGGTTTCCGGGTTGATGGAGCTAATGCCTTCTTCGCTTACCAGCCCTGTGGTCGAAACGCCGATTCGGGCAACATCCGGCAGCCAGTCTCGGCAATTATCAAGAATCTGTTTGGCAAATTCGTCAGCGGTTTGCACCTTTGGTGTCGGGAACTGACGGCGCTTCATTAAGCTTCCATTGCTGACAAAACCTATGGCGATTTTTGTGCCGCCAATATCGATAGCCAAGGTAGACATTACCGCACTCCTGCTGCCTGTGTTGCGTTATTAAACCATTGAGTAACCACTTCCAGCCGGGTAAGAGCGGAGCCCACCGTAACCGCAACTGCGCCGTGAGCAATGGCTTTGGCTGCAAGCTCCGGGGTGTTGTATCTGCCTTCTGCCATGGTAAAAAAACCGGCATCAGAGAACTGCTTAACTAATGGCAAATCGGGTTCGTCCGGGATGCTCCCACCCACATAGCCTGAAAGGGTAGTGCCAATAATATCAATACCTTGTGAATGTGCCCATTCGCCATCTTCAAAGTTTGAGCAATCTGCCATTGAAAAACAGCCTGAGTGTCTGATGGCATCGGCAATGATTTCTCGGCTCTCCGGACGGGGTCGGTTTGTCGCGTCAAAAGCGATGATGGTCGCCCCTGCGTTCGCGAGTGAATCAACATCACACACAAAAGGCGTGATACGGATAGGACTGTCAATTAAGTCACGTTTAACAATTCCAATAATTGGTACATTGACCACTTGTGAGACTGCCTCAACGTTTTCAACGCCTTCGATTCGTAGCGCTTTTGCACCAGCCTGTTCGGCAGCTTGAGCCATCGCAGCAATGAAGGCTGTGTTTTCAAGTGGGCTGCCAGCGACGGGTTGAATCGAAACCACCGTCTGGCCTTGGAGACTTTTTCGCAATGCGTTGATATCTAAGTTTTCTGCTTTCACTTTTGGGCCTCGTATAAAAACGGTTTTCAGGGGCGTGAGGACGATTCACTGCCACCTCCATTCGCCTGACTCGCGGGTGAAGAACCTGTCCTAGGCTACTTTTTGTTCACGATCACATTTCAAAAAACGTTGGTTTGAAAATAATCTTCATGACTATAATAATCCTCAGTAAAGATTTTTTTCAAATGAAATGAAAAATATTTTTGCGAACCGTGAAACAAGGTACAGATAACTAAAAAGGGAAGAATATGAAGGCTATAAACAAGATTACTCTCGCTATGCTGGCTCTGGGATGTACTGTATCTGCGCAAGCAGCAACCACGCTGAAAATGGGCATGCAGGCGTCTGTGGGTTCGGTTGAATACACGTCAGCCAAACTGATGGCGGACACTGTAGAAGAGCTCAGCAAAGGCGAAATGAATATTGCCATTTACCCAAGCGCACAGCTGGGTGATGACCGCGCCATGCTGCAACAACTCAGTATGGGTGACTTGGATATCACGTATGCAGAATTCGGCCGTATCGGGCTTTGGATCCCGCGCGCCGAAGTGGTGTCACTCCCTTATGTTACCCGCGACTTTGAACACCTGCGCCGTGTGTATGACTCAGAGTTCGGCCAAGGCGTACGCGAAGAAATGCTGACCAACTTCAACTGGCGCGCGCTGGACACCTGGTACAACGGTACCCGTGAAACCACGTCTAACCGTCCGCTGGAAAACATCGACGACTTTAAAGGCCTTAAGCTTCGCGTTCCGAATGCGAAAGCGAACCTGAACTACGCAAAACTGTCTGGTGCTTCACCAACGCCTATGGCGTTCTCTGAAGTGTATCTGGCACTGCAAACCAATGCGGTAGACGGCCAGGAAAACCCACTTCCAACCATCAAAACCATGAAGTTCTATGAGGTACAGGAAAACCTCGCGATGACGAACCATATCGTGAATGACCAAATGGTGATCATCTCCGAACCGACATGGCAAAAACTCTCTGACAAAGAAAAAGCGATCCTTGAAGAAGCGGTTGAGAAAGCCGGTGCCGCTCACACTGCCTCTGTGAAAAAGCAGGAAGCGGAACTGATCTCTTACTTTGAAAGCGAAGGCGTGAACGTGACTTACCCAGAGTTGGGCCCATTCCGCGAGGCGATGCAGCCACTTTACTCTGAGTTTGAAGAGAAGATCGGACAGCCAATCGTTAAGAAACTGGCAGCGATGTAATCATTACGGTCGCAGGACCATTCCATAGAAGGCTAGCCGTTTGGCTAGCCATTGGAGCTCAAGATGTTGCGAAAATTCTTTGATAATATTGAAGAAATCATCACAGTGCCTTTGATGGTTCTTCTTTTGCTGGTACTCACCTGGCAAATCGTCACCCGCTGGCTTTTCAACGATCCCTCTTTATGGAGTGAAGAACTGGCGCGTGTTCTGTTCATGTATATGTCTCTGATTGGCTGCGCGATTGCCCTCAAGCGGGGCACGCACGTCAATATCACTTTTTTCTCTGACAAACTGCCTGAGAAAATCCGGCTGGTTCTGGTGTTGTCGCTGGAATTTGCGGTGTTGGTTTCTATCTTCGCCATCATCTATCTCGGTTACCAACATGTTCAAAGAACGGCATTTTTCGAACTGATCACCCTGGGTATCTCCAGCAAGTGGATGAACTACAGCCTGCCGCTTGGCGGCTTGTTTATGGTGGTTCGCCAAGTGCAAAAAATGGTTGGCATTTCAAAGCAATTTTTCAATGGCAATGCGCACGAAGCTGGCGCTGATTCGCAGATAGCGCAGAGGTAGGAGGCAGTATGGCGGGTTCAATTTTTGGCTGGCTGGCCTTGTTATTTGCAGGCATGCCAGTGGGTTTTTCTCTGATATTTGTCGCACTGGTGTTCCTGATTGTCACCAACAGCACAGGTATCAATTTCGCTGCCCAGCAGATGCTGGGAGGTATCGATAATTTCACCTTGTTGGCAGTACCTTTTTTCGTATTGACCGGGCACCTGATGAACAGTGCGGGTATTACAGAACGTATTTTTAATTTCGCCAAATCCATGGTGGGGCACATTACGGGTAGCCTTGGTCATGTAAACATCATGGCGAGCCTGCTGTTTTCCGGCATGTCCGGTTCAGCGCTGGCAGATGCGGGTGGTCTCGGGCAGCTTGAAATCAAATCCATGCGTGATGCCAAATACGATGATGACTTTGCCGGTGGCTTAACGGCGGCATCGTGCATTATCGGCCCTCTGGTGCCACCTTCGGTTCCTTTGGTTATTTACGGTGTGGTCTCCAATACCTCCATCGGCGCATTGTTCCTGGCCGGTGCGGTGCCGGGCATCCTTTGCTGTATCGCGCTGATGATCATGAGTTACTACATCTGTAAAAAACGTGGCTACATGACACTGCCGCGCGCAAGCCGCCGCGAACAGCTTATCTCTTTCAAAGAGGCATTCCTGTCGCTGCTGACGCCGGTGATCATCATTGGCGGTATCTTCTCAGGCAAATTCACTCCAACGGAAGCGGCGGTTGTTTCTTCACTGTATGCGCTGTTCCTTGGTACCGTGGTTTACAAGCAACTGACGTTCACGGGCTTTATTGAAGTGCTGAAAGAAACCGTGAATACCACTGCGGTTGTGGCATTGATGGTGATGGGTGTGACCGTGTTTGGCTGGATTGTGGCGCGTGAACAACTGCCACAAATGCTGGCGGATTACTTCCTGACGATCAGTGATAACCCGCTGGTATTGTTGCTTCTTATCAACCTGTTGCTGCTGTTCCTTGGCACCTTTATCGAATCGCTCGCGTTGTTGCTGCTGTTGGTTCCATTCCTGGTGCCGGTTGCTGCGGCCGTGGGTATCGACCCGGTTCACTTCGGTGTGATGGCGATTCTGAACCTGATGATCGGCATCCTGACACCACCGATGGGCATGGCGCTTTATGTGGTCTCCCGTGTGGGTGATATTCCATTCCACACCCTGACCCGCGGTGTTATCCCGCTGCTGGTGCCACTGTTTATCGTACTGGCGCTGGTTGCTGTTTTCCCACAATTTACCTTGTTCCTGCCTGGATTGTTCCTTGGCTACGGCCAATAACACACGCTGGACAACCGGATAGACGCATTTAAGAAGGAAGTATTCATGGAAAAATTAACGGGTCTGATTGCAGCGCCCCATACACCGTTTGACCACAATAATAAGGTGAACTTTGCTGCCATTGACGACATTGCCGCGCTGCTGATTGAGCAGGGTGTGACAGGTGCCTACGTGTGTGGCACCACCGGTGAAGGTATTCACTGCAGCGTCGAAGAGCGCAAGGCAATTGCAGAACGCTGGGTGAAGTCATCGGACGGCAAACTGAACCTTATCATCCACACAGGGGCACTGAGCATTGAAGACGCCCTGAACCTGACCCGCCACGCTGAGACGCTGGATGTACTGGCGACCTCAGCGATTGGCCCGTGTTTCTTCAAACCGGGATCCGTGGATGATCTCGTTGAATACTGCGCACAAATCGCTGCTGCGGCACCGTCGAAAGGTTTCTATTACTACCATTCGGGTATGTCTGGCGTGAACCTGGATTTGGAACAGTTCCTTATTAAAGGGGAAGCCCGCATTCCGAACCTTTCCGGAGCCAAATTCAATCACGTTGATTTGTACGAGTACCAACGTGCACTTCGCGTATCCGGTGGCAAGTTTGATATCCCGTTTGGGGTGGATGAGTTCCTGCCTGCAGGGTTGGCTGTAGGCGCAGTTGGTGCGGTTGGCAGTACCTATAACTATGCAGCGCCGTTGTACCTGAAAATCATTGAAGCCTTTAAACGCGGGGATCAAGCAGAAGTCACCGCACTGATGGACAAAGTGATTGCCATTATCCGTGTTCTGGTGGAATACGGTGGTGTCGCAGCGGGTAAGGCGGCAATGAAGTTGCATGGTATTGATGCGGGTAACCCTCGCACACCTATCCGCCCGCTGACAGAGGCGCAAAAGGCTGATGTCGAGGCGAAAATGCGCGACGCAGGTTTTATCAATATGTAAAAGGGTCGCAGCATGAGGGGAATTTCACCCACATGCTGCGTATTCACCGTTTTTGCAGCATTAATTTGATGGATTACGTGTCAAAGTGGCAGGCTCTTTGTTACTTTTAGCCACCCTAGGTATGGAAAAGAGGCACCTGTGAACTCGCCTAAAAATTTACTCGTCAGATTACGTTCCAACATAGAGCCACTCAGCAAAAAGTTGCGTGTGGTGGCGGACTATATACTCGAGAACGCAAACGAGGTTCAGTATCAAACGATCACTGACCTTGCCAGAAATACCGAAACCAGTGAAGCCACTGTCGTACGCCTGTGCCGCGACATGGGCTACAAAGGTTACTCTGATTTCAGGATGGCGCTGGCGGTAGATTTGTCGCAGTCCCAGCCGCGCGTATCCAACGATGCATCCGGGGACATTTGCACTGTTTCAGCGCAAAGTGCGGTTGCCAGTTTGCTGGATACCGCTGAACTGGTGGATCGTAAAGCACTGAACCGTATCTGTGATCTTGTCCATAACGCCGAATACATCAGCTGCGTGGGCGTTGGGGCATCAAGCATTGTCGGGCATTACCTTGCGTTTCGCCTTCTGCGCATCGGCAAACGTGTGACCATGTATGAAGATACACACCTTGCTGCCATAAACGCTGTAAGAAGTCGGGAAGGAGATTTGTGGTTTGCATTGTCCAGCTCAGGCTCAACGCGCGAAGTGATCCACGCAGTTTCCCAAGCTCACCATCGTGATGTGCCAGTGGTGGCACTGACAAACATCAGCCACAGCCCTTTGACTTCGATCTGTTCGGAAATGCTGGTAGCAGCCCGCCCTGAAGGGCCTCTCACCGGCGGTGCATTTTCCTCAAAAGTTGGTGCTCTGTTGCTGGTGGATGTGCTGGTCAACACTTTGCTGGAAAACCATCCTGAGTATGCGAAATCTGTTGTCGAAACCGCTGAAGTGGTTATGCCTTTGATGCGCTGACAGCAAGAAAAACATGAGCCCACCGTTAGTGGGCTTTATTTTGGCTAATCAATGAAAAATATTTTTATCGAATAGATATCAAATAAAAAAATATGCACCAATTAGGTTGTATGGCTGCAGGTCAATCAGAAGTGAAATGTTAACTTCACTAATAAGGGAACCATTACGATGAAATTAATAGCTTCTTTATCCCTGGCTCTACCTTTGCTTGCTGGTCTTTCCTCTACCGCTTATGCCAATCAACACTGGCCGGACTTACCGGAAGGGGTGAAATCTGGTGTCAGCGCCCAAGTGGGTAACAAACTGTATGTGGGTTTGGGCTCCATGGAACAGCGTTTTTACATGCTGGATCTGGATCAAATGGATAAAGGTTGGCAACAGCAGGCTGATTTCTCCGGCCCGGCAAGAAGTGGCGCGACCGCTACCGTCTTGGGTGACAGCATTTATATCTTCGGTGGTTCGGGCAAAGCCAATGCCAGTGATAAATCGCCTATTTTGTTCGACACGGTTTATCGCTTTGATGCCAAAACAAACCAGTGGGAACAAGTGAAAACCAAAACGCCGGTAGGCTTGCTGGGCGCTGCTTCATTCTCTCCAGACAATCAGCAAATCCTCTTCTTCGGCGGCTACAACAAAGCCTACTTTGACCAGTACCTCTCTGATATCAACACCACAGACAGAAAAACCAATCCGACAGGCTGGCAGGAAATCGTCGACAACTACATGGGCATGAAGCCACTGGATTATAAGTGGAACCGCCAGGTTTTGAGCTTCAACCCGAAAAACGGCAGTTGGAACGAGATTGGACAATCACCATACCTGCCAAACTGTGGCACTGCGTTGGTTGCGGAAGGTGAGAGTGCAACGCTTGTCAGCGGTGAAATCAAGCCCGGTTTACGCACAGCAGAAGTTAAACAGTATCGTTTTGGCGGAGCACAGCCATGGAGCAGCATGCATGAACTTCCTGCCCCTGAAGCCGGAACGGTTCAGGAAGGGGTAGCAGGAGCGTTTGCGGGTAAGAGCAATGGTGCACTGATTGTGGCCGGTGGCGCGAATTTCCACGGTGCCAAAGCGGCTTTTGAGAGTGGCAAAATGTTCGCCCATGAAGGCTTGAGCAAAGCCTACAACCCAGAAATCTATGTGCAGAAAAATGAGCTTTGGGCGCGCGTAAACAACCTGCCAGAAGGCTTGGCTTATGGCGCATCGTTTACCACGGATGATGGTGTGGTGATTGCCGGTGGTGAAAAAGCTGACCGTAGTGCCAGCAATAAGGTTTACTTGCTCGAATGGAATGGCTCTGGCGTGGATATTCATGACTAACAGGGAGTAGTGGTTATGTCGTTACATATTGCTGAGTTTGCCCAGCTTCCGGTTGGGATAAAACATGGCGTTGGTGGGAAGTTAGGCAACCGGCTCTATGTTGGTTTGGGGAGTGCCGGAAAGCGGCTTTTCTATTACGACCTTGAAAGACCTGATCGCGGTTGGCAATCCGCGCCGGATTTCCCCGGCACCGAACGCAATGATGCGGTCTCGGCGGTGTGTAACGGCAAACTCTACGTCTTTTCAGGTGCGGGAAGCGAGCAAAATGGCGAGCCTCCCGCCGTGTTGATGGACGGTTATGCGTTCGACCCGGTCGAAAACCGTTGGGAAAAACTGGCAACTCAGGCTCCTGTCGGCTTTCTGGGGGCGAGTGCGTGTGAGATGTCTGAGGGCAAACTCCATTTCTGGGGTGGTTACTGTAAGGAAACCTTCGATACATTTTTAAGCCAAATCAGCGCAATGGATGCAGCTAGGGAGCCTGAACAGTATCAGGCTGTCTTCTGCGAATTTATGTCCCGCCCCATCCCGGCTTATGGTTGGAACAAAGAAATTTGGCAGTTTGATATCCAGAGCGGGAAATGGCATATCGCCGCGCAAAACCCGTATCCGGCCAACTGCGGTGCTGCGCTCATCAAAGACGGTAACAAGGTTGTGTTGGTAGAAGGGGAGGTAAAGCCCGGTCTTCGCAGTTTGGAAAGCAAAGCCTTCCAATTTCAGGGTGACGGTACCATTCATCCGATGCGGTTACCGGCGATTTCAGAGACAAACAACGCTCACGAAGGACTCGCCGGGCACTTTGGCGCGCGGTTGGAAAATCATTACTTGGTGGCAGGTGGCGCTTACTTTGTCGGCAGCCAGCACAACTTCAGCCAACAGAAACTCTACAGCCACAAAGGCCTGACAAAGCGGTATGACGATACGGTTTGGATGTTTGATGGCAAGCGATGGGAAACCGCGGGACAGTTGCCTGAAGGTATTGCGTATGGAACAGCTTTGACGGTTGGCGACTCGGTGATATTGCTTGGCGGTGAAAGGGCAGATGGTAGCGCTGCGAGCCAGTGCGTCAGACTGACGTATCAGTAATGCTGCAAAGACTAAGGGAGAGCAGTTGCTCTCCCTTTCTTATTTCTATTTTTTTTCTTACTTCATTGTCGGCATTGAAAACTCTGGGCCTGCGCTCAGGCCGGTTGGCCAGCGGGCGGTGATGGTTTTCATGCGGGTGTAGAAGCGTACACCATCTGGGCCATGCATGTGCAGTGGACCGAACAGTGAGCGTTTCCAGCCGCCGAAGCTGTGGAAGGCCATTGGCACTGGGATTGGCACGTTGATGCCGATCATACCAACCTGAACATTTGCCGCGAAGTTACGCGCAGTGTCGCCGTCACGGGTGAAGATTGCCGTGCCGTTTCCGTACTCGTGTTCGTTGATCAGCGCCAGCGCTTCTTCATAGCTGTCGACACGAACCACCGCCAGCACGGGGCCGAAGATCTCTTCTTTGTAGATGCGCATGCCGGGTTTGACGTGGTTGAACAGGGTTGGGCCGACAAAATAGCCGTTCTCGTTACCTGTCACCACAAAGTTGCGGCCATCAACCAGCAGCTCAGCGCCTTCTTCCACACCGGCATCAATGTAGCCGATCACTTTGTCAGCGTGTTGGCGGCTAACCAATGGGCCCATGTGGGATTCAATGGCCTCGCCAATACCTGGGCCAACTTTCAGTTCTGCAATTGCGCCTTGCAGGTCTTTCACCAGGTGGTTCGCTACTTCATCGCCCACACACACCGCAACGGAAATTGCCATACAGCGCTCACCGGCTGAGCCATAAGCCGCGCCCATCAGCGAGTTAATCACCTGCTCTGGATCCGCATCTGGCATCACGATCATATGGTTTTTCGCGCCACCCAAAGCCTGAACACGCTTGCCGTGGGCACATGCCGTTGAGTAGATGTATTCCGCAATCGGGGTTGAGCCAACAAAGCTGACCGCTTCAATGCGTTCATCAGTCAGCAGGACATCGACAGACTCCTTGTCACCGTTTACCACGTTGAACACGCCGTTTGGCAAGCCAGCTTCGGTTAGCAGTTCAGCCAGACGCAGCGGAACAGAAGGATCTTTCTCTGAAGGCTTCAGTACAAAGGTGTTACCGCAAGCGATGGCAACCGGGAACATCCACATTGGCACCATAGCCGGGAAGTTAAATGGTGTAATCCCCGCCACAACGCCCATTGGCATCATCTGGCTGTAGCTGTCCACGCCGCGGCCGACATTCAGGCTGTGCTCGCCTTTTTGAAGGTGCGGAATACCACAAGCGAATTCCACCACTTCAAGGCCTCGGGTCAGTTCGCCTTTGGCATCGGAGAAGACTTTGCCGTGTTCTAGGGTAATAAGTTCGGCGATTTCGTCGGCATGCTGTTCCAGCAACTCTTTAAACTTGAACATCACACGGGCACGGCTGAGCGGCGGGGTTGCGCTCCAGTCTTTGAATGCCTCCTGTGCGTTGGCAATCGCGGCGCGGGTTTCGTCGGCCGATGAAAGGGCGACGTCGAGACGTTTCTCGCCAGTAGCAGGATTGAAGACAGGGGCGGTGCGGCCTGATTCCGAAGCGACACGTTCGCCGTTGATGTAGTTACCCAGAGTAGTCATGGTCATTTCCTTCGATTGGTTACTTCCCTTGATGGGTTAATCTCATTTAAGACCTAAACTTGTTTATGAACAATGGAAAATATTTACTATAAGATCTATCAAATTTGATAGATCACAAGGAGCGGTGATGAGTACTCCACGATTTAACTGGGAAGATGCGCGCTACTTCCTGGCCGTGGCGCGGGCAGGGCAGATTGGCAAAGCGGCTGAAAGCCTTGGGGTTTCTGCCATTACCCTTTCCCGTCATTTATCCCATTTGCAGTCGCGTACCAAATCCCAACTGTTAATCCGTCACAACAAAGGTTTCAGCCTGACGGATGAAGGGCACAGACTGGTGGAGTATTTGGAAAGGGCAGAAGCAGAAATTGAAGCTGCCGGTGAGGTGTTCGGTTCAGATACCAACAGCATTAGCGGTACGGTGCGTATTGCAGCGCCGGAGGGCTTTGCACTCAAAATCCTCACGCCGAGTCTGCGCCAGCTTCTGGAATTGCATCCACAACTGAAAATAGAAGTGGTGCCCCAATCGCCCGGTTTTTCCCTTTCACGGCGGGAGGCAGATCTGGCAGTGATGGTTGGCCGGCCAATGGAGCAGAGCCTGAAGTCTGTCAGCCTCGGTACTTACACCGTTGGGCTATTTGCTTCACAGGATTACCTCGACAGACACGGTGTGCCGGATTCACTTGAAAAGCTTGCCGACCATTGTTTGATTGGATATGTGGAAGATTTGCTGTTTACCGACAGGTTGAATATCGCCCGCTCCGTTTGGCCGCAATGGCAGTCGCAGGTGTCTATCTATTCCCCGACAGGCCAGGTTGAGGCAGTGCGTGCAGGAGTGGGTATTGGTATGTTGCATGGCTTTCTTGTGGATAAAGAATATAGGCTTATCAAGGTATTGCCGGAAGTGCAGGCGGAGCGGGAGTTCTTTTTGGTCTATCACCAGAACACCCAGCGGATCCCACGGATAAGCTCAGTCATTGCGTTTTTGAAGGATCTTGCGGCATCGGGGGCCTTCTTGAAAACGGCGGGTT
Organism: Enterovibrio paralichthyis; assembly: GCF_019209835.1. Taxonomy (NCBI): domain Bacteria; kingdom Pseudomonadati; phylum Pseudomonadota; class Gammaproteobacteria; order Vibrionales; family Vibrionaceae; genus Enterovibrio; species Enterovibrio paralichthyis. The sequence goes on along the minus strand of NZ_JAHUTS010000002.1, from coordinate 255,241 downwards.
AGCGATGGCTAGAACGCTGGATGAAATAGACGTGAACAGGCTGATGTTGTGCCGCTAATGACAGCATTGGGTGAAGATAATCCCTTCAAGCTCATACACGATACGTTCCAGCACTTAATTTCCGGAGACAATGACTACTTCGAGGAGCACATTGCGACGGTGCAAATCTCCGATGTTTCAGACCCTACAGTGTTTTTGGACGAAGCGCAGATGCGAAAGTCATTTGAATACATAGAACGCAGGTTGGCTGAGTAATAGGGTTCGAGGATTTACGCCAGCCGCAGGACAATTTTTTGGAGGGAAACAATGTCAAAATTACTGGTTAAACCGAGCGCACCTGACAGCGACGGCCGCATCCTGAAAATCACCCCTGAATCGGCCGGGTGGTCATTTGTGGGCTTTGAAGTGTTCAACATCAAAGCCGGGGAAACCTTGACCCAAGGCACGGGCGATCAGGAAGCGTGTCTGGTTCTGCTCAGTGGGAAAGCCGATGTCGCAGTGGGTACGGAAACCTGGCATGACATTGGCGAGCGCATGGATATTTTCGAGCAAATCCCGCCCTGGGCGGTGTATGTGCCCAACGACAACGAGTGGACGCTAAAAGCCAACACTGACGTTGAACTTGCGGTCTGTAAGGCGCCGGGATATGGCAACCACCAAGCGCGTTTGATTGAACCGGATCCGAAGAAAGTGTCAGTACGAGGGGAGGGTGCCAACACCCGCCATATTCACGATATTTTGCCTGATTGGGATGAAAACGCTGACAGCCTGTTGGTGGTTGAAGTGTTTACGCCGTCGGGTAATTGGTCGAGCTATCCGCCGCACAAACACAGCGTGGATAACCTGCCGGAAGAATCAATCCTAGAAGAAACCTATTACCACCGCATCAATCCCAAGCAGGGCTTTTCGTTCCAGCGCGTTTACAACGACGAACGCACTCTGGATGAAACCATGGCGGTAGAAGACGGCAACGTGGTGATGGTGCCGGAAGGCTATCACCCAGTCGGCGCCCCTTATGGTTACGACCTGTATTACTTGAATGTGATGGCGGGACCGAAACGTGTCTGGAAGTTCAAAAACGATCCGGATCATGAATGGATGCTAAATAAGAAGTAGCATTCAGCGCGGCGCTTGCTTTAATTCTATCTGGCTAGGCGATAGCGTATAGTGTTCGCGGTATCAGAAAGTTAATTAGGAACCACGATGAAAAAATCGATCACTGCACTGATGCTTGTTGCTGCACTGACAGGCTGTGATGAAGCAAACAAAGCGATTGATAAGGCACAGGAAGCGGCAACCAAGGCCGTCGACAGTGTGCAGGAGCAAATCGAATCTGTTGATCTCAGTGAGTTGAACATTGAATCCCTGCAAGGTGCGACGGAATCTGCCCAGGAGCTGGCTGAATCTCTGAAAGAAGCGGTTGATGTTGATTTCACCGATACATCAGCGTTGCAGGAAGTCAGCGACCAGATTGCCAACTCTTACGCTTGCCTGGTGGATGCGACCTCAGAAAGCACAGCAGAAAAGATGCTGAACAAGTTTATGGCTGTGATTGGCAATGAAGAATCGCAATCTCTGATTGAGAAAGCGATTGATAAAGCCAAAGCGGCGCAAGAGTGTGTGATGTAACCTAACTCGTTACTCCCGAACGAAAAGGCTGACAGTGGTTCAGCCTTTTTTGTATCTGAGTTGCGACTTGACTAAGTGCCCATATCAGTGAGGACAAAAGCCGGGTCGATTTTGAGTGGCCAGAAAATATCACGCCGCTCCTTGCACAAATGGAATCAAAGGCGCAGGCTTTGCTTGATGCAGATTCGCCCATTGAAAGCGCCTTCTTGGATGAAGCATTGGGGCGAAGATACTGGCAGGTGGATGGCTTTGCCAAAGTGCCCTGTGGTGGCACACACCTCAAACGAACAGCGGAAGTCGGTAACATCAAACTCAAACGCAAAAACATTGGCAGAGGGAAAGAGCGGGTTGAGATTTTGCTGGATTCCTGAAGGGTTACAGCGAGTAATCAGGCGTTTTTGATCAGAAATGAGCCAGTCCCGCGCTTTTGATTCTCTACACTCAATGCGTTGAACAAGCCAAAAATTGGAGATGTGAAATGACAACAATACGGGCAACGATGCAAACCAGTGATGTATGGAACCACCTCAAAACTGAGGATGATCTTCCAGAAGGTTTTACTTTCAGGGGCACATTGCCGACTGACCCGGACGGTATTGAAACCATGTTGGAGGCTTGGAATGCAGGTACATCCGAACCACCACATTCACATCCTGGCGATGACATGACCATTATCTGTGAAGGTGAAATGCGTGTGCAGTTTTACAACATTGATGACGGCACTTTGATCAAAGACGGCCCGGAAGAGATCTATGTTGAGGGTGACACGGCATACATCCATAAAGGCCAAATCCACAGTGTGAAATACGTGAAGGATTGCCGCCTTGTTTATATTCACAGCGGCACGTTTGACTTTATCGAAAGCGATTTACCTGTTGCCTAACACCCGGTATCGGCCGTAATGGCACGCTAATACCTTGAAATGGCAGACAATGAGGTCTGCCATTTTTGTATCCCGTCAAAAACTTCCAAAGAGGGGAGTATCGCCGAGACCAGCGTTAGTCCGCAAACTTACCCAGTAGTGCAATACATTTACCCGTCATTCAAAAAAGAGTGGAATAATTAAAGCCTGGGAGTAGGATTCAGCTTTGGCTTTCGCAACAATCTCAAATTGTCACAGTGGTATTCAAGATGTATCCCCACGAACGCACCAGAGGCGTATTATTTTCCCTCGGCATGGGTTTGCCGATCCTTTATGGCGCACTGGCGCATCAATATCTTCAAGCAGCGTTTATGTGTTTAGGAGCTTTGCTTGCCCTGTTGCTTGATCCGCGCAGTCAGGCGTTAAAGCAGCTAACCGCAATCGTTGTTGGCGTTCTGGCTGTCATCCTTGCCGCCGCATTGGGGCTGAATCTGGTTGGGCACCAATACCTCGCTATTGCTGCCTTGATGATATTCGGCTTCCTTGCCGGGCAGCCCAAGCCTGAACATGCCTACTGGGGTTTGCTCGGAAAATATCTGGCGACGGCGTTGTTGTTGGCGCAACTGGGTTTTCCTGCCACGGTGGAAATTGGCAAAGCCTATTTCTCCGGCGCGTTGCTGGCAGTCGTACTGATTGTGTTGCAAGGTTGGCTTCACAAAACTCATGAGACTGCCCATTCACCCAATGATGAGTTTTTCCAAATCATCAAAGGGGATACCAACGGCCCGCTTTATGGCTTTACCCTGCCTCTGACCATTCTGGTCGCTACATTAAGCGCGAACTGGCTGCATGTATCTCAACCCGGTTGGGTTGGCCTGACCATCCTGTTTGTTATGCATATCAACGACAGGCTTTCCTGGCATCATCTGTGGGATCGTATTGTCGGTACACTGCTAGGCATCATCATTGCGTACGTTGCGGTGAGATATATTCCCCAATCTGCATTGGCCCTTGTGGTGGCCGTATTTGCCTTCTGGATCCCATTCAGTCTGCGTAAGAGCTATATGTTGTTCAGTCTGGCGATCACGGTAACGGTAATGGTGGCGATTAACTTTGCGCTGTTCCCGAAAGGCGACTTAGAACTCATGCAGTGGCGCTTCTTCGATACCGTGATCGGCTGTTTCTGGGTGGCAGTAGCCTTGATGATTACCCACGGCCTCCATGCGAGAAAATAAACGCTTTGTGGAAAAAGGAATAAAAAAGCCAGCAAGGAAGCTGGCTAATCGGGAAAACCGAAAATAAGGAAGTGAAGAACGTCATTGAAGAATATGGGTTTCTTTTTAATTTGAACGGTGAAATATACGTGCTTCACATGAGTGTGAATATTCCCAATTAAAATTGAGCGAGATCAAGGCAACGCCGTTTATTGAATAAATGCAAATTTATCAAATGGCGAGGTGTCACTGCTGAACTATATTCAGTCGAAAAGAGATAAATAATATAGTCATGAACTGTATTTATTGGATGTCGACGTTATTGGTTTGGTGACAGGAATGTCTTGGGGGTTCAATGAAATATAATCTCGACAAATACTCAGTCTTGCAAATTGTGCTGGGCATCGCTTTTTTTGTTGGGATATTACTGGTTGAAAATCACCAATCTACAATTTCAATTCTTTGGTTGCTGTCTGTTGCAATGATTTCATTGCTTCAATCACGAAATACAAGCAAGTTAAACCTGAAAATTGAACAGTACAAAAAGGCAAATAAAGAACTCAAGCAAAGTGTTTCATGTGATGAACTGAGTGCTGAAACACAAAAGCAACTTTGGCAACGTGTAGTGCCGTTATGGCAACGCCATTTATTCACTTGTCAGGAATTGTCAGAAAAAGCGATCAATGAACTGACGGAACGGTTTGGCAATTTGGTGGATTTGATTGTCGAAACCAGAAACACGGCTTCTGGAGGCAGCTTAGCGGTCGACAATACTATCGAAAGTGACATGTCCAACCTGCACAATATTTTCGTCAAACTTAATGAGTACGACGCCACCACCGACCAGCTTTTCCACCAAATCGAAGAACTGCACGCCTTTACCAGCGACCTTGACCATATGGCGTCATCAGTCGCCTCTATCGCGAATCAAACCAACTTACTGGCACTCAATGCTGCCATTGAAGCCGCGCGCGCGGGAGAGGCGGGGCGTGGGTTTGCGGTTGTCGCGCAGGAAGTGAGGGAGCTTTCTTCACAGTCGGGCGGCACAGGGGAGCAAATAGCGAAAAAAATAGAGGAAGTAAAAGCAGTTATTTCTCGCATCCTATCTTCGGCCTCTTCTACAAAAGATCAGGAAGGCAGAACCCTGGAAGAGAGCGAGGCTTATATCTCGCAGGTCATTGAACATCTGGAATCTTACGCGAAAAGTCTGGTCGCGGAGGGAGAGCAATTGCTTTCCGTCAACCAGGAAATTCAAGGTCAAATTGAACAAATGCTGATAGAACTCCAATTCCAGGATCGTATCAGTCAAATTCTCCTGCAGGTAACGTCCAGTATGGATCAGCTCATTCTCCAAAATGCCGACAGTCAGATAAATATTGATGTCGATGAAATTCTGGAAGCGATGAAAATGACCTACACGACGCAGGATGAACACCGGCAACACGCCCCAAACGATACCAAACAAATAAGTGGTGTGGCGGAGGGAGGTTCCATCAGCTTTTTCTGAACAGTATCCGTAAATATATTCCCTTGGCTTAAAGAGAGTAAACAATGGCGAAGACTATTTTGATTGTGGATGACTCCTTATCCATCCGTAAAGTTGTTGGTATTGCCTTGCGGGGAGGCGGTTATGACGTTATTGAAGCGTGTGATGGGAAAGATGCATTAAGCAAAATGACGGGTCAAAAAATCCACCTGATTATCAGCGATGTCAATATGCCAAACATGGATGGTATTACGTTCCTGAAAGAGGTGAAAAAGCATCCCAATTATAAATTCACGCCGGTCATTATGCTCACAACCGAAGCGGGGCAAAATAAAATCAGTGAGGGTCGTGCAGCAGGCGCGAAAGCATGGGTGGTTAAGCCATTTCAACCACCACAAATGTTAGATGCTGTCGCGAAACTTGTATTGCCATAAGCGTGAAATGCAATCGGAGTTTCGTAGCAAGGGGAACGGAATGAGTATCGATGTGAATAGCAAAGATGGCATCAGTCACCTTAGTATCAATGACGAAATGACTATTTACACGGCCACAGCCATGAAAAATGAGCTGGTAGACAAATTGTGCCACTGCCACGAAATGGAAATCTCTCTGGAAAATGTCAGCGAGATAGACAGTGCGGGCGTCCAAATTCTCATCGCACTGCGGCAGGAAGCGGCTCAGCTAAAAAAAGAAATGCGCTTTGTCAAACACAGTGCCGCTGTACTCGATGTTTTTGAAACCCTGAATCTGGCGGCGCATTTTGGTGACCCAATTGTTCTTCCTGCCGGGGGTAAATCGCAATGACGGATGACGTAAAGCTCACCTTTGTACAGGAATCCGAAGAATTACTGGAGCAGATGGAGGATGCGCTGCTCGCCATGGAAGAAGCGCCTGACGATGATGAGCATCTCAACAGCGTATTCCGTGCAATGCACACCATCAAAGGCGCAGCAGGCATTTTTGGTTTTGATTTTATCGTCGCTTTCACCCATCCGGTTGAAACGGTCATGGACCATGTGAGAAGCGGTGAGCGAGGGCTCGATGCCGACACCATCGCGCTTTTGCTTCAGTGTAAAGACCACACCTCAAATCTGGTCAGGGTAGTCGCTGAGGGTGATGAAAACGCAATCCCACAGGATTTGCTGGATGTGGGCGAAGATATCTTACAGAGGCTTTCCGGTCAGCCGGAGCAAGAAACCGAAGCTCAGGCACTGACGCATGCGGTAACACTGACTCATGAAGTACCACTGGCGCATGAAATAACAAAGGTGCATGAGGAGAAAGCCACTGTCGATGTCCAGCCTAAGTGCGATACCTGTGATGACACCTGGCTAATTTCCCTGGATTTTCAGAGCGACGCACTGCGAAATGGCATCGATCCGCTGTCATTTATCCGCTATTTGCAGCGAATGGGGACGATTACTGATATCGCCACGCTGACACATCGCCAGCCTCCAATCGAAAACTTTGACCCGGAAAGCTGTTACCTGTCATTTCGCATCGCGCTGCAAACCTCCTCAGGGAAAGAAGATATCGAATCTGTGTTTGAGTTCGCCGCCGATGACTGTGAAATCCGCATTCTGCCGCCGCATTCCAAACAGGTTAGCTATCTCAAGCTGCTGGAAGAACTGCCCGAAGGGGCGGTGCAAAAGCTGGGCGAGATCCTTGTTCATGTTGGTGCGATTACTGAACAGGAACTGCAAGGTGCTCTGAATGAGCAGGAAAATGCGATTGATGAGGCGGTCGGCAACCCGGAAAAAGGGATAAAACCCCTCGGCGAAATACTGGTAGAGCGAAATGTCGTCAGCCAGCCTGTGGTGTCCCAAGCGCTGAAAAAGCAGGAAGTGACACGGGAAAAAGCCAGTAAGGAAGCGCATTACATTCGGGTGGATGCAAACCGTTTGGGGCAGCTGATTAACCTTGTGGGTGAATTGGTTATCTCCAACGCGGCTGTGAAACTGATGGTCGACAAATACGACATTCAGGAGGCAACCGAGGTCGTTGCCGGTGTAGAAAATCTCGTAGAGGAAATCCGCGACAATGCCTTGCAACTGCGCATGGTGCAGATTGGCGATACCTTCTCGCGCTTCCGTCGCGTTGTGAGGGATGTCAGCAAGGAACTGGGCAAAGATATTGAACTGGTCATTACAGGAGGCGAGGCGGAACTCGACAAAACCGTTGTCGAAAAAATCAATGACCCATTAACCCACCTTATCCGCAACTCCCTGGATCACGGCATTGAACGCCCGGATGACCGGGAAGCCAAAGGCAAACCCCGCAAAGGTACTCTTCGCCTGAATGCTCTGCATGATTCTGGCCACATCGTTATTCAAATCGCGGATGACGGTGCAGGTCTGGATGTGGAAAAAATACGCGCCAAAGCCATTGCCAACGGGCTGATCACTGCGGAGCAAACCCTGACACACCGCGAGTTGATGCGGTTGATTTTTGAACCGGGACTCAGCACCAAAGAGCAAGCGAGCAACCTTTCCGGACGCGGCGTCGGGATGGATGTTGTCAGGCGCAATATCGATGAGCTGCGTGGCAGCGTCGAAGTGGAAAGTGAAGTCGACAAAGGTACCTTGGTGACCATCCACTTGCCGCTGACCCTTGCCATTATCGACGGCTTTATGGTCGGAACCGGCGACGAACGCTATGTCATCCCGCTCAGTATGGTGGAAGAGTGCGTGGAAATGGACGCCTACCACTGGGGCGTGGATGAGAAACGCCATTACGTCAATCTCCGTGGCGATGTGATGCCTTACATACGGCTCGGTGATTTCTTCAACGTACCACGTGCAACCACCCACACCAGAACCCGTGAAAGCCTTGTCGTGGTGCGCTTTGGGCGTACCCGTGCAGGGCTGGTGGTCGATCAGCTGTTTGGTGAACTCCAGACCGTGATCAAGCCACTGGGCAAGGTCTTCCAAGGGTTGCAGGGCGTCAGCGGGGCGACGGTACTGGGCAGTGGCGATATTGCCTTGATTCTGGATGTTCAGGGTCTGATCACCCTCGCCACACATAAAAACGAGCGCGAGCCTTTAGTCGCCAATCAAATCTGACGATTTCGAAACGCTTCCGGGAGCATTGTTTATGGCTGAGTTAATTACAGGGTATGGCATCGACTTAGAAGAGATAAAAGACAGTGCCGACGAGCTGTTTACCCAGTACCTGACATTCAATATCGCCGGTAAGAAATTTGCGGTCTCTATTCTTGATGTCAACGAAATCATCGAGATAAGTGACATGACCGAAGTGCCTATGATGCCGGATTTCATCCGCGGGGTTATCAACCTGCGTGGCGAAGTGGTCACAGTGATTGACCTCGCTGCACGTATGGCAAAGGGCTACAGCGAAATCGGCAAACGCAGCTGTATTGTGCTGGTGGAAATTACCCAGCCAGCAGGTGGTAAACAGGTGATTGGCATGTTGGTGGATGCGGTGAATGAGATTGTAGAGATCGAACAAAGCAATATTCAGCCTGCTCCTTCAATGGGAGAGGGCGTCAATACCGACTTTATCCAGGCGCTGGGCAGGGTAGACGATCTGTTTTTTATTTTGTTGGACATCAACCATGTGCTCTCACGCGAACAAGTCCAATTGCTGGAGCAAATGGAAAATGCCTATGAGCCATCGAGCCGCGTCGATAAAAAGGCTGTGGAAACAGAGTAGGTGCACGCTGGAAATGTGTTTACACACCCATAGCGGTTGAAAGCTTAACGCTAAAAACTTGCGGTGCTAACCAGAAACAGGATTGGGACTCACTGATTGCGACTTTCTAATTGCGAAAGGTGACTGATTTTCAGAGAAGTGCTGGGAAGTGCGCGAAAAAATAATCTTCTGATCCAAGGAGCAAGATGATGTTTAAAAATCTCAAGCTAAGTGCCCAGATCAGTATTGGGTATGCGCTCGTACTGGCGATGCTTGTTGTCGTTTCTGTGTCGGCATTTGTTGGGCTGGAGCGGGCTGTTAACGGTTTCAATGATTACCGAGGACTTGCAAGGGACGCCAATCTGGCGGGGCGCGTGCAGGCGAATATGTTGCTTGTCCGCCTTTATGCCAAAGACTACCTGCTGAAGGACAACGACAAAGCCATTGAAGCGTTCAAGGAGCGCCATACCCTGCTGGAAGAGTTGGTGCAGGAGGCAGAAAAAGAGATCCAAAAGCCTGAGCGAGCTGAAAAGGTTGATTACATCACGCAGGCCACAGAGCAATATGACGCGGCCTTTGACAAGGTTGTCGGCTACATGAAAAGGCGCGATGAAGTCGTCAGTAATAAGCTGGAACCCGCAGGGTTTGCGATGAGTAAGGCGATGAACAACATCATGGAATCTGCGTATCTTGATGGTGACCCCGAAGCGGCGTATTTGGCGGGAAGAGCGTTGGAAACGGTACTGACAGCGCGTCTTTTCGTCGTCAAATACCTGAATTCTAATTTGCAGCAAGATGCGGATGTTGCGCATAAAGAAATGGATGTTGCGCTCTCTGGCAGGGAGTCGACGTTGGATCAGGCGCTTCAGAATCCTGAACGCCGCCGTATGTTGCAAGATTTCCAGCAAGCGAAAGAAGAATACTCAGTCGCGTTGGATGAAATTAACGAAATCATCCGTGACAGAAACGTCATTATTGCCAGCGAACTGGATACGATTGGGCCGATGGTTGCAGAGGCGACTGAAGAGGTGAAACTGTCCGTTCAGCAGGATCAGGACATCCTTGGCCCTAAAGTTAGAAAAGAGAATGAGATGACCGTCACCGTGGTTGTCATCATGTCTGTATTGGCCATTGCGCTTGGCATTGCTCTCTCTTGGATGTTGGTCAGGGTGATCAAAAAACCGCTGGGCGGTGAACCCCGTGAAATGGAGGCAATTGCACGCAGAATTGCTGATGGGGATTTGAATGTCACTTTCCACAATGCGGAAAACGCCACCGGTGTCTATGCCGCCATGAAAGATATGGTGGCAAGGTTGACCAGTGTTATTCAACAGGTGCGCTCGAATGCTGATTCGTTGGTCAGTGCGTCACAACAGGTGAGTGCAACGGCACAAACCCTGAGCCAAGGCGCAACAGAGCAGGCTGCGAGTGTTGAAGAAACCACAGCCTCGGTGGAAGAGCTGAACGCTTCTGTCCAGCAAAATGCCGAAAATGCACGGGTGACAGATGGAATGGCAACCAAGGCTGCCGGTGAAGCGGATCAGGGCGGGCAGGCTGTCGAACGTACAGTCAAAGCGATGAAGGAGATCGCCAACAAGATTGGCCTTATCGAAGATATTGCCTACAAAACCAACCTGCTTTCCCTCAATGCTGCCATTGAAGCGGCAAGGGCGGGTGAGCACGGTAAAGGCTTTACCGTGGTAGCCGCAGAAGTGCGTAAACTGGCGGAAAACAGCCGGGTGACAGCCCAGGAAATCAATGAGCTTGCCACCAACAGTGTCTCAATCGCTGAAGAAGCCGGGAATCTGCTGGAGAAAATTGTCCCCAGCATCAGTAAAACCGCTGATTTGGTGCAGGAAATTGCGGCTGCGTCGGACGAGCAATCTGCCGGTGTCGGCCAAATCAATGTTGCCATGTCCCAACTGGATAAAACCACACAGCAAAGCGCATCGTCGTCCGAAGAGCTTGCTGCCACGGCTGAAGAGTTGAATGCACAGGCCTCCGCGCTACAGGAAGCGGTTGCATTTTTCAAAGTGAAGCAAAGCGGGGTAGAGAAAGCACCGCCGCCACAACGTCCGACAATCCCCGCGTCATCAAAACAGGCACTGTCACAATTTGCAGCCTCTGAAGCGGTGTTTGATGAGAAGGACTTTGAGCGCTTTTAGGAAGGCAGGGTATGGCGAATCTATTAACAGACCAATCTGTGCGTCTTGATTTGAGTGGGGAGTCCCAGCAGTACCTCACCTTTACTGTTCTCGGCGAAACGCTGGGAATAGGCATTCTCGACGTGAAAGAGATCATTGAAGTCGGCGGTATGACCCGCGTGCCAATGACACTGGACAGCGTCAGGGGCGTGATTAACCTGCGTGGAAATGTGGTGCCTGTGGTGGATCTCTCCTATCGGCTGGGCAATCGGGTCGCCACGCTGAGTAAACGCAGCTGCATCGTGATGGTTGAACTGTTTGTTGACGGTGACCCGCAACCGATGGGAATGCTTGTTGATGCAGTGAACGAAATCCTGGAGATACCGGGACAGAATATTCAGAACGCGCCGGAATTTGGTACCGATATCCGCGGCGAATTTATCCAGCGGATGGGGCTGCACAATGACGGGTTTATTATTCTGCTGAACATTGAGCGGGTAATGTCCGTCGAGGAGTTGTCGGATACGTCATTCGACAGCTCCCCACACCAGAAAGCCATGGTGCCACAGTAAGCGCAGAGAGATGTAAGGGGCGGGATGAATGGATTAATACCGATCTCAGATGCTGAGTTTGAACTGTTCAGAAAACTCATCTTTGAAACGGCAGGCATCTCTATGGCGCCGGAGAAGAAAACACTGGTAGCCAGTCGTTTAAGCAAGCGGCTGGCTCAGTTGTCACTGAATTCTTTCCGCAAATATGCCCAGCGGGTTGCTGACAGAATACACCATCCTGATGAGATGCAGATGATGGTCGACCTGCTAACGACCAATGAAACCTACTTTTTCCGGGAACCCAAACATTTTGATTTTCTCTCCAACGAGGTGTTGAAAAGCTGGTCAGGCAATCAGTTCCGCGTTTGGAGTGCAGCCTGCTCCACGGGAGAGGAGGTGTACACCATCGCCATGTTGTTGGCTGAGCGGTTGGGCAAACGTCCTTGGGAAGTTTATGGCTCAGATATCAGTACACGGGTTTTGAAATCCTGCACACAGGCGGTTTACCCGCTCTCTCGCCTCGGCTCAATGTCCGATAACTATTTACACAAGTACTGCCTAAAAGGTGTCAGGGAGCAGGAGGGCATGTTCATGGTGGACAGGAAAATCCGCGAGCGGTGTCAGTTTCACCATATCAACCTGATGGAGTGCATTCCGAGTATTGGTCAGTTTGACGTTATCTTCCTCCGAAATGTCATGATCTACTTTGATATTGCGAATAAAGCGAAAGTTGTGAATAAGCTGGTGGATTTGTTGAAACCTAACGGACACCTGCTGATTGGCCACTCAGAAAGCCTTCATGGCATTACCGACAAAGTGAAGATGCTGCGTCCTTCCATTTACACAAAGCAGTGACCCCCTCCCATGATGCAGACCAAATACAAGGGGAGGGAGAGGGTCATTATTGAGCCGGGAGAGATTTTCACCAGCCGTGACGACGTCATCATTTCAACCACGCTCGGTTCCTGCATCAGCGTCTGTCTGTGGGATGCAACTAACCGCGTGATTGGCATGAACCATTTTGTGTTGGTCGGTGATTCAGCCAATGCGCGTTATGGGCGACATGCCATGAATGGGTTAATCGACAGCATGCTTGCCAAGGGCGCACAGAAGCAATATTTGAGGGCAAAGGCTTTTGGTGGTGCCAACGTACTTAACAGTGGTGCAAAGCGCGTGAACGTTTTAAATGTGGGTGAAGACAACAGCCAGTTTATGAAACGCTATCTCGAACTGGCGGGTATTCCTCTGGTTGCTTCCTGCATTGGCGGCGATTTCGGTCGGGTCATCCATTTCTTTTACAGTGACTTTTCCGTCTACATGAAGCGCTTAAGCAGCATGGAGCCGACGCTGTAATGCCAGCTCATCAGTTTATGGGAGCAGAGTGATGATAAAGGTTTTGATCGTTGATGATTCTGCCGTTGTCCGGCAAGTGTTAACGCAGCAAATCAGCCAGCACGCCGGGATTGGTGTGATGGGGGCGGTTTCCGATCCTATCTTTGCGATGAAGAAAATGGCATCAGAATGGCCGGACGTCATCATTCTCGACATCGAAATGCCGCGTATGGATGGCATTACTTTCCTGAAAAAAATCATGAAGGAAAGGCCAACGCCGGTCATTATCTGCTCCACGCTAACGGATAAAGGGGCGCAGGTGACCATGGAAGCGATGGCCGCGGGCGCGGTAGACATTATCTCCAAACCCAAATCCGGCCTGAAGAGCTTCCTTCAGGACAGCAAAACCCTGCTGCTTGATGCCATCAAAGCTGCCTCCGTCGCCCGGGTGGGTAAACGCAATCCAGCCGCGGCGAGACAAACCCGCGCTGAAGCATTGCCCAAACTTACTGCAGATGCGGTGCTCAGCGCTGGCAAAGCCAGACCCATGACCACAACCACGGACAGTGTGGTGGCAATAGGCACCTCAACCGGTGGCACTCAGGCACTTGAAGCAGTGCTGGTGCAATTGCCAAGAACCGCGCCAGGCATCGTGATTGTCCAGCATATGCCGGAGCAATTTACCGCTGCGTTCGCCCAGCGGCTCGATGGGCTTTGTCATGTGCAGGTCAAAGAAGCGGAAAACAACGACAGGGTGATGCCCGGTTTGGTGCTGATCGCCAATGGGGGCAAACATATGTTGCTTCGCCGCAGCGGTGCGCAGTACAGGGTAGAGTTGAAAGATGGGCCTTTGGTCAGCCGTCACCGCCCGTCGGTAGACGTTCTTTTCCGCTCGGTTGCACAGGCCGCAGGCGCAAATGCGCTGGGCATTATTCTTACCGGCATGGGAGATGACGGTGCGCGGGGGATGAAAGAAATGCATGATGCCGGTGCATACACAGTGGCGCAGGATGAACAGACCTGCGTGGTTTACGGCATGCCGAAAGAGGCCGTAAACCTGGGCGGCGTAGACAGCATTCAGCCGCTGAACAATGTGCCCAACCTGATCATGAACTTCGCAACCAAACATGAAAAAGCCTCCTGACAAGGCTTATACCCATACATCAACCAAACCAAAAGGTAACAACGTAATTTCAGAAACGCTCTTGCATGGATGATTGTGATGCCCTTCACGATTATAGGGCTGTTGCCTTCTTATAGTCTGCCTCCGGCACGTGGATGACGCCGCCATATAAAAACAGACGAATAAGAGGTAAAAATCATGATGAAAAAGCCACTCATACTTCCCCTGGCTTTACTTATCTCCGCTGCTTTCAATCCAGCAATGGCAGAAGAGAAAATAGTGACGCTTCTCAACACCAACGACATTGAAAGTGTCTACGAACCCGTGGATGCGTTCTGGAATAAGGACATTGATAAAATTGGCGGTATTCCCTATTTGGCAACCCTGATCAAACAGGTTCGTGCCGAAGAAGACACCAGCTTCCTGTTTGATGCCGGAGACATCTACACCGGTTCACTGTCGAAAAAGACCAAAGGCAAACTGCCGTTCGATCTTTACAGTGCCATGGATTACGACGTGATCACCTTGGGTAACCATGAGTTCGAATACGGCTGGCAGTCCCTGAAAGAAACCATGCCCCGCGCTTCATTCCCAACCCTGAATGCCAACATCGTTTTTGAAGACAATGACGCACCGTTTGCCCAGCCTTATACCATTGTTGAGAAAGACGGCGTGCGAATTGGTGTGATTGGCGTGATGGGGATTGATGCGTTCTACAACACCATGTGGAAAGGCAACCGCAAGGGGCTGACCATTAAAGATCCTGTCGAGACCGTGCAATATTGGGCGGATAAGATCCACGACGATGTCGACATGATCGTGGTGCTGACTCACCAGAATAAAACCGCACCAATGCAGACCGACAAAGAAGCAGATCCGGAAGTGCAACGCGGATTTGATGAAGATTACGCCATGGCTGGCAAGCTCAAAAATGTCGATGTGATTTTTGGTGGTCATTCGGATAACGGTCTGTGGGAACCGGTTGTTCACCCTGAAACGGGTGTTGTCGTGAGTCTGACATTTGGTCAGGGCAAATACCTTGGTTTTAACCGTTTCTCTGTGGATACCGAAACTGACCAAGTTCGCTTCCTTGACGGCAAGCTGATCCCGGTGGAATCGTCGAAGCTGGCGCGTGATGCAAAAACCGGAGCCTTGATTGATGCTGCGCGCGAACAATATCCAGAGTTAGCCGAACAAATCGCAACCATAGACCAAACCGCATTCCGCCGTTACTACCGCGAATCCAATATCGGTAACCTGGTGGCAGATTTGATGCGTGAAGCAGGCAATGCTGACATTGCGATGATGAGTCCAGGCAGTATCCGTGTTGACCTGAACAAAGGGCCGGTGACGATGGAAAATGTCATGGACGTATTCCCCTTCACCGACAAACTTTCTGTGGTTTCCCTGAACGGCAAACAAGTGAAGGATTTGCTGGAGTACAGCTACAAATTGCCTTATGGTCTGGCGCAGTTTTCTGGCATTGAAGCGACTTACGACAGCACTAAACCGGAAGGCCAACGCCTGCTGACCCTGAACATCAATGGTGACAAGGTTGCGGACGACAAGCAGTACAAAGTCGCGACCTATTCCTACGCGGCGAGCGGTGGTGACGGTTATAAGATGTTTGCGGAAGGTAAGTTGTTGTCAGAGGGTGACTCTGTAACACAAGTGCTTATCGACCAGTTTAAAGCGAAAAAGAACATCAAGGTTCCGGATACTGGCCGTCAGGTTGATGTTAGCCGCGTAAATTAACCGGAAGTAAACAATCAGGGCAGTGAGTTGGTGACGCTGGGTTTTCGTAATGAATACAATTGCTGTAAATCGTTTGGCTGTGAAAACAGCGGCAACGGTGATCTCAGTCTTTATGAAGAATCCCAGCGTTTGGGCTATCCCGCCTACCACTGCCCGAAATGCGGCGCTTATCCGCCAGTTCTGCAAAACGCGCCGATACTGGCGTTAGCGCACCAAACCCAATCTAAAACCCTTTCAATCGAACAACGGTTACTTCCGACATGCCGCTGCGTGGATAGCAAACCGCGCTGGCAGCGTTTTGGCACAACCCAATCAGCGACCCAGAAACTGAAATGCACGGGTTGTGGCGCATTTTCCAGCCTACCTAACAGCGTCAAACTGGCGAAAAGCCTTCAGCCCATTCTTTCTGCGTTAGTCGAGGGCGTGCCGCCGGAGGCGTTGCTACAACACCTTTCCCTCAACCGTAAGCTCTATTACGAGCGTCTGGGCAAACTGGCTGACCTGCTTCGCCTTGTCAGCGATATCCGCGAAAAACGCTATTTGAAAACGAAGCAAACGCTCTGTTTACAAACTCAAAGCCGGACACTGCAATGCCGCTCCGGTAAAGGGCGTAGCGCGTTTTCCGCCACGAAAGTGTGGACGCTTTCCAGTTGTGAAAGTGAGTCGGGGTATATGTTGATGACCTCGGACAATATGCTGCTGAATGTGGCGGAAATGGTCGGTGTTCCTGGCGTCTATTCGCCTGGCGAGCCTGAAAAGCCGGTCGCTGAAAATCAGGATGTATTTGCCGTCGCCAATGCCACTTACGACAGGATCTTCGCACGTCCTCAGTTTGATGAGTTGGTTTACTGTGAAGGCAAACATGCGCAATCGACAGAAGGGCAGTTATATCGCCCTGTTTATGCTTCGCATGCACATTTCCAGAACCTCAAATTAAAAATCGAGGGCAAGCCATTTGCTTTGGTGTTGGAACATGAAAGCTTTATCCGCGGGGCTGCTATTACTGCTTTCTCTGAATTGGTCAAAACCGGCGAGGCAAAACTCTACTTTTGCCACACTGCGACGGCTTCCGGCGATCAGGTCAAACGCGCCAATGTCGATCAGTGCGAAATCAAAATTCTCAACTGGTGGAGTGAAAAATGGTATCGCTTACCGGTGAGCAATCAACACGGAAATTGGTTTGTCGGTATGGCGCTGCTGACAGACCGAGGCGGAGATTCGCCAATGATCCTTTTGGATCAACTTGGCGCGCGACCGGACTGGAACAAACATTTCTGGCAAGCATTTGAGCAGTGGTTACCTGAAAACCAACGCAAGAAAATGAGCCACCAAATGCTGGTTCAATGGATAGAAATTTATCGCTATCTCTTCAATTACGTGTTCGAGAAACGTGGATATAGTGTGGCAGGTAGCCCGGGTGAGATTGGTGATATTGTCGAGGAGCTGAACATCGGCTTCTTGAATGCCCAGCAGTCTGAGAGTGCGCATTCACCCAACGACACTTAAACCAAGGCCTAAATGCCTCGGTTCAAGTGATGAATTTTGTTAGTGATTGACTGCGTTGCGGGCAACATTCTGGAGCTGTGAAAACGTCTCAAACCGCACTTGGTGGTGCTTTTGTACATCTCCATTTTGAGGATAGAAGGCTTCAGAAAAGCGTGACATTTCCGCCATCGCAGCGTGAATATCCGGGTATAAATCGGCTGCGACGCTCCCCAGAATTGCAGAACCTAACAACACAGGTTCACTGGTTTGTGGCGCCGCGACAATTTTCCCTGTGGTATCGGCCAGAAGCTGTCGGATAAACGGACTTCTGCCTGCGCCGCCGCTGATCACGATCCGGTCGATACTCGCGCCTGCCTTGTCCTGCGCTTCGATAATCTGGCGAAGGCCATAACCGATGCCGCAAATACCCGCGACGTAGAGTGACACCAGACTTTCCAACCCGTTTTCCATCCCAAGTCCGGAAATCACAGCGCGGGTATGGGGATCCGCATAGGGCGCCCGGTTGCCGAGAAACTCGGGAACAACATGCACACCTTTCGCCAGTTTGGCGGCGTGACTGTCTTTTTCCAGCAAAACCTCAGCCTGTTGGACTAACCACTCATTCAGCGACATACCCACTTCGTCAGCGGCTTTTCGCGCTTCTCCAACATAAGGGTGGAAAGTGAGTAGGGTATCGATGGCGGCACCTGCGGCAGATTGTCCGCCTTCATTAAGCCATAACCCCGGCACCATGGCGGAATAGTAAGGCCCCCAAACACCCGGGACAAAGACCGGCTCTTCCGTTGAAGTCATGGTGCACGAGGAAGTACCAAAGACATACGCAAGGTTGGTGGTTGCGCCACCACTGCCTTCCACGCCCACCGAGCCGATACCACCCGCGTGGGCGTCAATCAGCCCCGTCGCCATAGGTGTGCCTGCACAAAGCCCCATTTGTTCGGCGGCTTCTGCAGTCAGGCCATTGCCGAGGGCAGTGCCAGCAGGAACGACCTTGGTGCCAATTCGCGCAAACTCTTCCTCAGAAAGTTCTTTAAGACCAATGGCTTCAAAGTAACTTTTGTCCCATGCATCTTCGTGAGCCATGTAAGTCCACTTACAGGTGACAGTACATACTGAGCGGGACAAATCGCCCGTAGCGCGCCAGGTCAGGAAATCTGTTAAATCCATAAACTGCCAGGCCGCGGCAAAGGTTTCTGGGCGATGCTCTTTCAGCCAAAGCAGCTTGGGTGTTTCCATTTCCGGCGAAATACGCCCGCCGACATAATCCAACACCCGGTGTCCCATGCGGTTGATGCGTTCTGCCTGAGCAAGGGCACGGTGATCCATCCACACCATGATGTTTCTTTCCGGCAACTCAGGGTCGCCCACTGGGAGCGGTTCACCGTTTTTACCCAATACGACCAGCGAACAGGTGGCATCAACGCCAATACCGGCAATCTGTTCAGGATTCACGCCGGAAGCGCTCACCGCACCGCGTACGGCAGTACACACCGCATTCCAGATATCAGTGCTCGATTGCTCTACGTGGTTTCCGGCAGATTTGAAAATCTGGATATCACATTTATCCGTGCCGAGCAGGGCTCCATCCAGGGTAAACACGCCTGCGCGGGCACTGCCTGTCCCCACGTCGATACCAATCAAGTATCGCGTGTTGGTTTCTCTTTCTGTCATTTTGATTGACCTCGCTGTCGTTAAAGGTCAACGCTGTTTGGCAGAATAACCAAATCACGCACGACAACACCGGGTGGCCTTGTCACCATAAAGAGCACGGCTTCTGCCACCTCTCGGGGTTGCATCAATGAACCATTTGCCAGCGCTTCTTCCATTTTCTCTTTCGGCCAGTCGTCCAGCAGCGCGGTGACAACCGGGCCCGGCAACACCGCGCCCATGCGCACACCGTGCTCCGATACCTGACGGCGGGTTGAATGCAGGAAAGCCTGAACCGCAAACTTAGAGGCGGTATAGATAGGCTCCCAGACTACAGGGACAACACCGGCTACCGAGCTGGTAAAGATAATGTCGCCGGACTTGCGCTCAATCATGCCCGGCAATACAGCGCGGACACTTCGAAACGCTGCATTGATGTTCAGGTTCAATACCCGATCCCACTCATCCGCATCGCCTTCAGCGGCAGCGCCGCCGACATAGGCACCGGCATTGGCGTGGAAGATATCCAGATCGCCGACCAAGACTTCGATCTTCTCACCCAGCGCAGAGACCTGGGCGGTATCAAATAGATCAATCACCAAAGGAATGGCGTTGTCGCCAAGTTCGGCACAAATCTGGTTGAGTCTGTCTTCGGCGCGGTCAATTAATACCACGCGCGCACCTTGTTCAATCAGGATGGTGGCACACGCCAGACCAATCCCGGAGGCGGCGCCTGTAATAGCGGCTGTTTTGTTTTCCAGTCGGTTAGTCACAATATCCACTCCTTGAATTAAGCGCGGCCGTGGCTGGCGCGGGATTTACGGGCCAAAGAATCCACAATCACGGCAATGGCCAGTACGGCACCGGTGATCATGTAACGCAGGGAAGAGCTAAGATTCAGCAGCGTCAGGCCATTGGAAATAGCCATGATGACCAATACACCCAGCAAGGCCGACCACGCAGAGCCACGTCCCCCGAACAGGGAAGTGCCCCCGATAACCGCGGCAGCAATGGCGTTAAGGTTAACGTCACCTGTACCGGCTTGTTGGCTGGCAGAGGCCAGTCTCGCGGCAGCAAACACACCGCCGAGAGAGGCAAAGGTACAGCAGACAATAAAGGCGGATGTGCGGATTTGCTGTACGTTGATGCCAGATCGGCGTGCCGCTTCCGCGTTGCCGCCGACGGCGAACATAGAGCGTCCCCATTTGGTGCGGGTCAGGGCATAGTCCAGCGCGACCACAAACAGTACAAACACACCAAACATCCATGGCACGCCGCGCCCCTGTTCGAGGTAGAACACGGCAAATAGCAGGCATACGGTCAGCACTCCCGCTTTGAGCAGCGGAACGCTCATACCTGTGGATGTGAGGTTGGCGGCAACCCGGCTTTTATTGCTGCGGATAGCGCCAAGAACAATGAGAACACCCGGCGTTAACGCAGCCAGATAGGAAAGCCATTCCGGCATGATCATGATTTGGCCGAAACGCACCAGGGATGAAGTAAACGGCAGGTTGATCGAACCTGTTGGGCCCAGGATATAAAGCTGCATGCCGAGCAAGGCCAGCAGACCCGAAAGAGTGGCAACAAAGCTCGGCATATCAAAACGGTTGCGAAGAAAACTGTAGATAGCCCCAACAACAACGCCTGTCAGCACTGAAGCCAAAATCGCAATGGGCAGCGCGAAGCCAGCATTTACCCAAAGCACACCGATCAACGCAGAAGACAGCCCGCTCATGGAGCCGATAGAAAGGTCGATTTCACCTAGCAGAAGTACGCAAATCACACCCAGTGAAATCAGACCGACAGAGGCGGCATCAAACAGAAGATTGACCAGGTTGTTGGGTTTGATGAACACAGGGTTAAGTAGGGTGAAAACCACCGAAATCAGAATGAGTCCGATAATCACGGGTAGCATGCCAAGGTCACCGGAGCGGACACGGTCAACGAATCCACGGTATGCACCTGCGAGGCCAGTATCATGCCGGACACGGGAATCGGCACGGTCAAATTTCGGGGTGTCGATATTGGAGGAGTTTTGCTGGGTCATTGGATACTCTCCCTTGCCGATTCTATTTTGGCCTGACGGCGCGATACGGCGTTTTCACTGGCACCGGTAATGGCAGCAACCAGTTCCTGATGCGAGGTTTCAGCGGTGAAGACGCCGTTGTTCTTGCCAAGACGAAGGACAACAATGCGGTCTGCCACGGCGCGAACATCATCCATGTTATGTGAAATCAAGATGACGCCATGACCACGTTCACGAACCCGTTCAATCAAGTTGAGCACTTCGGCAGTCTGAGCTACACCGAGGGCGGCTGTTGGTTCATCCAACATAATGATTTGCGGATCGAGCAGCAGCGAGCGGGCAATGGCGACCGTTTGTCGCTGGCCACCGGACAGCGATGCAATAGGTTCACGCACGGACGGAATGCGGGCGGCAAGCTCTTGCAATAATGTCCAAGCTCTCACTTCCATCTGTACTTCATCCAAATTCCAAGGTGACAGCTCGTGGCCGAGGAAAAGGTTGGAAACCACGTCCAGATTCTCGCAAAGTGCCAAATCCTGGAACACAGTAGCAATGCCAAGTTCAAGTGCTTTTCCCGGATTATCCAGCGAGACTTCATTGCCGAGGTACTTAATGCTGCCCGAGGTAGGCTGGTGAACACCGGCCAGAATTTTAACCAGGGTTGATTTACCGGCACCGTTATCGCCAACCAGTGCCACCACTTCTCCGGCATGAACATCCAGTTCGATATCTTCAAGCGCAGTCACTGCACCAAACTGTTTACACACTCCCCGTAGACTCAGGATGAGTTCACCCTCCGGCGTTCTCGAATGTTTCTGCTCCATGCTATTTCTCCCAATTCGTCAGGAAGGTGCACCGCCTTAACCCTATAAGGCGGCGCTGAGATTAAAAATTACTGGGTAATACCAAGTTTTTTACAACCAGCGGCATACTCTCCGGTGCACACTTCACTTGGAGATTGGATGCCTGAATCAAAGATCAGCTCTTTGATGTTTTCTTGTGTAACCACAGCAGGCACGAACAATTGTGAAGGCGTGTTGTACAGCGAGGTTTCTGATTTCGGTGTTTCGCCATTCAGCAGTTGAACTGCAACCTGAGCCGCGGCTTCGGCAACCGTTTCAGAAGGTTTAGAGATGGTGTTGTATTGGTCGCCAGCGATGATCAGCTGCAGTGCTGCGATAGTGGCATCGTTGCCGGTAACAGGAGGAAGTGGATTCACACCCGCTGCTTTCAGCGCGGCAATCGCGCCGCCGCCTGTGCCGTCATTGGCAGCGACAATACCGTTGATCTTGTCGCCAAAACGCGTGATCTGACCGGCTGTCCACTCTTGTGCTTTTGGTGGCGCCCAGTCTGGCGTATCAAACTCAGACAGGGTGACATAAGGGGAATTGTCGAGTGCGCGGTCGATACCGTCACGGATCAAACCTGCGGCAGCATCTGTCGGGGAACCGTTGATTTGCAGTACGCCTGCGCCTTCAGGTACGCCAGCTTGCTGCAATTGTGCAACCAGGGATTGGGCAATCGCATAGCCGATGCCTTCATTGTCGAACGAGACATAGAAGTCAGCGGGAGAATCTGGAATAGGGCGGTCGTAGGCAATCACTTTGACACCCTGGGATTGCGCAATCTGAACCAGTGCTGCGGCAGCGGCTGAATCGACTGGGTCGAGTACTATCACTTCCGCACCCTGTGCAATCACTGAGTTGAACTGTTGCTGTTGCAGCGCAACATCGGCATTACCGTTTTGGTAGATCAAGGTGCAGTCAGGGCAAAGCTTTTCCATGGCAGACTGAAAGCCTGGCCAGTCGTGTTCTT
Organism: Enterovibrio paralichthyis; assembly: GCF_019209835.1. Taxonomy (NCBI): domain Bacteria; kingdom Pseudomonadati; phylum Pseudomonadota; class Gammaproteobacteria; order Vibrionales; family Vibrionaceae; genus Enterovibrio; species Enterovibrio paralichthyis. Next base: position 232,503 of record NZ_JAHUTS010000002.1, on the reverse strand, counting down.
CATAGCGGGTTGAAGCTTGGTCTGGCATCAGAAACGCAACGGTCTGTGCGTATGATGCTGAAGCGAACAGGGCGGCGGCGACGCCAGAAAGAGCGGCTAACTTGGTTAACTTGTTCATAGGATCCTCCATAATGCTGGGTACGCGCAGGAGTTTTTGGCCGGATATTGCACAAACAATAGCCTGCTGCTTTGGGTTGCCTTGTCGTTTTGGTGTTGGCCAAGGATTGATAGGCATCCAAGTGCAAAACCTTCTGCACCATCGACGTTGAACTATTGCTCAATCGATTGTGCAAATGTGAACGATGGATTAAAATTGATCAACATTCCATTAACGTTTGATCGTGTGGATTGGTAGGAATGAAGCAAAACTCTTAAATGTGAGTCATTTTTGGTCTGGGTTATCGGACAGGGAATAATGAAAAAAGAGACAAAACGCACCACCATTTACGATCTTGCTACGCGGCTTGGCGCATCGCCCAGCTCCGTCAGTGCTGTGCTTAATGGTACTTGGAAAAAGCGCCGGATCAGCGCGAAATTGGCCGAACGTGTCATGAAACTCGCCAATGAAGAAGGGTATGCGATGAATACCCAGGCCAGTCTGTTGCGCCGTGAAAAATCGAACATTGTTGCCATGATCGTGCCGAAATATGACAACCGCTACTTTGGGGATATCGCGGAAAAGTTTGAACACCGTGCGCGCGAATTGGGACTCATTCCCATCGTGACCTGTACCCAACGTGACCCTGAATTGGAGTTTAATGCTGCGCGGGAGTTGGTTTCCTATCAGGCGGAATGCCTGATTGCCACAGGCGCGACCGACCCTGACCGGATTACGGATTTTTGCCATGCGGCCGGTGTGCAAGCTATCAACATGGACTTGCCGGGAGAAAAAGCCCCGTCAGTGATTTCTGATAACTTCGAAGGGGCGCTGAACCTGACCCGTTTAATCTTGGACAGATGTCAGCAGGAACTGGGCTGGGAAGGGGCTTTGCGGTTTGTAGGTGGACGGTTAAGTGACCACAACACAGTAGCCCGTTTAGAGGGTTTCAAGGCTGCACATCAAGAGCGCGGAATTGACGTGCCAGAATCAAACATCTTGATTCAAGGATATTCAGCACAAACTGCCCAGAGGTTATTGGCCGACTTCCAACCGACAGCGCCAACAGGATTGTTTGTAAACTCAACCATTGCACTTGAAGGGGTTGTTGCCTGGCAAAGCCGATTACCTAACGGCGCAGAGCTTATCCGCTATGGCTGTTTTGACTGGGATCCCTTTGGATCTTTCCTGCCGGGTAATGTTGGCATGATGGAACAGAATGTCGATATCATGCTCGACCATGTGTTTGAGCTTATCGGAAAGAAAGAAACACCTGCTGAGGTGATTAAAATTCCGTGCGAGTTAAGAGTTTACTAAGAACCTACAAACGGTTGTATCTACCAAGGTATTTCCGCACCGTCATAGCTGAAAAACTTACCGGTATCAGCGGGTGTTTTACTCTCGATGAGTGTGAGCAGGGAATCAGCAACAGAGTCAGCGGTAAACAGCTTTTCTGGGGGAACATTCTTTTGGAAAGGCTCAGATAACTGGGTGTCCGTTGTGCCGGGGTGAAAGGCGAAAATGCAACAGTTTGGCAGTTTGTACTTCCATTCAATGCTGACAGTTTTGATCGCCATATTCAGGGCGGCTTTTGAGCAGCGGTAGCTAATCCATCCGCCTATTTTGTTGTCCTCTATGCTGCCAATTCGGGCGGAAATGGACACAAAGAAGGTGGAGTGACCCGCTTTCAGATGTTGTTGGAAATATTTGGCCAATAACAGCGTCGGGAGCGTGTTGGATTCGATATTTGTTTTGAAAAATTCACTGTCAAAGGCTGATACCGTCTTTTCCGGCATATTGCCATTGCTGTGCAACACGCCCACGGTATTGATGATCATATCTAATGCTGGAACATTTTCCGCCAATGATTGCACGTCGCCTTCTGATGAAATGTCGGTCTGGAACCAATGAAGACGTTCACTCACCAGGCTTGGCCGGTGGTTCCGGTATGTTGCGTATACGGTAGCATTGGGATGTGTTGCAAGGAGCTGATTGATGAGTGCGAAACCTATGCCGCCTGAGCCACCGAGGATGAGGATATTCATGAGTCAATTCCATGTTGTCTAAAGCAATGTATACCCATTCAACTCAGAATCAGTTCATCAATGGAGGTCAGTATGCCGATCGCGAACTGTATTTTATCCAGCAGTGTTGCCCAAAGCGGCGATCATCCCTCCGATCTCATTGCGAAGTGGGGGCATCATTCTGGCGTCGATACCTCTGAAATGACCGTAACGGTTGTCCGTGCTGAACAACCGATGGGCAAAGAGTATAAGGCGATTTGTACCCTGCATTTACCCAGCGTGTGGTCACCCAAATCCGTAGACTTACTTCAGGTGGGACTGGCGAAAGCTGTATCCGAACAGTTTGAACTCAAGGTGGCCGACGTGATTGTTATGACATCCATCATTCAATCCGGTCATGTGGTGGAAGGTGGGGAAGTCGTCAGTTGGTAAGCCCGTCTTCATACGTTTTGTTTAATCGCAGAAGCATCGGGTTATTCCTTGTCGTTTGAGTTATTCCTTGTCGTTTGAACAGGTACCTAGCTGTTTGTCGCACCACGTTATGATTCGCGGGCCATAAAGGGTCAGCAGTCCAATAACAATAGCGATGCTGCAAATGATTAAAACCGTTGTCATAGAACCACTCCTTCGTTGTTTCAATTAGCGTATCACGACCTAAATATTTCCAAAATTTTGCCTCTTGGAATGTTGTTTTTCGTATTTTCACGAAAAGGAATGCTGTTCTGTATATTATTGAATTCTAAAGTGTCCAGTTAGATATTCAGTATTGCCTTGATTACTTTCTTAAAAAAAGCACGGGCACCGCACACAAGCAAAACTAGTCTTTCATGAACTGTCGAGCCTAAGTGATTGTTCATAATCACCTAAGCGTGAACGTGTGTGGGAGTATGAGCAATGTTGAGCATCAAACAAGAAGCCGTATCTTCATTTTTACAATCTTCAAACCCTTGGCGGGATTTATCCAAAAACTGGCCTGACGATTCCTGGGCGAATTTTGCTGATTCACTGATTAATGCCGTCGCCATTTTCGGCGAAACCGAACACTTTGCCCGGGAGGCAGAGCGTTGTCAGGTGCTGGGTATTCAGAAAGACCGCGAAAAGCAGTGCAACCGCATGGTTAAAAAAAGAAATGCAGCGGGTTTGGATGTGCTGTCTGACGCAGGTGCCGCGTTAAAGAAAATGAAAAAGCGCGCTAAGGATGCGAAAGTATGCTCTGCCAAACGCATTAAATCCGAACTGGCCGCGTTTGAAAGCGATTTTGCCGATCTACTGGTGGATAGCCAACTCAAGCCTTCCGATGTGCGCAAAGTGCAGAATGTGGTGGAGGAAGCTGTTTCGCTTGCCCGCAAGAAGGGCGTAGACGGTATGTTCAGTCTGCTCGAAAAGAACCTTGATGAATTGACTTCGCTTCGCAAAAGGGATGACCGCGGTGCATTCGACAATGTTCCAATGTGGAAGATTGTCGCTGTGGCACTTTTCTTGGGTGTTGCGGTCATTGCCATTATTCACTGCCTGGGTTTTGGTTGCCGGGGTAACGAAATATCTTACGGGGCAGCATTGCTCGTCTTGGGATTGATTGCGCTCTTTTGCTGAACAATCACATTCTGTGAAGATTTAATGAAGCGGTTATCTAGACAAGTGCTTTTACTTGTCTAGATGACTGCTTACAAGCCCCGAAAATTAGGGGATCCCGCCGCTAGACATCTGCTTACTCCTTATTTCCTGCCACATCCCTGACACCTCTCCGTTATATAAACGACATAAACAGACCACAGGATAGGGACACCACTTAACGAGGTTCCCTGAAACATGGACAGCATTATTGAAGTCAACGGCTTGACCAAAACCTTTGGTAAAAACAAGGCGCTTGACCACATCAATTTAAAAATCCAGCACAAGGAAATGACGGCGCTGCTCGGGCCTTCTGGCTCAGGAAAGTCAACCTTGTTGCGCCATCTCAGCGGCTTGGTGTTTTCCGACAAAGCAAAAAGCGGCGAGATTCAGGTCTTAGGCAAAACCGTTCAATCCGCAGGCAGGGCATCTTCAGAAGTCCGTAATTGCCGCGCTCAGGCTGGGTACATTTTCCAGCAGTTCAATCTGGTCAACCGCCTGTCAGTAATGACTAACGTGCTAATTGGCGCGCTTAACTACACGCCTTTTTGGCGCACCATTACGGGCAATTTCACCAAAGCGCAGAAAGCAGAAGCGATGGCAGCGCTGGAGCGGGTAGGGATGAAGGACTTCGCCCACCAACGTGTTTCGACGCTTTCTGGCGGTCAGCAACAACGTGTGGCCATTGCACGAGCGCTGATGCAAAAGGCACGCATCATTTTCGCGGATGAACCTATCGCGTCACTGGATCCGGAATCTTCCCGCATCGTGATGGAGCTGCTCAGTGACATAAACCAGCGTGAAGGCATTCCAGTGATCGTCACGCTGCATCAGGTGGATCACGCCCTCAAATATTGCCAGCACGTGGTTGCATTGCGCGATGGAAAGATTTTCTACCAAGGGGAAAGTGCAGGTATCAGCCAGGATGCTCTGGACGAGCTGTATGGCTGCAAGTCTGAACCTTCTCCAAAAGCGGCGCAGGGAAATGTTCCGGCGCTGCAACGTAAAACCCCACTTTCTATCATCAGTTAAACCGTTAACACATAAAGGACGATGACGATGTTACGAGCAATTCGCACTATCACCTGTGGTCTTGGCCTTATGGCTGCCACTGTCACAGGCTACGCTTATGCAGATGACAACATGGACACGCTGAATTTCGGCATTATCTCCACCGAATCACAGCAAAACCTGAAAGCAATGTGGGATCCGTTCCTGGCGGACATGAGCAAAGATTTGGGCATGGAAGTGAATGCCTACTTTGCACCAGATTACGCGGGCATTATCCAGGGCATGCGTTTCGACAAAGTCGACGTGGCCTGGTTTGGTAACAAATCAGCGATGGAAGCGGTTGACCGTGCGGGCGGCGAGATCTTTGCACAAACCGTGGATGCGGAAGGCAACCCCGGTTACTGGAGCCTGCTGGTCACTCACAAAGATAGCCCAATCAACAGCGTCGAAGACATGATTGCCAATCGCAGCAAACTGGCGTTTGGTAACGGCGATCCAAACTCTACTTCTGGCTTCTTAGTGCCTTCTTACTATGTGTTTGCCAAGAACAACATCCAGCCTTCCGATTTCAAACGCACACTGAATTCCAGCCACGAAGTGAACCTTTACGCCGTGGTTAACAAACAAGTTGATGTGGCAACCAACAACACGGAAAACCTGCGTCGTTTTGAGCAGACCAACCCTGAAAAATTCAAAGACGTGAAAGTGATTTGGCAATCACCGCTGATCCCGTCTGACCCCATTGTTTGGCGCAAAAACCTGCCTGAGAACGTGAAAGAAGACGTGTATGACTTCTTCATGAGCTACGGCAAAAACGGCGATGCCCAAGAAGTGGCTGTGCTGAACAACCTGCAATGGGCACCGTTCAAACCGTCAAGTGACTTGCAACTCCTGCCAATCCGTCAGCTGGCGCTCTACAAGCAGCTCAGTGGCCTGAATAACCAGGACAAGCTTTCTGATGAGCAAGCGGCAGAGCTGGCGAATATCAAAACCTCTCTGGCAGCGCTTAACCGCCAGATGAGTGCGCTGGAAGCGATGGAATAAAAGGGAAATGAGCCGGACGCTGTTCCGGCTCTTTGATACCAAACGAAATAATCGTGATGGAAACCAGAATGAGCAGTCACACCGCAGTTTTAACTACACCACCTACATCACACTGGAAACGCTTTGTTGGCATGTTGCTGGTGGCCGTTGTTCTTGCCTGGTCATGGCAGGGCGCGGAAATGAACCCCGGCCAGCTGATAAAAGATGCCGGAAACATGGCGGAGCTTGGCAGCGACTTTTTCCCGCCGGATTTCACTCACTGGAAGCTCTACGTCGATGAAACCCTGATCACCATTCAAATCGCTATCTGGGGCACGGTGCTATCCGTCTTGCTGTCGATTCCCTTCGGCCTGCTCTGTGCCGACAACATCGTGCCTTGGTGGGTGTATCAACCCATGCGCCGTTTGATGGACGCCGCCCGTGCCATCAACGAAATGGTGTTTGCCATGTTGTTTGTTGTCGCTGTTGGCCTGGGGCCATTCGCCGGTGTGCTGGCGTTGTTTGTTCACACCACTGGCGTGCTGGCAAAGCTGTTCTCCGAAGCGGTCGAGGCCATTGATATCGGCCCGGTGGAAGGTGTTCGTGCGACTGGCGCAAACAAGATTGAAGAAGTGATGTACGGCGTATTGCCACAGGTGTTGCCGCTGTGGATTTCATTCACGCTGTATCGGTTTGAGTCGAATGTGCGTTCAGCCACCGTGGTGGGCATGGTCGGGGCAGGCGGTATCGGCGTGTTGCTCTGGGAAGCGATCCGCGGATTTCAGTTCCAGCAGACCGCGGCCATCATGCTGATCGTGATTGTGACCGTCAGCCTGATCGATTTCGCATCGCAATATATCCGCAAGATGTTCATCTGATTCGAAGGGCGCTTTTTATTTACCCCAACTTGTCTAGATAACCCGAAAGGAAGCGAGGAAGCAGGATGCGCGTTTACTTGGACATCGCCCGACAACTTGAAAGCCAGGTGAAAAACCATTTTCAGGCGGGCGACTACCTGCCGCCTGAATCTGCGCTGGCAAAGGCGTTTGACGTTAACCGTCATACCGTGCGGCGGGCAATCGACGAGCTGGTGTTCAGCGGCTTGGTGGAACGTCAGCAGGGAAGGGGAAACATGGTCGTCAGTCAGCCTTATGACTATCCACTGCACCCCGGCGCGCATTTCACCGACAACCTGTTGGAGCAGGGTAGCTTACCAACAGGTCAGGTACTGAGCCGGGGTCTGGTTGCGGCCAACGAGAAAATTGCTGGCATGTTTGGCCTTGAACCTGAAAGCCAAATCATCAAATTGCGCACCCTGCGCAAAATCAACGGCATGCCAGCAAGCGTAATTGACCACTATCTGGCAGACCTTTCTTGGTGGGCAGTGGTGAAGCACTTTGAAGTGGGCTCGTTGCACGGTTTTTTGAAAGACAAACTGGATGTTCACCTGACACGCAAGAGCACGCGGCTGAGAGCCATGATGCCGAAAAAGACCGACTGCCGCCTGCTTCAGCTGTCTGGCAAGACACCCATCATGGTGTTTAAAACCACCAACGTGATTACAGGAACCGACCGGATTGTGGAGTTCTCATCATCCCACACCCGCTCCGATCTGGTTGAGATTGTTTTGGAGCACTAAATGGAACAAAAACAACGAACACCCCGTCAACGCTGGATGTCTGTCCTTGCCAGGGCAGATGCCGAGATGTTGCAAAAGCATTGGGAAAAACTGGCGCTGACGCCGCAATACCAGAGTGTCCGTGCGCCTGAAATTGGCTTGGCGCAGGTTCGCGCCCGCATGGGGGGCACAGGCAACGCCTTCAATATGGGCGACGTAACCATTACCCGCAGCGTGGTGCGACTTGCCAGTGGTGAGCTGGGTTACAGCTATATCACCGGACGCAACAAGCGGCATGCAGAGTTGGCCGCCGTGGTGGATGCCCTGATGCAAACCGCAGCGCATGACGTGTTGCAGCAGAACCTGATATCGACACTGGCAGCAGAAAAAGCAGAACAAGAACAGCTGCGGGCAAGGGAAGTCGCTGCCAGCAAAGTGGACTTTTTCACCATGGTGAGGGGAGAAGACGAATGAGCAAGTTAACCGCGGGATTTGATGACCCGGTACATGATGCGCAGCAGGTGTTCCGTGAATTGATGGATGCTATGTCCCAGCCGGGTAAGCGCATTGCAGTGAAACATGCCTCCCGCTTTGGCAAGGCCAGCTATGCCGCAACTCAGGTTTTGCTGACACTGGCAGATAATGCAACGCCGCTTTGGCTTTCCGGGTATTTCCGGGACGACGAAGCGCTGGTGGAGAACATCCGCTTTCACTGTGCAGCGCCCGTTATTGCGGAAAAGTCCGAGGCAACATTTGCACTGGCTCAGGGCGTAGAGCTGGAGGGTGTTAAAGCGTTTGCGATGGGCTGTGAAAGCTACCCCGACAAAAGCACCACACTGATTCTGGAAGTGGAAAGCCTGGACGAAGGCGTCACCTTTTCGCTGACAGGGCCTGGAATACCCACGACTGCGCAGCTCGCTGTCAAAGGGCTCAATGAGTCACTTCTGGCCTCGCTGCAAACCGAGCGCAGCGCCTTTCCCCATGGAATCGACATTCTGTTTACCTCAGGCCATGAGGTGGTTGCACTACCACGCTCAACCAACCTGACGCTGAAAAGCACGGAGGCCACATGTATGTAGCCGTAAAAGGGGGCGAGAAAGCGATCGCCGCCGCACACGAATTGCAGGACAAAAAACGCCGCGGCTCCCTTTCCCAACCCGCGCTGACAGTTGAGCAAATCGCTGAGCAACTGGCAGGCGCCACAGACCGGGTGATGACCGAAGGCGGCATTTACGACAAGGAACTTGCCGCCCTGGCCATCAAGCAAGCGGGCGGCGATCTGGTTGAAGCAATATTCCTACTGCGTGCTTACCGCACCACGCTGCCCCGTTTGGCGGTGACAGAGCCGGCAAACACCGAATTGATGAAAATCGAGCGCCGTATCTCAGCAACCTACAAAGATTTGCCCGGTGGTCAGGTGCTTGGCCCAACGTATGACTATACCCACCGGTTGCTTGATTTCGCGTTGTTGGCGGAGGGAAACACACCCAAAACAATGGTTGAACGGGATGACATTCAGGAAATGGAACCATGCCCACGTGTGATGGACATTCTTGAAAACCTTGAGCTCGCGGTGAAGGAAGAAGACAACGGCAACACGCCGGATGATATCACCATGGAGCCGCCGACTTTTCCGGCAAATCGCAGCGCAAGGTTGCAGCAACTGGCACGCAGTGATGAAGGCTTCCTGTTGGCGCTTGGCTATTCCACACAACGTGGATACGGACGCAATCACCCGTTCGCCAGCGAGATCCGCACTGGGAAGGTCACTCTGGAAGTGGTTGCTGAAGAGCTGGGTTTTGCGATAGAGATTGGCGATGTCGAAATAACGGAATGCCAGATGATCAATGGCTTTACCGGCAGCAAAAAGCAGAAAGCGAAATTCACCAGAGGTTACGGTGTGACGTTTGGCTTTTCCGAACGCAAAGCCATGTCCATGGCGTTGGTAGACAGGGCATTGCAATGCAGCGAATACGGCGAGGTTCCCGAGGGGCCTGCGCAAGACGAAGAATTTGTGCTTTCCCACGGCGATAACGTTGAAGCGGCGGGCTTTGTCAGCCACCTGAAATTGCCGCACTACGTGGACTTTCAGGCTGAGCTTGAACTTATCCGAAAGCTGCAGAAAGAGTTTGATGCCCGTGAATCCAGTGAAGGAGACGCACAATGAATACGGCAGTGCAAAGTGGCTATAACTTCGGCTATCTCGATGAGCAGACCAAACGCATGATCCGCCGTGCCTTGCTCAAAGCTATCGCCATTCCAGGCTATCAGGTGCCCTTTGGCGGCCGTGAAATGCCCATGCCTTATGGCTGGGGTACCGGGGGTATTCAAATTACAGCGGCAATCATTGGCGAGCCTGACGTGCTGAAAGTGATTGATCAGGGCGCTGATGACACAACCAACGCCGTGTCTATCCGCCACTTCTTTGAAAAAGTTGCAGGCGTCGAAACCACGGAAAAGACAGAACAAGCGACGCTGATCCAAACCCGCCATCGCATCCCGGAAATAGCGCTTAAAGAAGGGCAGATACTTGTGTATCAGGTGCCCATTCCTGAGCCATTGCGGTTTATCGAACCGCGGGAAACGGAAACCCGCAAAATGCATGGTCTGGAAGAATACGGCGTGATGCACGTGAAGCTGTATGAAGATATTGCTCGATACGGACATATCTCGACGTCCTACGCCTATCCGGTTCGCGTCAATGGCCGCTACATCATGGACCCGTCGCCCATTCCAAAATTCGATAATCCGAAAATGGATCAAATGCCTGCACTGCAGCTTTTCGGCGCAGGCCGCGAGAAACGCATCTATGCCATTCCGCCTTATACCGATGTGAAAAGCCTCGACTTTGAAGACCATCCGTTTGAGGTGCAGCAATGGGACGAGCCGTGTTGCATTTGTGGCTCAACCACAAGCTTTCTGGATGAGGTCGTCACGGACGACAAAGGCAGCCGGATATTTATCTGTTCCGATACCGACTACTGCCATGAGCAGCAGGCAAGGAATCAACAGCAAGCTTTGGAAAAGGAGACTATCGCGTGTCAGTAACAGAGTTGAGTCGCAACAGCGCGATCATGCCAACCCCAACCCCAAACTCAACAGTACAGCCCCTCCTGGATGTGTCTGGGATCACCAAGCTTTACCAGCCGGGCAAGGGGTGCCAGGACATTTCCTTTGATTTGTGGCCGGGTGAAGTGCTGGGCATTGTCGGTGAATCCGGTTCGGGGAAAAGTACCTTGCTGCGTGTGCTTTCCGGGCGGGAAGCACCGGATTCAGGCTCGGTGAATTACCAGTTTGAAAACGGTTCACAAGCCAGTCTCTATGACCTTTCTGAAAGCGATCGCCGACGCTTGCTCCGAACTGACTGGGGTGTGGTACACCAGCATCCGATGGATGGACTAAGACCGCGTGTTTCCGCCGGCGGCAATATTGGCGAACGGCTAATGGCGGTAGGAAACCGTCACTATGGTGATATCCGCAATCAGGCGCTGGACTGGCTTTCCCAGGTTGAGATCCCGACAGATCGCATCGACGACATGCCTATCACTTTCTCCGGCGGCATGCAGCAACGCCTGCAAATTGCCCGCAACCTGGTCACCCATCCAAGGTTGATCTTTATGGATGAACCGACAGGCGGGTTGGATGTCTCCGTTCAGGCAAGGCTGCTGGATTTGATCCGCAACCTGGTGACTGATTTAGGGCTTTCCGTGGTGATTGTGACCCACGATTTGGCCGTCGCACGCTTGCTGGCACACCGTTTGGTAGTGATGAAAGAGAGCCGGATTGTTGAGAGTGGACTGACAGATCAGGTCTTGGATGACCCACAACATCCGTACACCCAGTTGCTCGTTTCTTCGGTTTTGCAGGGGTAGGGAAGCCATGAGTTTCACAAACATGACAACAATGCTGGACGTAAAAAACGTTAGCAAAACATTCGTTCTCCACAATCAGGACAGTGTCAGGTTGCCGGTATTGGCCGATTCCAGTTTCTCGGTCGATAAAGGCGAGTGCGTGGTATTGCTGGGGCGATCCGGTGCGGGGAAAAGTACTTTGTTGCGCGCACTCTATGCGAACTATCTCGTCGATGGTGGCGAGATTAAGGTGCGCCATACAGATAGTTCCAATAAAGAGCAATGGATTGATATTGCCAATGCGCTGCCACGAGACATTCTGGATATACGCAAGAAAACCTTGGGCTGGGTCAGCCAGTTTCTCCGGGTCATTCCCCGTATCACTGCACTGGATGTGGTCTGCCAACCGCTGGTGGAGCAAGGGGAAAGCAAGAAAACCGCGAGGGAGAAAGCAGGCGCCATGCTCAAGCGCCTGAATGTGCCTGAGCATCTTTGGCAACTGGCTCCAGCTACGTTTTCCGGCGGCGAGCAGCAGCGCGTGAACATCGCTAGGGGTTTTATTGTCGATTCTCCTGTGCTCTTGCTGGATGAACCGACAGCATCGCTGGATGAAAGAAACCGGGAAGTGGTAATTGAGCTCATTTTGGAAGCCAAGCAACGCGGGGCAGCCATTGTCGGTATTTTCCACGATGAATATGTGCGTCAGCGTGTGGCTGACCACTACTACGACATTTCAACTGCAACACTGATTAAAGCTGAAGGGAAGGAAGCGCAATGATCATTACCAATGTTCAACTGGTGTTGGAAGACGATGTCATCAATGGCTCGTTGGAAGTTGAAAATGGCGTGATTCGCGCCATGTCTGATTCGCCAAGCCAGCAACCGGGCGCGATTGATGGTAATCAGGGGTGGTTGATGCCGGGCTTGATTGAACTTCACACCGACAACCTCGAGAAGTATTTCACGCCCCGCCCAAAAGTCAGTTGGCCGCCGTTTTCAGCCATGGCAGCACACGACGCACAATTGATTGGCGCTGGGATCACCACAGTTTTAGATGCCATTGCTGTGGGTGACGTACGCGATGGCGGTCACCGTCAGGAAAACCTCGATAACATGATCAACACTATTGTCCAGAGTGGTGAAAGAGGTCTGAACCGCGCTGAGCATTTTGTCCATATCCGCTGTGAGTTGCCCCATCATTCCACCGTGGAACTGGCATTGCGCTATCTTGATTTGGAGCAAACCCATATGGTGTCGCTGATGGATCATTCGCCGGGTCAGCGTCAGTTCGTCAATCTCGACAAGTACTACGAATATTATCAGGGGAAATACAACCTCAGTGACGACGAAATGGCAGCGTTTGAAAAAGACCAGCGCGAGCAGTCTGCGCAATGGTCAGACACCAACCGACGCGCGATTGCAGAGCTGTGTCACGCTAAAAGGATTCCCCTTGCTAGCCACGACGATGCGACCCGCGCACATGTCGAAGAATCCCGCGAGCTGGGCATGGTGTTGGCGGAGTTCCCGACCACGGTGGAAGCCGCGCAGCGCTCGCACGAACTGGGTTTGAAAGTGATGATGGGCGCCCCGAATGTGGTTCGCGGTGGTTCGCATTCAGGCAATGTGGCGGCACACGAACTGGCATCGCTTGGCGTGTTGGATGCACTTTCGTCTGACTACATTCCGGCAAGCCTGCTGGAAGCCGTTTTCCGTCTCGCGGACGACGAACGAAACGATATGGATTTGGCCGCCGCCGCAACGCTGGCCACGAAAAGGCCCGCATCAGCGCTGGGTCTGGCAGACCGGGGCGTGATCAAAGAGGGGATGCGAGCCGATATGTTGCTGGTGGAACGTCATTTCAACCAGCCGTATGTGCAGCAAGTGTGGCGTTCCGGTCGTCGTGTGTTCTGAGGCGGAGATAAAATGCCGAAATTGTTTTATGTATTGGGCGCATCCGGCGCGGGAAAAGATTCATTGATTGATGCGGTAAGAGATCAGTTCTCCGATCGCCTGATGGTGGCACACCGTTACATCACACGTCCCGCTTCGGCGGGCAGTGAAAACCATGTGGCGCTTTCCGATGCGGAATTTGATCTTCGTGTCGAACGTGGGCTGTTCACCATGCAGTGGCGCGCCAACGGTATGCGCTATGGCGTGGGCAGGGAGGTGGAAAACTGGCTGGAAGCTGGGCTGGATGTCATGGTGAATGGCTCCCGCGCCTACCTTCCGTTGGCTCAAGGGCTGTTTGGCAAGCAACTGGAAGTGGTCTGGATTTCTGTTTCCCAGCAAGTGCTGCGTGAAAGGCTGGAAGCGAGGGGCAGGGAATCGGCTGAAGAGATTGCCCAGCGCCTGGAGAGGGCGGTCGAATATGAGTCGCTGAAACCACATGATGCGATTTGTCTTGATAACAGCGGTGCGTTGGCAGATACGGTGGCGCAATTTGCGTGTAGGCTGGATCAAAAGCTTTGTCAGACGTACAGCGCACAAAACCGTGCAAAAGCAGTGAAGCTCTGACAATAAGCGATTAACTTTATGACATCGGGTTCTCTTGGCTTCTCAACCACTCATGGAAGGACAAATGTTGCGACTGACTTTGCTGGGTACCGGTGCTGCGGGAGGCGTGCCGCTTTATGGATGTGAGTGTTCGGCGTGCAAGAGGGCAACAGAACACCCCACCTTCGAGCGAAAGCCCTGCTCAGCCATGGTGGAATGGGGAAATGGAAGCGCCAAGGAACGCTTGCTGATTGATGCAGGGTTGATGGACTTACACTCGCGCTTTCCGGCAGAAACTTACCACGGTTTTTTGCTCACCCACTTTCATGTAGACCACGTTCAGGGTTTGTTTCACCTACGCTGGGGAACGGCTTCCCCCATCCCGGTGTGGTGCCCACCGGACGATCAGGGCTGCGCGGATTTGCTCAAACATTCTGGTTGCCTGAACTTCCTGCCGACGATGACGCATGGAGAGCCGCAGAACATTAACGGTCTTCGTATTACGCCGCTGCACATGACACATTCACGCCCAACGTTTGGCTATCTGTTGGAATACGGTGTGAAAAATATCGCTTATCTGACCGATACCGACGCACTTCCCACCAATACACTGTCATTTCTGAGTGAACTCCCACCGCTGGATGTACTGATTATTGACTGTTCATTTCCGCCTGACCATACAGGGCGAAACCACAACAACATCAACACCGTTACGCAAATCTACCTGGATTTGGCGCCCAAACGCCTGATTATCACCCATCTCGGTCATGATCTTGATGCCTGGCTGATGGAACATGGCGTGCCTGAATGGCTCGAAATCGGCCGGGATGGAATGACGGTTTAACGCCACCATTTCCGCTCATTTTCAAGGAAGGCTTTCAAGCAGAAGGCTTAGGGCGAGGCTTTAAAGTTCCCTTCTTCATCCAGCTGGTTTTTCTCAGAAAAGCCAGCTCTGATCAGTCCGCTGCCAAGAATGCCGACACAGACCAGCAGCAAACCAAGATGCCACGCCTTGCTCATGCCCAGCGCCATCAACCCCATGCTCAGCAGGGATGCCGTGACCATTTGCATCGCACCACCCAGTGCTGCCGTGGTGCCTGCTTTGTCCCGAAATGGCAGCAGTAACTGGGATTGGGCGCAGGGGAAGGCGATACCGTTTGCCACCACCATCAGGAATTGCCCTGCAATCACCGACCACGCAGTAAGCGGCGCAACAATCAGCCAGATACCGGCGATTGCATGTAAATAGGGGGCAACTTTCAGCATCCGCTCTGAGCCCAGTTTTGGGCGTAGCCTGTTGCAAATCGCCCCGCCTAAAAGCAGGCCGAATGCCGGGATCAGCGCCCAGATAGCATATTCATCACTCGTCATGCCGATTTGCACCTGCATGATGAAAGGAATGACGGAGATGGAGACGACCACCATGCTGTAATTCAGCCAGCCAATGCCGGAAAAACTGATGAAATAGCTGGATGTAATCAATTGCTTGTAGTTACCAAGTACGGTTTTCAGGTTGGGTACATGGCTTTTGGTATTCACCGTTTCTTTGAAGCTGAATACAAGGATCAACCAGACAATGGCGATGTAGATCAGCATGGCAACAAACACGGACAGCCAACCAAAATGGAAGTTAACAAAACCGCCAATCACAGGTGCGACAATTGGGCTGAACGACGCGACGATACCGAGCCAGGTCATGGCCTGAGCCAAATGTTGATAGGAGTAGCTATCGCGCAATGACGCCCGCGACAGCACGGAGCAGCATCCTGCACCGAGACCTTGCAAAAAGCGCCCCCAAAGGAGCAGGGAAAAGTTATCGACACCGCTGACAGTCAGCACCAAACCCGCAATAGAAATGGCGATACCCAGAAGCAATACCGGTTTGCGGCCAATGGCATCAGAAAGTGGGCCATAAAGCAGCTGAGAAGGGCCAAACCCCAGCAGGTAGAAAGAGATCAGTCGCTGGACTTGCTCAGCGTTTAACGAAAAGTTCTGTGCAATGGAAGGCAACGCGGGAAACAACAAACCCACACTGAGCTGACCAATACTGACAATCAGACAAGCGAGTAAAACAGGGCGAAGGGGAAAGCTAGACGGCATGAAACGGACTCCTTATCGCTCCATTATTACCGTAAAAACAAAAACCTATTTGAGATTTTCTGGCAGGGGTTTCTTTCCGCTGTGGAATGAATCAACAGTGGAAATTTCGGGAAGCATTTTGCCCCGTTTCTAGTCGACGGAATTAAACGCAGTCACTCTCATTTCGAGAGCTCCAAATGGATTTCCCGATGCCAAACGAGAGGTAGGTAGAAATACCCCATCTTGTCGCGTTTTTCCGTTCATGGTTTTTGGGGGTCTAATAAATTGTTAGCACAAAAATTTGCGACAAAAGTAGCGCAATTCAATGATTAAGAATTTGGGCTCCCGGTTAATATGGAAGTCTATTTTCTAAAAGTTAAATGAACTGATGTTTAAAAAGTACCTTAGTATTCTATTGATACTACTCTTATCGCCAATGTTCTTACTACTCCTGTATGTCACCGCTGGAAACCCGATGAAGATTGGATTTGGGTGTTATATTTCTCAAAACTGGAATGTGACTTCAGCAAAGATAATTCACGCAGAAGTTGATTCTATGACATTTGAAGATACGAATCGTCGTCGGAAAATTGCCTACGCTCCTAAGGTTTCATATGAATATAACTATGGCGGTAAGGTATATGTAGGTAATCGTTATTCGTGGGTAAAATCATATGATAACGGTGAGTTGCACAATGCTGCCAAAAGGCTTGTGTATACCAAGCATAAAGGAAAAGAAATAAAAATCTTTGTTAATCCAGCAAGGCCTAGTGAATCTGTTGTAGAACGGATGTGCGATAGTTACACTTTCAAAGTGTCTATATTTGGGGGCGTTTTCATACTTTCCATCATCAGTATTTTTGTTGCTGCATTTGTATTTTCTCGACGAAAAAGCGCAGTACATAATTAGGTAGTGAACTTTTGCGCTAATACATATGAGCCTTTTCTCGGTCACTCACTGCGTGCAGGGAGAAGTGATAATTGACGAGGTTGACGCCTCAAAAGAATTGAGAAGACATGGTTATCTCCAGTATTTGATGCAACACCTAATTGTGGCAAATCCCGGTGAAGGGGAATCCATGTCATTCGTTAGGTTTTCGGAGGAAAATTGTCAGTATGGGAATCGAGCTAAGAAGAATTGACCATGATAATTTCTATGAGATCTGTCAGTTACAAGTTGCTGAAAATCAATTGAACCATGTTGATAGCAATGCCATTTCATTGGCTGAAGCGAACTTTATGAGCTTTCCTTGGTTCAGAGGCATCTATTCTGACAATAAGCCTATTGGCTTTGTTTTAGTAAATGCAGACACAGTTTCGGGTAAATTTGAGCTTTGGCGGTTCATGCTCGACAAACATCAACAGTCAAAAGGTTATGGTCATATTGCTATCGGTTTGTTGAAATCAGCACTGGTCAGTGAGTTCGGAATATCGGCTCTATATACAAGTGTTGTTGCAGGATCAGGCAGCCCTCAAGGTTTCTACGAGAACTGTGGTTTTGTATCAACAGGTCACTTAGTAGAAGGGCGTGAAATAGAGTTGTGTCTACCTCTTTAACGCCAAACACACCACATATGAGCCCGTCGCCGTTCAATAGGCAATAGCCTCATTTGGCTGCGTCAGCAGCCAGTGCTCTCGAACGACAAAGTCGTCTACTTCGCTTTGTCATTTTCGCCATTAAGTCATTGCTTACGACAAACGAGGTCAGCGCCTCAAGAGAATTGAGAAGAGATTGTTATCTCCGGTATTTGATGCAAGACCTAATTGTGGCAAATCCCGGTGAAGGGGAAACCATGTCATTGGTTATACCGCCGTGTGAGGGCGGTATTTGGAATCTATGCACAGCACTTCTTGTATTTCTTGCCACTTCCACAGCTACAAGGGTCGTTTCTGTTAGGTGTTTTCTCAAATACTATCGGTTTTGGTTTGCTCAGAAGCGTGTCCAACTCAACCGTGTTTTCTTCTTGGTTTGCATCAATAGTGATATTGGCAACAATTGAATGCTCTTGAGTGATAGCTTCAATTTCAAATTTACGAGCTTCAGTCTGCACAGCGATCGAAATTGGCGCTTCTTCAGTACCAGCTTTTACGTCACGATTAACGTTGTAACCTGACATTACGTGGTTTTGTCGAGTTTCGATTCGACCTTTGAAAAACATTTTAGACATGCTGGTACTCTTAGTTTTCGGAACAGGAAAATGAGCAGGGATTATACGTGTCGTGTTGAAATGATAAAGCTCAAATTAAGTGAAGTTTAGTGTCGCGAAAAAGCACTTAACACATATGAGCCTCCTCTCCGGTTAGTAGACTTCTTTTGGCTGCGTCAGCGGCCGATTCGCTCGAACAACAAAACCGTCTAGAAAAAGAAGGCTTTGTTGTTTTCCAATTATCTTCAGGATCAAGTTGGCTGTAGGCAGCGTTGATGTGCGTTTGGTTGCGTAATAATGGGGCAGTTAGTCAACGCGGAAGAATTTGAACGAAGGTTGCACAGCAGACCATCAAAGTGATCCAATTCAATAATTTAGAAAGATAAATACAACAACCTCAGACGTGTGTCGAAAAAACAGACACCCTGTGTTCTACTTGATGGAAATCCAAGGCGTGAATAAGAAGTGGTTCTATCAAACGGTTTTTAAAATGCATAAGTGCATTCTCATTACACTTGTTGGCATCATTTACAACAAATGCTGAAGGCGCTCAGGAAGCAGATATCCTCCCTGTTTCCTCTCTCTATAACAACCAAACGTGGCTCAATCTACTACACCATGAACCCGGTTTGTTTGGGTCAGAAAGTCTCATAAACAGCGCCGACTTTTTTCTTTCTCCTGATGGCAAGAATGATGCTGCAGCGGAGCTGCGGGCGACGTTGAAAGCGTTCAAGTCTGATCCTCAAACGCAATGCCGATTTCCCGCAAGAAAAATGTGGTTGGAACAACAGTTACCGGACATAGAATTTCCAGTCGCCGAATGTGACGATTATGAGGCTTACATGGAGGCTTTCGCGGCAGAAAGTGTCAGCCTGATATATGCCAGTGGCTACTTGGGTAATCCTGCCTCTATGTACGGGCATTTGCTACTGAAATTTAATAATTCCCAAAACCATGAGTTTCTTGATAACACATTTAATTATGGTGCCCGCGTACCTGATGGGGAGAATAAGTTCGTATACATCTTCCAGGGTATTACTGGCGGTTATTCCGGCCAATTTGCCAACCAAAAATACCACCATCAAAACCTCACTTACAATGAATCTGAATTAAGGGATTTGTGGGAGTATCGACTTCGCCTGTCACAGAACAAGGTTAACTTCCTGTTGGCTCATTTATGGGAGTTGGAAAATAGCAATATGACGTACTATTTCTTCACGGAAAACTGTGCGTACCAGTTAGCCAAACTCCTGGAAATGGTCACGGACGTACAGCTGATCGCAGAAGGGAAACTTTGGGTGATGCCATTTGACATTGTCATGATGTTGAATAAACCCGAAGCAAAAACGTTTGTTGATGATGTTATTTATCATGGTTCCAGACAAGAGCAACTGTACCAGCGCTTTAGCCAACTTGAGAACGAAGAAAAAATAACCGTTGCCAGTGTTATCGACGCACCTTTGCAAGATGTTGAGAAGCAATTTAATGACCAATCAACAGTCAGTGCCTTGCGGATCATTGACACCCTCTATGACTACTATGCTTATATCAATGTGAAAAACGACGGTTTAAGCGATGCGCAGACGACAAAACTTAAGAAACTTCTTTCGCTAAGGTTCAGATATCCGGCAGAGAAAACGGAATGGAAAGTCGACAAAAAGACGCCACCTCATAAGGCCCAAAACACGGCCATGTTTCAAGCTTCTCCAATCTACAACGACGCCTTTGGCGAGGGCTTGGAGCTTCGGTTCCGTGCCAACTATTACGATCTGTTGAATGTAAATGCTGCGCGTATTGAAAACTCAGCGCTGAATACTTTTGACCTGACACTTCTATATACCAAAGAGGAAGAACGGGTTCGACTGAGAGAGTTTACGCTCATAGATATTGTTAATTTGAACCTTTCTCAAACTGGGCTTCCAGAGGATAGCGAGTTAGCGTGGGGGATTTCCGCGGGATACAAGCCAACTGCTCTCGATTGTATCGATTGCTCAAATACGTATTTCGAGGGCTTTGTTGGCAAAAGTTGGGAGACTGCTGACAACTTCGTGAACTATTTTGCGTTGGCAGGAGAGGTTCAATTCAATTCATTAAAGGACATTGAATTCTTCAGTGGTCCTGAGATTGGGGGGGTATTAACCATCGCTCCTTATTGGGTTAGCTCAATTAAATTAGGTGGTTATTTTAATTTAAACAAAAATTGGCAATACGATAATCATTTGAGATGGGAACAACGATTTTTTGAACATCAAGCATTTGATGTCAGGACATCTGTTCGATATGACCAAGGGTTTGAATATGCCGTGAATCTATCTATTTATTGGTGAATACTATGAAAAAAATTGCTTTAGTCGCTGTCGCTGCTGCTCTAATGTCAGGGAATGTCGCTGCAGAAAATAAGAAAGGCGTTAACCCTTGGACACAATGTGGTATTGGCGCAATGATTTTTAAAGATACCCCTGTTGGCGCTGTTATCTCAAACGTTATCTGGGACTTGGGTACAACTGCTGTGTCTTCAAATATTTCTTCGCAACAGACTTGTGAAGGCAGTGAAGTGAAAGCGGCGATGTTTATCCAGGATAATTTCGACCAGATGATGGAAGACACGTCTAAAGGCTATGGTGAGCACATCTATACGATGCTGGAAATTCTGGAAGTTGAACAAAAAGACCAGCAGGAAATTATTACATCTGTGCGCGCTAGCGTCGCAGATCAGCTTGCTGCGGACGAGGTGACACCTCAGTCATACTACAATGCTGTAGTAGCAAGCTTATAACACTGAATCGCAGGCAGTATTGGCACTCTGTTCGTTTACGGCATCTCGCCAATATTTGGTGTTTAAGTTTCACTGGTGTTCAAACGCTAGATTGGAAATTTAAACAGCATCAAGATAAAGAAAAGGGGCTCGCTGGAGCCCCTTAAGTTTATCTAAATGACAGACTTTTAGTTAAGTCGTTGTAACAACAAAATATCACGAATAGTGATTTTACCGTCGTTGTCTAAATCTCTCCTGTCACCTGGGCTTAGCGCTTGTTGGTTGCGGAAAGGCACAAGTATTGCGCGATCCGCGGCGTCTACATCGCCATCCGCATCAAGATCCCCTTGCTTAGTCGGCACAAATTGCCACCTGAGCAGGGTATCTGAGCTGCCAACAAATGCTTTCTGGGCAGATATCCCACCACGAACAACGAGTGCGGAGATGAGCTGATAGGGGCCATCAGAGGTCTGGAACTGATCAGAACCAACGGTGAAGGTGACATCGTTTTGTCCTTGGGACAAAAAGCGGGAGAATGCAACCAAGTCAATATCCTGTCCAGTCGCAGACACAACTTTGAAGGACATTTGGTAGCTGCCTTGTAGCGTGACTGAAACAGGTACGGAGAACTCCAAAGCACTGATCATGTTGTTTTGGATAACCGGTGAGATAACCGCTTCGCCGATCACGATATCCTCACTACACAAATCAGCCAATGATATCGCGTCCGTTTCACCGAGCTGGGTTCCTTTACCAGCAAGCACGATGCCTTCATCCGAAAGCGATAGTACATTGAGGTATGGAAGCTGATACGGGCCATCTACAGCCAGGCTTTCCAGAATATCGTCCACATCGTAAAATAGCGTGACGTTTGACGTGCCGGAAGAGAGCGTGAAACGAGCCTGTTGATTCAGCGTGTTCCCATTACTCGCCACCAATTGGCCTTGAACCACATATTCCCCGGACGTGTTCACCGTTAATGTGGCGATTTCATTGATCCCTTCAATACACCCTCCGTTGCCATAGACCAGTTGCGAAACCACGGTCGACACATTTACCGGTGGCGCTTTCACCGTCACCGTGCGGCTGACTGAGCGGGAGATCGTACCGTTAACAGTAGGGATGTCAGTATTGGCCTGAATGATATAGGTACCGGCAGCATTAAAAGTATAACTGCGGGTATATACGCCATCATTAGCCAGCCCATCGGGATCCACGCCGTCATCCTTACCCAGTGCGCTGTCCGGAGCTGCACCTTCTTTGGTAACGGTAATAGTGGGTGAGAGGCCTGTAACGGGCGAACCGTTATTCAGAACCAGCATACCAGGGGCAATCTCTTCTCCCACCAAATAGTTATCCCGGTCGAGGGCAACGCCAACCTGCCATTTTGAACGAACAAACAGGGTGGTGACGATCACTGTGTCGACAGGGGCTTCAGTGTAAATCAGCTTGATTTTCCACACGCCACTTTGGGGGGAGGCAACTTCCTCAGTGGAAAAAATACCACCGGGAAGATTTGAACCAGGCTGAATGTCTTCACCGGAGACGAAGCTTACTTCAGCGTCGCCGGATTCGAGCACCACAGCGCCCGTTGGATCGATTAACTGAAACGTTGCACCGTCAAGCGGCGTTACAGCTTCAGTTTTGAGGCCATCAGCCCCTTCAATTAAGAAAGAAAACTCCGTTTCAGTATCATTGACTTTTACCTCTTCAATCAGTGTGACCGGCATATTGACAGCAACCGGAACCGATTCTGCAGTCACGGTTGTAGAGGACAGGATAAGACCCAAAAACACAACGAACCTATTCACCACGGTCGCAAAGGCACAGGAATTGTGTCCCCGGTTTTTGAGTGTAAAGCATCTACTCATCATCATAGGTTCACCTAAGTGGTATGGTTTTCTGAAGGAACTGATCCACGTTTACTGCATTTTTAACCGTACTGTGGTTATGGAGACTGTTACCAAGAGACGTTCCATAACTTGTTGGGTTTGCACTGTTCGTGGTTACCACAATGTCGTTGTCCTGCGGTGTCGCGGCGACGATAGTCTGGTAAATGAGGGTTGTTTTTTCCCCACCCAAACAGAAGAAACAGGGGGTTGTCTGCGTTTGTAGAATCGGCGCAGAAGAAAAATCACGCATCACCCGCCAAGCCCGCTCAGCGGCATAATGAGCAACGCCGGGGAAAAGGCCGGCTGATTCGGATGATTCCAGATCATTGTTGCCGTTCGCGTCCGCATTTGCGCCTATGGTGAACGTCTTGCCGATATTTCCTCTGAGATTGAGCGATATTGCTTCACTCGCTCTGCCTGTGGTCAAATCCCTCAAGCCCGGCAATTGGGGCCCCTGACCAAACGTCCAAGAGTTGATATACGTTGCAGCAAAACCGTTGGGGTCGTTTCCTTGGTTGACGCGGTTATCGACTTCTGCCTTTTGAATGATTGAAAGGTCTGCGGCAACACTGCCAAGGTGAGGCGTTGATAGCGTAGACAAGGAGAGTATCTCGAAGCTCGGTGCCCTAGCTTTCAATTCCTGTGTATCCAGTCCGCCTTTACTGTGTGCAATGACGTGAACCTTTTTGGATTTGATACTGTCAAGGAACGCCTGGATGTTCTGTTCGAGTTGAGCTGCATTTCCCGCAGAGCGTCCATTAGCAGTCACAGAAAAACGGGTATAGAGCACGCCAGTGTTATCCAGTGTTTCTAGCACACCCGGCGCTGAGCCAGCATCCCAACTGGAGGCGTCAGCGTTTATTCCGTGCGCCAGTACATATGGCGCCGAAACATCAAACTCCAGCGACACCCAGTCGACCGCCATACACCAGGATTCTGAAGTATTGGCGGTATCGATATCTATCCGAATTTCATTGGTTTGACCAAACTTCACCTCTTCAATCGGAATAATAATGGCATCGTCCGTCCATTGATTATTCACACCAGAGAGGTTCTTCTTGAAGGTGCCGTTGAAGGATATTTTGTCCACTTCTGGTTGGATCCCCGATACGTTTGCGCCGGAGTCGATGTCATAAACCGGAAAACGCATGACAGCTTGAGCGCCAAGGACACCATTGGATACCAGTGCCGGAGCGTCTTTCAAATAGCCATCCGATCCAATGGCATTGGGGTTAACGATGGCGGGAACTTCAAGCGAAATAATAAGTGGCCCGCCTGAACGGAAAGTGCATCCGGTATCAAGGCCGCTGCCGCTGTTAACAACATAGACCCCAAGCTCTTCTTCCGGCGGGTTGAAGGGGGAAGATGTATTTGCGAGTGCAGGAGCTGCTATACAGAGCGATGATAGCAACCCGCTCCACGCGCAGATCTGCATGGAATGATGAGTCATTAATTTATCTCCGTAATTGCTTATTCCTTCCCGGAATCGGTTTCGATGATGGTAGGGAGATCGGCTCCGGTTACGTATTTACCCGAAATTGTGTTTCCGACCATCTCTTCATCGACAGAAGCCGATGTGGTCATCCAGGTGACATCGCCATCAGCAGATTCGATAGCTAACCGCTGGCCTTCGACAGCAACAATAGTTCCTTCAAATACCTGAGGTTCGTCCGCGTTGGCTTTGAGTGAAAAGGGGGCAAGTGCAAAGATTAAAAGGAGTATCTGAGTTCGAAATATACGATTCATTTTGGTCTCCTGAACGAGCGGGATTCTCTGAACAGACGGGTAGCAAACAAGGCAAGCGCAATAAGTAAAAATGAGGAAGAAGGTTCAGGAATTGGCGTTGGGGGGTTGCCTCCGGTAACAGACAATGTTGTTTGACCAGGGGTAAAGGTTGAAGCCACTTCATCCAGATTGCTGTTCAACAGGCTGAAAAGCGGATCGTTTACCACAAATCCAATATCCGACGACGCTGATTCTGCAATTGCAAGAAATTCAAGCTGAAATAGCCGAAAAGAGTCTTCTTGCAGAGAATCCAAGACACTCTGGCTGTTTCCCGAAATGCCGAAAATATCGACGATGCCTGCGCTAGCTATTGCATCCCCAAAAAACGGGAAAGCACCCGCTTCGGGTAAATCCAATTGGTTACCGAAAGTAGGGTCACCAAACGTCGCGGAAGAGAATGAAAAGACACTACTGTCAAAGCTGATATCAAAATCAAAGCCGGCAAGCGCACTTCCGGGTGTGGTGCCATTAAGGCCAGAGATCCCGATATCGATCAATACTGACTGCCCGGTAGTAACGGAGGATGTGGAGGGTATGACTGAGAGTATCGCTGCGGATACAGTGGAGGGTAACAGTAGAGAGAACAGAATAAAACTCACATTCAACACGGCTTGTTGTAGCCGATGGCGATACCTTTTTTTCACGTAATTAACGTTGTGCATAGGCTCAAATCCTTACGCCTGGTGAACCAGCGGGCCCGATTGCCCGATGTACTACAGGACTGGCTTTTAGCAAAACGTGCGCCACAAATTAAAATGGCTTTATTTCAAGGGGATAAAAACAAGTTGTCTGTAAAACTTTCGCGGAGTGTAAACTTTATTGACACAATGTTGGGAGGGATTACGTTGTTTACACCAATCAGAACTGGGCGGGTCGAACTTTGATGGGCGGCTTCGGATTGAATTCAGTCGATAGATAACACCGTTGCCTTTCCATGGGAGACCACTTAAGGTGACTTTGCCACCTTAAGTAGTGTCCAGAATCCTTAAACCACAGCACATTTCAACGGGACAACTGATCAAACCTTAAACTTGTTCAGCTCTATATCCTGCTTGCTAGTAAGTTCGACCATACCGGCACAACGCTGTTCTTGCTCAGAGGCTCTCTCAGACGCGGCTTGGCTCATAGTACGCATCGTATTAGCGCTTTGATTGACTTCCATTGTCGTCGTGTTTTGACTATCTGCGGCGTTTGCTATGTCTGTGGTAAGTGCGTTTATTTGGCCGATACTGTTTCGGATTTCGTTAAGCATTGAGTCTGCTTGAGCTGCTATTGCTTGGGTATGTTTGGCCGTATCGCGTCCTTTTAGGAT
This sequence comes from Enterovibrio paralichthyis, assembly GCF_019209835.1. Lineage (NCBI taxonomy): Bacteria > Pseudomonadati > Pseudomonadota > Gammaproteobacteria > Vibrionales > Vibrionaceae > Enterovibrio > Enterovibrio paralichthyis. Next base: position 206,805 of record NZ_JAHUTS010000002.1, on the reverse strand, counting down.
GATGTCTTCTGCGCTACCCACACCCAATTGCAGCTGACTAATCATCTTTTTGATTTCTTCTGTGGATTGCTGCGTACGAGATGCTAAAGCTCGAACTTCATCGGCAACCACGGCAAAACCTCTACCCATCTCTCCCGCTCGCGCAGCTTCGATCGCAGCATTTAGCGCCAACAAATTAGTTTGTTCTGCAATGCCAGTAATGACAGTCAGAATGGATGAAATATTGTCGCTGTAGCCAGATAGCTCGTTAATTTTACCAACAGCCATTTCCATTTCTGCGGTTAAGGTTGAAATGGATTGAGAGGTATTTGACACAACTTCGACGCCCTTACATGCCGCATTGTCCGCTTCCTGTGCGGCGCCTGATGCCCTTTGCGCATTGTCAGATACATTTTGCGCAATGGATGACATGTCATCCATTGCAGCAGTGAGTGATTCAAGTTCTTGTAATTGCTTTTGCACGCGTTGTGAAGACGCAAAAGCGGCATCGGCAGTGAAATCGGTATTCTTTCTTACCTCTAGCGAGATGTTTTTTACCTGACTGATAAGGTTTTGTAAGTAGTCAAGAAACTGATTGAAGTCGTTTGACAGTTTACCGAATTCATCGTTACTGGAAACAACAATCCGTTTGGTTAAGTCGCCTTCGCCACTATTGATCTCCCGCAGTGAGTCGCGAAGTCTATCGAGTGGTTTAAGCTGGCGAGAAACTCCGATGTATAACGCAATTGAGCAAAACAGCGTGCTGATAATGGTGGCAAAAAAAGCGATCCATCCAAGCTGTGTGGCTTCGGCCATGACTTGATTTTTATCGAGTACCACACCAATCAACCATTGGTTACCGTAGAGGTTGGTGAGTTCATAAAAAACAGTGAAGACAGGTTGGCCGTCGACGATGGACTCGGCCATATTTTTTGAAAACGGCGGCACATTGTCTCCGAATAGTGCCGACGTGGATTTGCCATTGAGCTCGGTGTTGGGGTGACTGATTATGGTGCCATCTGCACTCAGAAGGAAGGCGTAACCCGTGTTGTCAAAGTTCAATGTATTCACGGCTTCAGACACTGTATTAAGACTAAGATCACCGCCGAACGCGCCTTTAAACTCACCCTTATCATAGAAATTTGCCACGGCAGAGATGAGGATTTCATTAGTACCTGCATCTGCATACGGCTCAGTCAGTATTGCGCGATTATGTTGTTTGGCGAGTGGATACCAAGGGCGTTTTCTCGCATCCCAGTTCTCAGGTGTCCATGTCAAGTCATTGGTGATGGATTTACCGTCGGTTTCTAATCCGCCAAAAATGAGAAGAAATTCGTCTTTCAGCAGGGGAGTATCAAAGGTTTTTTGGATGGTTTCAGCATTAAAATCGGCATCAATGGTTTGAGCCATCATATCAATCAAGCCGAGTTTGCTATTCAGCCAGTTGGTGATTTGGTTACCCAGTGCTGATGTGGCCTCGAGAGTCGTTTGAGCCTTGTTTTCGTAAAGTGCATTTTTTACCGTATTGTATTGAAACCAAGAAAAAATAGAGAAACTTAATACAACAATACAGGAAGCCAGCACGGCAACTTTATGGGAAACCTTCATCCTTCACCCCAACACATCGTAGAATCCAATAGTTAATGATTGCTTTATCGATAAGAAGTATAGTCAGAAGAGAGGCGTTTGGTTTTTATCTGAGAGTGTATTAGATAAAAATGATTTCCCTGAAACAATATAGAGGGCAATACACAAGTGATACGCTCGTTGTGGCTATCTAAATGATCAAAGCCGCTTCCTTATCTCTGTCCCATAACCAATCAGCGCAGCCTTTAGCTGCGCTGGTGGTTTTCATCAATTATTCAGGTAACGCTCGATTAGATGCTGTTTGAAATACTCTGGATTGAGTGGTTCACCCGTCGCCTGAATCACTAACTCATCGGTCGTAAGGGTAGAGCCTTTTGACCAAATGTTCTCTTCAAGCCATGCCCAAATAGGTTCCATTTTCAGTGTGCGAATGCACTCGTCCACATCTACCGTTTTACGCATTGCAGCCATAAATTGGGCGGCATACATGGCGCCTAACGTGTAGCTTGGAAAGTACCCAAAGCTTCCATCACACCAATGAATATCCTGCATACAACCGTTGGTGTAGTTGCCTTCGGTATTGATGTTCAGGTATTCCTGCATCTTTTGATTCCAGATGACGGGAATGTCTTCAACCTCAATGCTGCCTTCAATTAACGCGCGTTCGAGTTCATAGCGCAGGATGATATGCGCAGGGTAGGTGACTTCATCGGCGTCCACGCGAATGTAACCAGGCTCAACACGTTTATAGATTGCGTCCATGTTGGCTTCTGCAAACGCGGGATCGGATTCGCGGCCGAAGGTTTCCTTGGCGAATTTTACTAAATGGGCGACAAAAGCCGGGTTGCGTGCCAGCTGCATTTCAAAAAACAGGCTCTGGCTTTCGTGGATACCCATTGAACGCGCTTCACCGCTTGGCATGCCGGAAAGGGCTTTTGGCAGTCCTTGCTCGTAGCGCGCATGGCCGGTTTCGTGGATCACACCCATGATGGCAGAGGTGAAATCATCTTCGTTGTAGCGGGTGGTGATGCGGACATCTTCCGGCACGCCGCCACAGAATGGGTGCATGCTGACATCCAAGCGGCCATGGTTAAAGTCAAATCCCAGAATGCCCATAAAGGTTTTGCCAAGTGCAGCTTGTTTTTCAGTGTCGAACGGGCCTTGTGGCTGCTGCACCTGGGTGGATTTCTGTTTTTCGATGATTTGTTTGGTCAGGTCTGGCAACCAGGATTTTAACTCACCGAAAATGACATCCAGTTTGTCTGTGGTCATGCCCGGCTCGTAAAGATCCAGCATGGCGTTGTAAGGCGAGAGACCGGTTTTCTCTGCGCGTATTTGCGCTTCTTCACGTGAAAGCTTCACCACTTCTTTCAAGTTGGGCGCAAAGTTATTCCAATCATTGGCTTTACGTTGCGTGCGCCATCCGTGTTCACACTTAGAGCCAGCGTTGGACTTGGCTTTTACCAGCTCTGAAGGCAACGCAGAGGCCTGAAGCCACTGGCGTTTCATCTCGCGAAGCTCCACGTTTTGTTCTGCACTCAATGTGCTGCTATTTGCTTCTGCGTCTGCAATCCACTGTCCAACTTCGTCTGCTGTCAGCGTTTCATGGCAAAGTACCGCCAATTCACTCATGGCGCGGGCGCGGGCTTCATTGCCACCGTCTGGCATCATCGCTGCCTGATCCCAGCCACAAATCGCGGAGAGGTGACGGTAGTTGGCAAGCTTCTGGAATTGGGTATTCAGTTTATCCATTGAAGTCATTGTTTTATCCATATCGGGAATCGTTTTTTTGAATGCGTTGGCTGAATGGGTTTAGTGTATGGCATAGCGAGAAGTTTCACTAAGAATGGTTGACAGTAGCACGTTGTCAGGGATTATTCTGTATGAAAAGAAGCAAATAGATGACGGGTGTATGTATATATTTGGCTACGGCAGTTTGATCAACGAAGCTTCACGGAACCTTACCGGCGATACGGGCAAGGCAATGCCAGCGGTGGTGAGTGGATTACAGCGTTACTGGGGTAAAACCGGTTCGCCGGTGATGTCGCATTTGGTTGTGCGCGAAGGGGAAGGCGAGTGCAATGGCGTGCTTATCCATATCGATGACGAGGCTCTGTCGATTTTTGATATCCGTGAAGCAGGCTACCAGCGTGTGGAGCTTGCAGCATCACGGGTTAAAGTGCTTGAGCCGGGTTTCACCATTGATGGGCCTGTCTATGTCTACGTGACCGAAGACGTCATTTCCCCCTGTCATATTCAGCCTATCGCCCAAAGCTATGTGGATACGGTGCTGGCCGGTTGCCTGCGATATTCTGCAGATTTTGCCCAGGGGTTTATCGCTTCTACCTATGGTTGGGGTTTCCCGAGAATGGATGACCGCCATGCGCCGGTTTATCAGCGGGTGGCAGGTGTTGCGGATTCTGACAGGAGTATCATTGACACCCTGTTGGAGAACTTTCCGGATGCCTTCAAAAAGCAGGAAGAGTGAATCAGGAAACAAAAAAGCCACGCATTAAGCGTGGCTTTGATTCTTACCGGCGTTGATTACTCTTCGTAAACAAACTCTGGTGATTCGATGTCTACACGGCGGTTTTTCGCACGGCCTTCATCAGTGTCGTTAGACGCTACTGGATCGCTTTCACCTGCACCAACAACACTCAGGCGATCAGCGCTGATGCCGTTTGATGTGAAGTAATCGGCAACAGACTGTGCACGCTCTTCAGACAGTTTCTGGTTGAACGCTTCAGAACCCACGCTGTCAGTGTGACCAGTGATGATCGCGACTGATGATGGGAAGTCTTGCAGACGTTTCAGCATAGGTGCCAGAGACTGTTCTGCGTTTGGAGACAGTTCTGATTTACCGAAGGCAAACAGCTCAACTTCATCCGCCTCAGAGAATACGTAGCGTTTTGGTTCAACCACTACGGTTTCTTCTACTACAACGACTTCTTCAACCATCATTGGCTCTGGCTCAGACTTACGACCGAAGTGGTAAGTCATACCCACAGACACCAGGTGGTTGTTCGCATCGAAGTAGCCTTTGTTCATATCATCGATGTACTGGTATTCAAGACGCAGGTTGATTGCGTCGTTTGCACGGTGATCAAGACCAACTGCACCCAGCAGGGAGATATCGTCCTGGTTGCCAGAACCGCTGTCGAAGTTCCACCATGCGCCACCGACTTTACCGTAAATGTCAGTTGCTTCAGTTAGAGCAAGGCTGAGTTTAGGAGCCAGCGTGAATGCTGTCAGGTCACCGGTTGAAGCACCGGTTGTTGGGTAGTTGATGCCAAAATGGCCCAGGTAGTCATAGGTCGCTTCGATAGCGAAAGCGTTGCCAAAGTCATAACCCAGGATCAGACCGCCAGCACCTTCTGAGGTATCGTTACAGTCGCCTGCTGGGCAGTTATCTGACATTGTGGATACACCTAAACGACCACCCAGATAAAAGTTTGCATCGTCTTGTGCTACTGCGCTTGCCAGAGGACTCAAGGCCACAATCAATCCCAGGCTTGTCACTGCTTTTTTCATTTTGCTTTCTCCATTCCTTCTAGAGAGGGTTTGGAAGGTAGACTTCGGAACAACATGAAGAGTCACCCACCGACAGTTTGCTAAATGCAAATCTTCTCAATCACCAACTAGGGTGGTGATTTAATAAGCTAGGCTAGGTGGGAGTGAGCCGCAATACAATAGCGCAACATTAAATTCAGGCTTTTTTAATACAACAGTGTTCAAAAAAGCGTGATTTTTTTGGGACTGCTTGATTCTGCAAGATTTTACAGAACGCAAAATGGTGGGATTTTGGGTATAAAAAAACGCCTATCGAAGGCGTTTAATTTCTCCGGCTCCGGATACTGGGCGGCTGACGGAAACCTGCTTTCCTTTCTTCATACCGCGCTCGTAATCGTCGGTGATGTTTTTCATCGCTTCGCGAAGTTGCTGTTTAAAGGTTTCGCGGTCAATGTTCTCGAACTGTTTGTCGATGTAATCTTTGATCTTTTTGTCTGAGTCGCTGTCCTGGGCAATGTTTGGCAGTTTTGCCAGCGCGCCTTCAAGCCAGCCCAGCGTGAAAGAATGGACACGGCGTGTCAGTTCAGTCTGGGATGTACCGGTACCTTGAAAGCTGTTTCGGAACTGTCCGATGTGCTCGTTCATTTCGCGGTAAACGATATCAAAGGCAAAGGCGGCGAAAATCGCGCGGTCCGCATCGCCAATGAACTCTGCTTTCTTCAATCCCTTGTGGTTGGTCAGCACGCATTCAACGCCAAAGCGCGTGTTAATGCCACGGATGATTTTAAGAATGGCATCGCTGATCGAGGACGGGAGCAGGGTTTCAGAGGTGGTTTTACCCATACTGATAAAGTCAATGTCATCCTGATCCAAGCCATACTTTCTCATCAGACTCTGCGCCATCTTGATGGCTTGTGCAGCTTCATTGATGTTGGAGGAATTGCTCAGTTCCAGGCATTTCGCAATTTTTTTGAGCGCTTTGCGTTTAGCTTCAGACATTCACGGCACCACTGAAAAAACAGGAGCGGTATTTTACCTGTTGTGACGCATTTTACCAAGAGGCAGAGGCGCTTTAGCCCAATTTCAAAGGCTTAGAGCCTGACGGTAAAGTTCCCCATTATTTTGACTCATTAAGTAAATTCTCATTGTTGTGAAATATTGTGTATGGGTGTGCGGTCAATATTAGCAAAGGGAAATTTAACGACGTATAGGGTATGAATACAGTGGCAAATCACTCTTTAAAAAAGCTGCTTCTGGCAGCAGCAGCGATGACATTCTTTGCTGCAAATTCTGTGCTTTGCCGTATGGCGTTAACTGAAACAGATATCGATCCTGCCTCATTTACCTCAATCCGGCTCTTGTCTGGAGCAGCCATGCTGTATGCCCTGGTTTGCTTCATTCCGAGGAAAAAAGATCCTGAAGAAAACTGCCACTTGCTGCACCGGCCGATGGAACATTGGCTGGCGGCCGCCATGTTGTTTCTTTACGCTGCGGCGTTTTCCTTCGCCTATCTCTATCTGGATACGGGCATGGGCGCATTGATCCTGTTTGCGTTTGTCCAACTTACGATGTTTGCCTACAGCCACTACAAGGAAGGTGGTGCATCGGGGCTTGAATATATCGGTGCGCTAATCGCGATTTGTGGGCTGGGGTATTTGGTCTCACCCGGCATGAATGCGCCGAATGCCTGGGGGGCAGGGTTAATGGCGATTTCAGGTGTGGCATGGGGCGTTTACAGTGTTCTGGGTAAAGAGATGAAAGTGTCGCAACTGGTAGCGAATTGCGTCAATTTCCGCCTAAGCCTGTTCTTTGTGGTGCCGTTTTTCCTGTTGAATATCCCCATGAATGCGCTGTCGGAACAGGGCGTTTGGCTGGCAATTGCGTCAGGTGCCATTGCATCGGCAGTCGGTTATGCAGTCTGGTATGGGGTTGTGGTGCAATTTAAGGCGACACAAGCTGGGGTGATGCAACTTACCGTGCCGGTAATCGCAGCGGTGGGAGGTTACCTGTTTTTGGCTGAGGGGCTGACACTGCGCATGGTGATTTCTGGCGGCGTTATCTTGCTGGGAATTACTATCACCTTTCTGGCCAAGGATAAGCGGGCCCTTTCAACGAGCGACACTTAATCGCCAGTGTGTTGAATCAATATGCTGAAATCACCAGCCCGACGAGTCCTTAACGTTTTCTGCTGTCATCAGTTTGGTAGGGATTAGCACATTCACGCTGTCAACCTTGCCGGTTTCCAGCCATTTCGCTGCAATATGCACTGCTTTCCGGCTCATTTTGTCAGGAAACTGGGTTGCACTCCCAAGCCAGTGCCGACGATTTTCTGAAAGCGCCAATTTGGCCGCTGGACTGCCATCAACCGACACGATAAGCGCTGGCGAGTTGGCCTGAAGCAACGCCTGCTCTGCACCAAGTGCGGTACGATCGTTAATGGTAAATACCCCGGCGATATCATCGTAAACTTGTAGCGCGTAAGCCATGGTCTCTAATCCACCCTCAACGCTGGCGGTGCCGTTTAGTGAATCATCTACCATGGAAAGCGCGGGGTATTTTCCGAGCGCGGATTTACAGCCCTGCACCCGCTCAATCACAGATGACACTTGCGGCCCGTTAATGATGACGACATTGCCCGTGCCGCCAATGGCTTTTGCCAAACCTTCACAGGCAATGCGGCCAGCTTGGATGTTATCTGTGGTGACAGTGGCGGTGGCGCCGTCAGCGCGCACGTCAATGGCGAAAACCGGCGTGCCGTCTTTCACCACTTGTTTGACGGTAGGGCCAATTTTGTGTTCATCAGAAGCGACGACAAAAATCATGTCGACAGCTTCCGCTTCAAACTCTTTGAGGTGGCGAACCTGTCTGGGGTGGTCGTAGGCGCTGGATCGAACCAATAGGCGGGTATCCCGGCCAAAAACTGCAGTCATTTCATCGCGGATAGTGCGAACCATGGTAACGAAATAGGGGTTGTTGAGATCAGAAACGCTGACGCCGGCAGTGATGGTTGCCTGAACCTGTAAGGGTAAACAAAGCAGCAATAACAGCAGCGGCGACAGCGTTTTTCTCATCAGGCGGGTTGAACCTCGTCTTGATTGCCAGATGTGCCGGGCTCCATTGCGCCGGTCATGATGGCAACAGCATCATTCATAGTGTGGGTCTGGGGCGTGATGATGTCCACCCGTTTGCCCAGACGATGAATATGAACCCTGTCTGCCACCTCAAACACGTGCGGCATGTTGTGACTGATCAGCACCACAGGCAAGCCACGGTTTTTAACCTCTAGGATCAAATCCAGCACGCGGCGGGATTCTTTCACGCCCAGCGCCGCCGTCGGTTCGTCCATGATAACGACCTTCGAACCAAACAGGGCAGAGCGGGCAACAGCAACACCTTGACGCTGGCCGCCAGACAAAGTTTCCACTGCCTGGGAGATATCCTGAATGGTCATCAGTCCCAGTTCGGTGAGCTTTTCTCTGGCCTTTTCGTTCATGGCTTTCTTGTCGAGCATCCGCAGCCATTTGCCCGTCCAGTCTTTGCGGCGAATTTCACGGCCGAGGAACAGGTTGTCGGCAATGTTGAGTGCGGGTGACACAGCAAGGTTCTGGTAAACCGTTTCAATCCCAGCTTCTCGCGCTTCCATTGGGTTGGAAAAGCTTACCGGTTTTCCATCCAGCATAATTTCACCGGCATCCGGTATCAGCGCGCCTGAAAGGGCTTTGATCAGGCTGGATTTACCTGCACCGTTATCACCAATAACCGCAAGAATCTCGCCTGGCATCAATTCGAAATCTGCACCGTCCAGTGCTGTCACGCGGCCATAGCGTTTAACCAGGCCTCGTGCCTGCAGTACGGGGGTTTGTGTCGTTGAACTCATGCTGCGACCCTCCTGATCCACTGGTCGATACTCACGGCGACGATGATCAAAATACCGACGGTAAATTCCTGCCAAAGTACATCCACGCCAAGCAGTGCCAACCCGTTCCGGAACACGCCAACGATCAATGCACCAATGAGGGTGCCGAAGATTGAACCGCGTCCACCAAACAGACTGGTGCCGCCGATGACCACGGCGGTGATGGAATCAAGGTTGGCGGTGTAGCCCGCTTGTGGGCTTACCGAACCAATCCGGCCGATCAATACCCAGGCCGCAAGTCCACATATCACACCGGCAATGATGTACACCGACATCAAAATGCGTTTGGTGCGGATACCGGCGAGGCGCGCGGCATCCGGGTCGTCACCGGTTGCATAAACGTGGCGACCCCACGCTGTCCAGTTCAGGGCATACCAGACGATAACGAACAGCAGCAGCATGAATATGGAGCTATAGGCGATCCGGGCGCCGAATACATCAATAGTTTGTCCCAGCCATTGCAGCAGCGGTGCTTCCTGCGCCAGTACCTGTGATCGAATGGTCTGGCTGTTGGAATACCAAAGATTGAGGGCGAAAAAGACGTTCCAAGTGCCGAGCGTGGCAATAAACGGCGGCAGCTTGATTTTAGAAACCAGCCAACCGTTTACGGCACCACAAAGCGCACCGACTGAGAGTCCGGCTAATAGGGCTATCGGGGCGGGCAGACCGAAATCTATCGCAACACGCCCCATAACGACGGACGTTAATACCATGATGGCACCGACAGAAAGGTCTATCCCGGCGGTTAAGATGATCAGCGTCTGCGCGATACCAATCACCCCGATGATGGTCACCTGCTGCAGAACCAGCGACAGGTTAAAAGGGTGGAAGAAACGGTCGCCAACCAGTGTGGAGAAAAAAGCGATGGCAATAATGAGCACGAAAAAGGGGGCGGCGGTCGGGTGGTTGTGAAGGTACAACTGTATCCTCTGGCCGAATCCCGCTTCGTGCCCGAAATGATCACCGAGCTTGCGGCTGTTGTCTGATTGTGAATTCTGGGGAGAAGATGACATGTTGCGCTCCTGCGTGCGTCCTTGAGCTGAAATAAGCGATGTCAAAACGAAGAGAGGGCATTACGCCCTCTCTGTCAGGCATGGGTTAACCCCAACACTTGCTTTTGCCTTCTTTGGCGGTAGATGACTCAACGCCTTCTACGGGCTCGTCAGTGATCAGCTCTACGCCGGTATCAAAGAACGCTTTGCCCGGTGTTGCGCCAGGTTTTACGCCAGATTTCGCGTATTCCACGACAGCTTCAACCCCCAGTGACGCCATGCGCAGCGGGAACTGCATTGAGGTTGCACCAATCACGCCAGCACCCACGTTATCCACGCCAGGACAGCCACCATCGACAGATACGATGATCACATCATCTTCACGGCCAACCGCTTTCAGGGCTTCATACGCACCCGCCGCAGCTGGTTCGTTGATGGTGTAAACAAGGTTGATTTCAGGGTCTTTTTGCAGCAGGTTTTCCATCGCACGACGGCCACCTTCTTCAGAGCCTTGGGTAACATCGTTACCGACAATGCGAGCATCGTCTTCATCGCGGTTGATGCTTGGGTTTTTGGTGTCAATGCCGAAACCTGTCAGGAAGCCCTGGTCACGGGCCACATCAACCGTGACGTTTGCTGTGCTCAAATCCAGCAGCGCAATTTTTGCATTCTTGGCATCGTCGCCCATTTTGGCTTTTGCCCACTCGCCGATCAGTTGGCCAGCTTTAAAGTTGTCTGTCGCAAAAGTTGCATCAGCCACGCTTGCCGGAGAGAAAGGGGTGTCCAGCGCGATAACCAGCACACCGGCATCACGGGCACGTTTTACTGCCGGGGCCAATGCCTGTGGATCACTTGGGGTGATCAAGATGCCTTTTGCACCGGCAGCGACCAGGTTTTCAATGGCCTGAACCTGTGAATCGGTATCCCCATCAAAACGACCAGAGAATGAACTCAGTTTTGCGCCCAGTTGATCGGCAGATTGTTGTGCACCTTCTTTCATCTTAACGAAGAAAGGGTTGGTGTTGGTTTTGGTAATCAGTCCTACCAGCACTTCTTCTGCCGCAGCTTGTGCCATTGGCAGGGACGCGATCATGGCAGCGAGCATAGATTTACGTAACAGCGATTTCATAGCAGATCTCCTTGTGTAGTCACAAAGACATTGGCAAACGAAAACGAATGAATGATTTCAAACGCGCAAGCGCTTCATTAACAATTGAAACAATTGGGCTAACACGCTGATATTTGGTGGGTAAGCGCAGAGATGAGTGTTTTGCGTGTTATCGGTTTTGTGATCAACGGCCAGCTTTGCGGATAGCCAAATTGCTCTGCAAGCTGGGTTCTAGGCAATCCTGACATCAATAGCACCGGTAATTCAGGTTGGTTTTGGGACAGTGCTGACTTCAACCAGATGCCGGTTTCACTTCCCCCAAGGTTTATGTCACTGAGCACAAGATCTACCGGGTGCAGTGCAAGGTAAGAAAGGGCATCTTTGGCGGCATTGACGAGGGTTACCTGTGCGCCCTCATGCTCGAGCAGGGTTTTTATCGGCAGGGCGACATCTGTGTCGTCATCCACTAAAAGAATGTGGCGTTGCGACCAATCGACGTCCTGAGCCGGAAGTACGTCATCCGGTACCTTTTCAACGGGCGAATAGGAAACGGGCAATATCAGGGTAACCCTGGTGCCGATACCCAGTGTCGAGTCAATGGTGACAGTGCCGCCGGATTGCTCAACAAATCCGTAAACCATACTCAGCCCCAACCCGTTTCCCTGGCCTTTGTCCTTGGTGGTGAAAAATGGCTCCATAACATTGGCAATCAACACGGGGTCGATCCCGCTGCCGGTATCTTCCACTTCCAGTGCTACGGCGCTTAAACGGCTTTCCGGGTAGCAGCACAAGCGGGTAGATACTGTGACTGTTCCGCTTCGGGTCATGGCGGCATTGGCATTCAGCAACAGGTTAATCAGGGAATTTTCCAAACCACTCTTATCGACAAAGACAGAGCTTTCCTGTTCCGCCAGTTGCAGCACAAGGCGGGATTTGTTGTCGAGGGTATATTCGAGTAAATCGGAAAGCTCAATCAAAGTTTGTTCCAGTTCAACCTTCTCAGGATGAAGCGGTTCGCGGCGGCTGAAAGCCAACAGGCGTTCGATAAGCTGACTGCCTTTTTCCGTCACCGAAAGGGCGCGGTTAAGGTAAATGCGGTTAGCGTCATCCAGCCGCGCTGACATATCCAACAACTCAAGGTTGCCACTCAATGCGGAGAGCAGGTTGTTGAAGTCGTGGGCGATACCGCCGGTCAACTGGCCGAGGGTTTCCATCTTCTGCGCTTGCCGCAGTTTCAGGTCTATCTGGCGTTTCTCGGTCAAGTCACGGTACAGGGTAATAAAACCACCGGAGGGAATAGGCTGGCTGCGGTATTCAATGATGCGCCCATCCTTGAACTGGCGTTCGAATACCTGCGGGCTTCTCTGGCGTTGCAATGTGTTCTCGTCATTTTGCTCCGCCAGCGAATACTGCATCAGAGACGGGGCAATCTTTGAATGTATGTCGCGCAGCGTCATACCAACATGGAGTTCTGCGTCGTCAATACCTAGCAGTTGGGCGTACTGGCGGTTCCATGCCAGCAGGCGGTTGTTATTGTCAAAGGCGCTGAGGCCGTCTTGCATTTCGTTGAACAAGGTTTCGAGCAGCACTTTCTGTTGGTAGAGGTCTTCAGTTGCCTTGGTTTTTTCAATCGCATTTTGTTGAAAGGCGATGAATGCGTCGGCCAGCTGGCCGATTTCATCAGGACGTGACAGTGTGACGGGCTCGTGACCGGTATTGCCGCTGGCCAGCGCAAGCATTTCGTTGGTAACCAGTTGAAGATCACGCGCCATGGCATCGTTGAAGCGATAGATATAAAACACCCCCACACACAGCGATACCAGAATAATCCCCATCAGCAAGGTCACCTGGTTGATAGCGTCTTTTGCCTGTGCCTGCTGAAGGCTGATTTTCTGTTGGTGATCTAACACGATAGTACGCACATAGTCAGCCATACGTCCTGATTGTGCACGGATAGCGGCAAGCAGGTAGGCGTTTTCGGCGCGTAATACTTCGATTTGGCGGCTGCTCCGCGCAAGGTTGGCAAGCACAGGCATGACATTGTTACGCAGGGTCGGGTTTTGCAGGCTTGCACCTTCGACGTGGCGCTGAAGCTGGGTAAGCCAGCCTTCTGGGATCCGGGTTGGATCGGCGACAAAGGCGTTGGTGAACCCGTCGGCGAAGGGGTAGTGACGCAAATCATCCAGGTTAAATTGCTGCGCCATCAGGTCTTCACGGATATACAACTCCTGTTCGACGTTGGACATCAAGGTGTTCAGGGCAGTTTCAACTTCGTTCACCCGTTTACCCAACTCATTGGCGTATTCCGGCTTGGTGAGTTTTGCAGCGTCACGTTTAAGTGCTTCCGAACGGGCGGTCAGCTGAACCTTTTCATTTTGCACTTGAAAAGGCCGGGCAGAAGACGCCGTGTAGGGCGCCATCGCAGCGATTTGGGCGACACCTTCAGAAAGGTTGAGGGCGATTTGCGTGTCAGCCAGTGTGGATTCGGTAACTTCATCAAGCAGGAACTGGTTTTTCCAAAGGGTGAACAGCGAAAACCCCGCCATCAGCATGGTCAGCAACAGAAGCGCTGATAGGGTAAGCATCAGGTGCGGACGAATACTGTTTCCGCGCATTAGCCTTGGCTTTCCGCTGAGACACAGAGTTTAGTGACGCTGCAATCAAACCGGTAACCCACGCCACGTTCGGTTTTGATTAGCTGGGGAATGCGGGGATTGGCTTCGATTTTACGGCGAAGACGTACCACTAATACGTCTATGGTACGGTCGAGGGAGTCGCTGTCGTACCCGTGGGTCTTCGCCATTAGCTGTTCACGCGACAACACCCGCTGCGGCGCAGAAAGGAAAGCCTCAAGCAGTGAAAACTCACCATAGGTCAGGTCGGGGGCATAGCCGTCTTCGCGCGTAAGAGTGCGGCGTGAAAGGTTGAGTGTCCAGTCTGCAAAACGGTAGAAAGGCTCTTCAGCCGTAACGGGCTCGGCATTGATATTGTTGCGCTGGGCGCGTCTGAGTAGGGCATTGATGCGGGCGGTAAATTCGCGGAGGTTGAACGGCTTCATCATATAGTCATCAGCAGCCACTTCAAGGCCGATGATACGGTCGGTTTCGTCACCTTTGCCCGTGAGCATCATGATGGGAATGTCTGTTGATTCGCGTAACTGACGGGCGAGTTGCAAGCCGTCTTCATTGTTCAGACGGAGGTCGATAACCGCCAGATCAACGTCGCTGGCGGCCTGCAATTCAATGCCGTTCGACGCTCTAGTGACAGTGTAACCTAGTTGGCACAGTGCGTCAGAAAGTACGTCCCTGACATCCTGTTCATCATCCACAACCACAATATGGGGGACGCGTTGAGCCATTTGCCTTCCTTTGTGCTGCATTGCTTTGTACAAAGTCTAGCAATAGGTCGTTGAATTGAATGGCTATCTATTAAGATTCTGTTGAAGCACACAGAAAAGTACTGGTTAGGCATACAGATCTTTTCAGCGTCAAAGCCGTCATGGGTTATAATCCCGGTGTTTTTTCTAAGCCTGAGGCTAATTTGCAGTATCACGAAGGTTTTCTTATCAGCCGCCATAGCCGCGATATCGGTGACCAAACCGAGATTACATTGTGGCTGCAGACAGCTGATGGCCCTGCCAAGCTCATCATTACCGGTGAAAAGCCGGTTTTCTTCGTCAATGAACCGCAGTCAAATGAAGCGGCAAGCTTGCTCGCCTCTGCGTCTATTCCCTTTACCCAGCGCACGCTTCCCCTGACAGATTTCGCTCACCGCAATGTGGTCGGTTTTTACTTCGACACCATTCAGGCAGCCAATCGCGCCAGTCGGTTGTTGCAGACAGAAGAAGTGGATGCGCTGGAGTCCGATGTGCGGTTGGCAGACCGCTACCTGATGGAGCGTTTTATCTGCGGGGGGATCACCTTTGCGGGTAATGTCACGCGCAAACAGGGGTTCAGCGAATTCAGGAACGTGAAGCTGAAGGCCTCTGAGTATTCCACGATGCTTTCGCGGGTGTCGCTTGATATCGAGTGCTCAGAGAAGGGCGTGCTCTATTCCATTGGCCTCGACAGCCCAATGGATAGCCGGGTGATCATGGTGGGTGAAACACCTGTAGATGCGGCGAAGTATCCCTGGATCCAATGGGTTGACAGTGAACTGGCGCTGTTGAAAGCGTTGAACCAATGGTTTGCCACTTTCGATCCGGATGTGGTGGTTGGTTGGAGCGTGATTGATTTTGACTTCCGCCTGCTGATGAAACGGGCAGCGTTCAACCAAATCGATTTACGCCTTGGACGTGGCTTTGAAAAAGCGCACTGGCGTGATTCTTCAAATAGCCGTCAGGGTTTTATTACCTTGCCGGGGCGCGTGGTTATCGATGGTATCGATGCACTGAAAACCGCCACCTACAGTTTTCGCTCATGGTCGCTGGAATCGGTTTCGCGCGAAATGTTCGGTGAAGGTAAGGCAATTGATAATCCATACGATCGTATGGATTCTATCAACCGCATGTACCGCGATGACAAACCGGCGCTGGCAAAATACAACCTTCAGGACTGCGTGCTGGTAAACCGCATATTTGATACCACGCACTTGATGGAGTTTCTTATCCAAAGAACACGTCTGACCGGTATTGAGCTTGACCGTATTGGTGGTTCGGTGGCGGCATTTACCAACCTTTATATGCCAAGGCTGCACCGAGCTGGCTATGTCGCGCCAAGCCTTGCCAGTGAAAACTGGATAGCGAGTCCAGGCGGTTATGTGATGGACAGCAAGCCGGGGCTTTATGATTCGGTGCTTGTGCTGGATTTCAAATCCCTGTATCCCTCAATTATCCGCACTTTCCTTATCGACCCGCTGGGTTTGATTGAAGGGTTGAAACACGCTGAGGAAAGCGTCCCTGGTTTTCGTGGCGGCGTGTTCCACCGTGAGAAACACTTCCTGCCTGAACTGATCCAGAACCTCTGGAAAGCGCGTGATGAAGCCAAAGGCCAAGGCGAAAAAGCCTTCTCGCAGGCGATTAAAATCATCATGAACTCGTTTTACGGTGTGTTGGGTTCATCAGGTTGCCGTTTCTTTGATCACCGTCTGGCGTCATCTATCACAATGCGTGGGCATGAAATTATGAAGATGACGCGGGAATTGATCGAGGCGAAAGGCTATGAGGTGATTTACGGCGACACAGACTCGACGTTTGTCTCGCTCGGACGGCGCTATGAAAATGATGAGGCTGACGCTGTGGGGAATGCGTTAGTCGACCACATCAATGCATGGTGGACAGAGCACCTTACCGACACCTACCAATTGGATTCTGCGCTGGAGATTGAATACGAGACCCATTACCAGAAGTTTTTGATGCCAACCATCCGGGGGCAGGATACCGGGAGCAAGAAGCGCTACGCGGGGCTGGTGGACAAACACGGCGAAAAACGCATGGTATACAAAGGGCTGGAGACGGTACGCACAGACTGGACACCGTTGGCGCAGGAGTTTCAACAAACGCTCTACCAAAAGGTGTTCGATGGCGAAGCCATCGATGATTATGTCCGGGAGGTGGTGGAAAATACGTTACAAGGTAACAACAACCAGAAACTGATCTACCGTAAACGGCTGCGGCGTAAACTCTCGGACTACGAGAAGAATGTCCCACCGCATGTTAAAGCCGCGCGTAAGGCTGATGAAGTGAACAAGAAGCTGGGGCGCTCTCTGCAATACCAACATGGTGGCTGGATTGAATATGTCATCACAGTTAATGGGCCAGAGCCATTGGAAGCGCTGGAAAGCCCGTATGACTATCAGCATTATGTGGATAAACAGCTAAAACCTATCGCGGATGGGATTTTGCCTTTTATCGGTAAGAACTTTGATGAGCTTTCAATGCCACAACTTGGCTTATTCTGAAGGCGATAAAAAACCGGGTTAAACCCGGTTTTTTCCGTTTAAGTGTTTCGAGTTAGAAGAAATCCACACTGGAAACATAGGTGCGGGATGCCACTACCGGGTCAAAACAGACGGCACCACGGTTAGGTGTGCAGACCTTATAAACATCGCCGCAATCAAAAATGGCGAGAATAACTTCATCTTCTGCGCCAAAACAGAGTGGGAGTTTATCACCCACTTTGGCGACCACTTGCTGACCTTCATGTTCCCAGGTCAGTGTCTCGATTCGCTCGTCACCAACGGGGGCATCGACATTGCCAGCAATGGCTTGATAAATAGACTCTGCATGCTCTTGGGACTGTGCGGACGGAACAAAAAACGGCATAACTCCTCCTAATAAATCAATCTTCCCTGCGCCTTTTTCACCTTGTTTTTCGTCATCTTGCTTCCGGTGACTGATGGTGATGTGTTCTGCTAAAAGGCGATAACCCAAAAGGTTATGTGGTCAACTTAACAAATTTAGACCACTAAACGCAATGTTATTTTATTGTTATGGTTGAAATCACCTAAGTGGGTATGCTGCCAGGTCGGGTCATTTTTCAATGGTTTACCGCATGAAATTTGCTTTTATGGCGAAAACTCGCTTGAATGAAATTTCTATACACCGACGATTGGAGGAAGGGTGGAACAATTAGATTTCTTTACCGTACCCAGCCCCTGTATCGGTGTTTGCCAAGTGAACAACAAAGGGTATTGCAAAGGGTGTTTCCGTAGCCGGGATGAACGCTTTCACTGGAATGAATTCACCAGCGAGCAACGCCGAAATGTGGTGCGACTATGTAAGCAGCGTTATCAAAGGGTGATGCGCGCCAAACTGGCAAAAGAGGCAGAAGCTGCTCGGGTAGAAGAGGTGAATCCACAGCAATCTCTGTTTGGAGATGATGACTGAAATGCTGGGGTGGTTTGTTTGGGGATAGATACAAAAAAAGCGCCGAAACCGGCGCTTTTTCAATTCAAGCTCAGACGCAATTAGATGCGAACGAAGTCCATGTGCATAACTTTTGGCTTGAATGGGTGACGTTGGATGTCTTGTGGCTTAACCTTAACTTCCGCGCCGTCGATTACCAGAGTAATCGCTTCGTAGAATTCTGGTTTGTCCATTTGAGTGATCACTTTAGCGTGTTCCAGAGCGATTGCAACTGGAGCTGCTTCGCCACCGTAAACTACTGCTGGGAATTGATCAGCGTGACGCAGGCGGCGGCTCGCACCTTTACCCTGCTCAGTACGTACTACTGCTTCGAATTTCATAATAAATACTCTTATATAGAGAGTTGGAAAAATGCACTCAGATTTGCGACCAAACTGAGTACCAAGTAAATCGAGCGCGGATACTAACATTGAGATTGGGTAATAACAAGCTATCCCAGCAATTTAGTGCGCAATTGATGGTGAAATGCGCTAACCGCTTTATTCCTGCGCAAATCCGGCACTACGCCACGTTGGTCAGCATGGTTTGAACCTCTTGCTGTGAGGCGAATTGGTTGAGGTCGAATATCTTGTCGCGGATTGCCCAGAAGCGGCCGTTCTTTCTTGCTACCACAAAATCAGGAAAACGCAGCCTGTGCTCAGCGCGGACAATTTTCGAAGGTGCGGTGTCAGTAAACGGGCGATGCCTGTCAACCAAATGTGGGTTGATAAACTTAGCAAGAAACTCTTCTTTCTGCCTTTTGGTCGATAGCGGCCAGACTTCGTGGATCTCAGCGCCGTCCTGTCCAATGTATGTCACTTTCAATTGTGGTTTATCGAACTTGTTCTTTCCGGCGGTCAGGCGCATGTCGGCACAGGCCATTATCATGGCGTCTTTGAGTTTCAGGGCATCACGCAGTTTTTTATCCGGGTCGACAAGGGCATGGTCGCACTGGTGGCAGCGGCGGGCGGCGATATCGTTATCTGCGCCACATTCGCTGCAAAACTTGGCACGGAAGCGGTATCCGCAGATTTCTCGTTCGCCGTCATCATCTTCAAAAAAGCCCTGACAGCGTCGCCCATAGTGCTCAATCAAAAAGCCATTGCTATCGAGCTTGCCCCAGAAGTTGTTGTTAAACCCGCACGCTGGGCAGGGCACGGTGACAATTTCGCTGTCACTGTCCGGTTTTGGATCCCCAATCTCAGGCTGGTAGAGGTCATAGACATTGCCAGCATAGTCGAGGATCAAGCAGTCCTTTTTCCCCGGTGAAAGTCGTAATCCCCGACCTGCAATCTGCTGATACAGGCTTACCGATTCGGTCGGGCGCAAAATGGCAATTAAATCGACGTGAGGGGCATCAAACCCCGTGGTCAGTACAGAGACATTGACCAGGTATTTGATCTCTCGCTTTTTGAACTGTTGAATGATGCGGTCTCGTTCGTCTTGCGCCGTGTCACCAATCACTAATGCTGACTGCTCAGGTGGCAGCAAGGTCAGGATTTCCTGCGCATGCTTTACAGTTGCTGCGAAGACCATCACGCCGTGTCTTTCCCGCGCATAGTCGAGCACCTGGGTGACGATTTGCGGTGTTGCACGCGGCGCGTTTTCAATGACACGGTCGAGATCCGCTTCTTTATAGAAACCGGTCGGTGACGCTTTCAGGGAAGAGAAGTCATAACTCAATACCGGCGCATCGAGGATTTTTGCTTCGGTCAGAAATCCTTCGTCGAGCAGATAACGGATTGGCAATTCAAAGATACAGTCGCGGAAAAAACGCGGCTTTTCGCTGCGGACACGTCCGGCCGTATGGAACTGGTAAATCCACCCTAACCCCAGGCGATATGGGGTAGCGGTCAAGCCAAGCACTTTAATGCCGGGGTTCACCGCCTGTAGGTGGCTGATCACTTTGCGGTAGCTGCTGTCTTCGCTGTCCGGAACGCGGTGACATTCATCAATCACCAGCAGAGAGAACTGATCTTTGAATGCGTCAAGATTGCGCACAACAGACTGCACTGAGGCAAAGACCACTTTGTCGCTGCTTTCTTTTCTGCCAAGCCCAGCTGAGAAAATTCCGCCTTTCAGCCCGTAGCCTTCGTACTTTTCGTGGTTCTGCTCTACCAGCTCTTTCACGTGAGCCAGCACCAAAACGCGGCCACGCGCCAGTTTTGCCAGCTCGGCAATCACCAGGCTTTTACCCGCGCCTGTCGGCAATACTGCGACGGCAGGTGTGCTGTTTTTGCGGAAGTAGTGGACGACGGCTTTTACAGCGTCAGATTGATAAGGACGAAGGGTATACATGCAATTAAAAAGGCAGCCAATTCAGGGCTGCCCAGTGTAACGGTCGAACCTTGCGGTGACCAGTATTGAACGCACTTAACGGGGAAGGCGCTTAGCCATAATGCAGTGCTGGCGGCGCGGCATGTAATCAAATTGCTCGTAAAACTCCCGCGCGCCACTGTTACCAATGTTCACTTCGAGGATCACCGCATGGCAGTTTCGACTGTTCGCCTGTGCTTCAATGGAAGGCAAAACATGGGAACCCACACCTTGGCGACGCCAGTCTTTGGAAAGGAATATCTGGTCGATCACTGCGATTTGTCCACCCAGCTCAATACTGAAGCTGTAACAAAGTACCACATAGCCAATGATTTCCTGCTCACCGTCCTGATCGAGCGCAATGAGGAAGACGTCCCCATGTGCGGGATTACCAATGAGGTAGCTGAAGGAGGAGGTAACATGCTCGACATCAAAAGACAGTGCCTCGTGGTCGTGCATTTGTTTGGATAACTCCAGCAGGCGGGGCATTGATTCTATGGAAGGTGATTGCAGCGATACTTTCATAAATTCTTCCCTGATCAATTAGTTAGTTGACGAAGGATTATAAGCATAAATGGGAAAACTAAGGGTTAGACTGTTTCGATTTTGTTAAGTTCGCCATCTTCTAGTTATAGACCGGACAAACCAGAGTGCAATTTTTGAGTTTGGAATTGTCGCAGTTGCCGGGAATTTTTCTCCGCGATCTTGCTGAAAACAAACTGCATACCGCCAGCTTTTGGGTATATACTTCGCGCCTTAATTTTTTCTTCGGATTGATCCAATGATAAGGCTAGACAAATTTCTCTGTGAAGCAGTGGGCGTTACCCGTTCACAAGCAACCCGACTACTTAAAGAACAACGAGTAACGGTTGACGGAGAGGTGATTAAGAGCGGCGCGGTGAAAATCGCGGAAGATGCTGATGTTGAATTTGATGGCATGTCGCTGAGTCTGTCTGGCCCGCGTTACTACATGATGAACAAACCGGCCGGTTATGTTTGCTCACATGAAGATGCACATAACCCAACCGTTTTCATTCTGCTGGATATCGTCAGCCCTGAGAAACTGCACATCGCGGGTCGTCTGGACTGTGATACCACAGGTCTGTTGTTGCTGACGGATGACGGTCAATGGTCACACCGCGTGACTTCGCCGAAGCACAAATGCGACAAGCGCTACCGTGTTTGGTTGGACGATCCAGTGTCTGAAGATACAGAAGCGACCTTTGCTGAAGGGATCCAGTTGCGTGGCGAGCGCACTGAAACCTTACCTGCGCAAATGGAAAAAGTTGACGAGAAAGAAGTACTGTTGACTATCCATGAAGGTAAATACCACCAGGTTAAGCGTATGTTTGCGGCTGTTGGTAACAAAGTGGTGGGGCTTCACCGCGAATCTGTGGGCGCGCTGGAACTGGATGCAGATCTGGAACCGGGTGAATACCGCGAACTGACAGAAGAAGAAATCGCGCTGTTTATGCCGAAAAAGTAATGCCTTGATTTGTAAAAACGCTGTGGGGTTTTGCCCCACAGCGTTTTTTGCGTTTTAAGGCAAAACAATCGGATAATTCTATTTAACATCCTAAAAAACGCTTTATATACAGCAAGCTAGCATCTTGAGAAAGTCATCATTTCCTCATGGGAATGAATCTTGGTGTTATCATCTGCATAGGCACGCTTTCTAGTTCACAAAGAAACAGCCACCAATTTCTTTTGTCTTCTTCTTTTCTTTCCAAGGCATACATGACAACAAACGCGATTAATCCACCTCAGCAGCAGCTGACGTTTTTATTGATTCTGGTGTTGGGCGCTATCGCTGCGCTGACGCCATTGGCGATCGATATGTATTTGCCGGCAATGCCGGAAATTGCACGCGATCTCGCTGTGACACCGGGGCAGGTACAGACAACATTGGCGGCTTACACCGCAGGCTTCGCCATCGGACAGCTTATCCACGGGCCGATTTCCGACAGCTATGGCCGTCGCCCTGTGTTGATCATCGGCATTGCGTTCTTCCTTGTGGGCGCGATTGTCAGTGCGTTAGCTGTTGATATCCAGACGCTCACATATGTTCGTGCCGCTCAGGGTTTTTGTGGCGCAGCAGCGGCGGTGGTTATCCAGGCACTGGTCCGCGACATGTTTGACCGTGAAGATTTTGCCCGCACCATGTCATTTATCACTCTGGTGATGACGGTTGCGCCTTTGGCTGCGCCAATGATGGGCGGTTATCTGGCGGTGTGGTTCGGCTGGCGCTCTATTTTCTGGTTGCTTGCTGGCTTCGCCGTACTGGTTATCGTGCTGGTGATGGCGCTGATCCCCGAAACGTTATCTATGGATAAACGCCCGCCACTGCGTATTGGTTCTACGCTGCGTAACTACATGAAAATCCTCCGTTCCGGTAAGTCGGTCGGCTATATCTTTTCGTCTGGTTTTTCCTTTGCAGGGATGTTTTCGTTCCTGACTGCGGGTTCGTTTGTTTACATCGACTACTACGGTGTCAGCGTACAAAACTTCGGTTATCTGTTTGGCCTGAACGTGGTCTGTCTGATTGTTATGACCACAATCAACGGCAAGTTTGTACGCAAGATGGGCAGCGAAAGAATGCTGAAAATTGGCTTGCTGATCCAGCTGGCCGCGGGCATTGCGCTGATCTTCGGTCAGGTTTTTGATTGGGGATTGTGGGGCACCGTCATTCCGGTTGTCTTCTTCGTTGGCACCATTTCTATCGTCGGCAGTAACTCAATGGCTTGTGTGCTAAGTACCTATCCGGAACTGGCAGGAACGGCTTCTTCACTGGCAGGCACAATGAGGTTTGGCACGGGCACCGTGGTTGGTGGTATAGTCGCGGCCATTCCTGTCCACTCAGCCTGGCCGATGACCGGCGCGATGGCTGTGTGTGCCATTCTCTCCGCCCTGTTCTACTGGGGCTTAGCGAAAAAATAAGAAAAATGAGTTACATCAACGAAATTAAATCCGTCGTAGATACGGCACTGGCTGAACTTGAAGAAGTAAAAGCCGCAGGTAAAGTGCAAAACAACCCCGTCAGTGAGGAATCTTTCCTGTGTCGCTGGGTGGCACAAGCAGTCAAAAAACAGCGTTTCGGCAACAAAGTGGCGAAAGACATGACTATGTGGGTCCAACAGGGACGCAGCATGGGCAAAAACGCCAATATCAAAGGGCAGATGTTGCACATCGCAAATGTGTATCACCACTTTTTCCCTGAAGGTGATGCACATGCGCCGGTTACCCGTGACGTGTTTGACGCCTTGGTAAGCGAGCTTGAAGCGGCGGACTGGATGATCCACACCGAGTACGAAATCAACCGTAAAGTGCGCGTGATTTCAGACGGCCAGCATTCTTTTGCTGTGTGCAGTGTGGCTTTGGCGAAATGCTTCAACGATCAGGGTGAATTGGTTAAACCGCTTAGCCTGTATGTTCGTGGCCCTGAACCTTGGTTTATCGAAACCGTTCTTCAGAAAGGTCTGCTGTTGACCAAAGTGACCGACTATAAGTCGATCGTGAAATATCACGGTGAGTACCAGATTTGGCCGAACAACCAGGCCGATACCTTGGTGGTATTGCCAGACAGCCTGAAACCGTAACCGGCAAAACGCTTTGGTTAGCGGCGCAGCGGAATAATTTTCGTTGCGCCGCTTTTTTTCGCCAGTGCAAAGGTCATACCGCGGAAGATAAAGAGATGGGCGGGCATCATGGCAAACCAGTAAAGCAAGCCACGAAAGCCGGCAGGATGCCACCAGGCGCGAATGTCTAACTGACGCTTGTCGCCAAAGTCTTTGATTGTGAACTCCAGGCGGCCAAGCCCAGGTGCTTTCATGCCAAACAGCAACGACAGATGGCTATTGGGTTCACATTTGATCACTTTCCAGCTATCGATATAGTCGCCGACATTGAGCGTGTCAGACGGCGGACGACGCTTTTTCAGCGCGTCACCACCAATGGCGGCATCCATATAGGCGCGCAGCGTCCACAGCGCATCGCCAAAGAAATAACCTTCGTCGCCGCCGACTTTTTGGATGTTGCGCCAGAGATCTTGCGCAGAAGCATCCGTTTCGACGGCGTACCCGGCCTGTTTGGGGTAGTAGCCATAATCCTTGTGCCACCGGGCAACCGCGTCCGAATCAAAACCCCAGATATCGTTTTTCACCACATCCGACTCTTCGGATAACGCTGTTTCAACCGCTTGCTCAAATGTCAGGAGTGGCAGGGTGATATGCGCGGCAATGTCGTTACCTTTGGGGTTTAGATTGTGCTTCAGTCCTTCTATAAGTGCAGCAGCGATAGGCTTCGGCACCGAGGTAACAACGGTCAGCCACATCGCGGATATGCGGGGCGTCAGCAGCGGCATTTTTATGATGGCAATACGTTTATTGATGATTCGGGCAAATCGGCGCATCTGTTCTTCATAGCTGATCGCCTCTGGGCCTTTGGCATCAAATATTGGCGAACCGGTGACTGAAAATTCGAGCAGGGCTACCAGGTAGTCAATCATGGTTGTGAGCGCAATAGGGCAAGATTGTGACCTGACCCAAACCGGCGTGGTAATAATGGGCAGGTTGCAGACGATATCCCGCATCACTTCAAATGCAGCAGACCCGCTACCAATGATAATGCCCGCACGCAGCTCAATAACCTGGATGCCACTGTCCCGGAGTATGTTGCCCGTTGCCTTTCGGGCGGCGAGATGTGGCGAGAGTGCGGAGTCGGGCAGGGTCGCACCCAGGTAGATAACACGTTTCACCTCGCTTTGGCTCAGGGCACGTGACAACTGGTGTGCCATATTCAGTTCATACTGATAGAAATCGTTGCCCGCACCCATGCCGTGAACCAGGTAATAGACCACGTCTATGTCTTTAAGGTGGCCTGAAAGATCGCCTTCTTGGGAAAGGTCCAACGGTTTGAGTTCGACATTTGGGTGAGCGTGCCAGCGCAACTGTTGCAGGGTTTCGACCGAGCGGCTGGTGGCAATGACGGTATGGCCTTCAGAAAGTAAGGCGGGCACCAAATGGCTGCCGACATAACCTGTCGCGCCAATGACCAGAATTTTGCGAGGTTTGTCCATATTTCCTCTGGTGAATGCGTCGGTGCGGTAACTGACCTTAATGTCAGCATTATGCGTAATTAAAGGTCTGGAAGGGGTAACCCGTTGGAAAATTGTGAGCAGCCTCTGTGGGATTCGGCTTATTGAGCCTAATGTTATTAAATTGTCAGTGTGGGTCAGAATGTGCTGTTCATTCAAAGACCTTTCTTGACAGCTTAGATTGATGTAAATTGCTTGACCTGTAGGAAACGGACGTCGGTCACGTTTTGTTCAGTGAGGCGTATCAAGGGGAAGTGATGTTAGAGTTGGTGGGACTTTGCAAAGGGTATCAGGACGGTGGAGAATTCCATCCAGTATTGCAAGGTGCAGAACTCTCTTTAGCCAGACACGAACAGATCGCCCTCATGGGGGAAAGTGGCTCCGGCAAGAGTACCATCCTCAATTTGGTTGGTGGTCTCGATCAACCGGATTCCGGCGAGATACTGGTCGATGGCACCTCGATTACCGCGCTTTCTGAACGGGAAAGAACCCGTTTTCGCCGTCTGAATATCGGAATGGTATTCCAGCAATTCAACCTTCTTCCTACACTGACGATTGCCGACAATATCCGCTTCTGCCGCCAGTTAAAGGGTCTGTACGATGATGACAGTCTTTGGCGGCAAATCATTTCTGCGCTTGATTTAATGCCACTACTGGGGCGTTACCCTGAAGAAGTTTCCGGCGGCCAACAGCAGCGCGCTGCAATTGCCCGCGCCCTATATATGGAGCCAAAAATCCTGTTGGCTGATGAGCCTACCGGTAGTCTGGATGAACGCAATGCCGATGCGGTAATGCGCTTACTGACAACCCTTACCGGAACATTGGACTGCGCGCTCCTGCTGGTGACGCACAGCGAAAAAGTGGCTGATTACCTGGGAAACCGTGTGACGCTGCAAGGGGGCGTTCTGAATGTACGTACCCGTCGCTAAAGCGCTTTTCGGTCACTACCGGCGCCATCCGTTTCAGGTACTTCTGGTCTGGCTGGGTCTGACGCTTGGCGTCGCGCTGCTTGTCGGCGTTATGTCTATTAACCAGCATGCACAAACCAGCTACCAAAAGGGCGCAAGCCTGTTTTCTAACCCTTTTCCCTTTGTATTGAATCACCGCGAGCGAGGAAAACGGATCAGTGAAGATCTGTATGTGTCTATGCGACGGGAGGGCTACAGCCAGTGTGTGCCGGTCGATATTTACCGGACAGAGACTAAAGACGGCAAAGACATCCAGATGATGGGTGTTGATATGGTGGCGATGTTTGCTTTCAATGCCGCAAACCCCAAGCTGGAAGCTGCCCACAAACCTTTGTCTGAAGGATTTGGTACCCAATGGGTGAGTATGGAGCTTGCCCGGCATTTTGGCTGGAAAGATGGCCAGAAAGTGTTGCTGAAGAATGGCAAGGAAATTGGTCCTATCCGCTTGATGGAAGGCGGACAGATAGGCGCGGGCACCCGCTTGTTTGGCGATATCTCCGAGATAAGGGCGATCTCTGATCATCAGGGCTTCAAGATGGTCTATTGCGGCGATATGTCCAGAGCCGAACGTGATGCACTGCGTGAATTCCTGCCAAACACAATCACACTGTCGCGAACAGAAACCGCGCAATTGGGGCCGCTGACCCGTGCTTTTCACCTCAACCTCTTTGCGATGGGTTTACTGGCCTTCGTCGTTGGTCTGTTCATTTTTTACCAAGCCATTTCCCTTTCTATGACCCAGCGTCAACCCCTGGTTGGCTTGATGCGGGAGCTTGGGGTGGGGCGCAAAACCCTGGCCTGGGTGGTGAGTGGCGAAATGCTGATATGGCTGATGTTGGGGCTTGTCAGCGGAAATATTGCCGGTTTGATACTGGCGCAAAAACTCCTGCCTACAGTAGCGACAACGCTGAGCGATCTGTACGGTGCCAATGTTGACCTTACCCTGCATTGGCAATGGGAATGGGGGCTATACAGCTTTGCGCTCGGTGTATGTGGTTTTGCGCTGGCTTCGGGTTGGCCGCTATATCGCTTGTTAACAACCCAGCCTGCTCATCTGTCCAAGCGCATGTCACTTGTGCGTTTCTCTGGGCGCGAATTCAGCTGGCAGGCGGTTGTCGCTACTTTGCTGATTGTCATCGCGCTGATGGTCTACAGCGCCCCACAGAGCCAGGCGCAGGGCTTTACGCTGATTGCACTGATATTGATCAGTGGTGGATTACTGATGCCGTTTCTGATGTGGCGGACTTTCCAGTTTCTGGCGGACAAAATCCGTATCGCAAGACTGCGCTGGTTTTTGTCCGATGCCTCTGCAAGCCTGACATACCGCGGCATTGCCGCCATGGCGTTTATGATGGCGATTGCGACCAACATTGGCATGGAGACCATGGTTGGCAGTTTCAGGAGCACAACAGAAGGTTGGCTGCAGCAGCGCCTAGCGGCAGACATCTATCTGCGTCCTGATAAAGCGATCGTTCAGGATTTGGTGCAATGGCTTGATGATCAGGAAGAAGTGGAGCAGAGCCTAATCCAGTGGCGTCATGAGCTTGAAACTGCGCAGGGCGTGGTAGAAGTGCGAAGTATTGGTACCACAAAAGAAGAGCGCGAAGCGCTGGCGATCAAAGTGGCAGCACCGGATTACTGGAGTAAATTCCACCAGAATAAAATGCTGATGATCAGTGAATCACTGGCGCTGAAATTTGATGTTCACCCCGGTGAGGAAATCACGCTTCCCGAACCGTTTGGTGATGGCTGGCTAGTGGCTGGTACCTATTTTGATTACGGCAATCCGTACAGCCAGATCATCATGTCGAACCGCTCGCCCCTGGCCGATTGGTTAAAAGACAATGGTCGGGTGGGTGTCGCTGCTTTGCTGAAAGAGGGGGCAGACGAAACAGCACTGGTGGAAGCTTTGCGTAGCCAGTTCAATATGCAGGAAACGCAAATTAGCAACCAGCGCGACATTCTCAGCATGGCGATGCGGATCTTCGACCGCACCTTCCTGGTAACCGATACCCTTTGTACCCTGACGCTGATCATCGCCATTTGTGGCCTGTTTTTCTCCACGCTGGCCACGGAGCTTTCGCGCCAACGCCAATATGCACTGCTGCGTTACATGGGCATTTCCGGACGTGAATTGGCGTTTCTGGGGGGCGGCCAGCTAATGCTGATAGGTTTGTTCTCAGCACTGTTTGCGTTACCGCTTGGCCTTTTGATTGCAGAAGTTCTGATTAACATCGTACTCAAGCACTCCTTTGGTTGGACAATGTCTGTTTCCTACTTCCCATTTAGTTACGTTGTCACACTGGGTGGTGCATTGCTGACACTACTAATTGCAGGATGTTGGCCTGTCTGGCGACTCACCCAGCGTGCAGCAGTCTTGTCATTCAGGGAGGCGCAATAGTGAGAGTCGAAGAAAAAGCGCAACCCTTCATGCTCAAAGTCATCGGCTGGAGCCTTGCGCTTCTGCTTTCGCTGTTAGCCTTGTTTGGCTCGGTGCTCATGCATGGCGGAAAACCTGACCGCAAAGTGGCAAGCTTGTTGTTTGCCAAAGACAATGCCGGTTTTGCTGAGGTGACCCCAGGAAGATCCTTCTCCTTCCCTGACGACTATGCGACCCATGAAGACTTCCGTCAGGAGTGGTGGTACATCACTGCCAACCTTCAGGACAGGCATGGACAGCGCTTTGGTGTTCAGTGGACATTGTTCCGCTCAGCGCTGGATGCCGATGGTGGTGAAGGTTGGGAAAACAGCCATGTCTACATGGCCCATGCCGTGGTCACCACCGCGAATGGTGTATACGCAGCAGAGCGTTTTTCGCGCGGTGGGATTGGACAGGCGGGTGTCAGGAAAGCGCCGTTCAATGTGTGGCTGGATAACTGGCAATGGAAATCGCGCAATGCTTCCCCATTTCCCGCAATACTTAGCGCGGCGGATGATGACTTTGGTTTTTCCCTGCATATGGACAAAGTACAGCCTGAAGTGCTGCAAGGGGACAATGGGTTCAGCAAAAAGCACGCAACAGATAACGTCGCCTCTTACTATTTCAGTGTCCCGGCCATTGAAATGTCCGGTGTGATTGAACTGGAAGGTGAGCGAATCGAAGTGTCTGGACTTGGCTGGATGGACAGGGAGTGGAGCACTGCTTCGCTGGGAGCGCATCAACACGGCTGGGACTGGTTTTCAGTTCATCTTGACGATGGCCGGGCATTGATGGTTGTTCAGGTAAGAAGTGATGACGGACTGTTCCGATTTGGATCCTTGACGTCCCCAGATGGCACCAGCAAAACGCTGAGCACCGGAGAAATCACAATGATGCCTACCTCATTTGCCAAGATGAAAAATGGCAGGCACCTGCCCACAGAGTGGGAGATTTCTGTACCGAAGGCGGGTATCAAACTTCACAGCCAGCCACTGCATGAACAGAATTGGCTCGATTTTACATTCCCTTACTGGGAAGGGCCGATTCAACTGAGCGGCTCCAATAATGGGGTTGGCTTTATGGAAGCGACCGGTTATTAGGGCTATCGTAACAACGCCTGTTTATGCCGGACTGACAATGCCGCATACCGGTGTCTATGCTAAGGTGTTGATAGTATCGCAGTAATCGTGCAACAAAGAGATCGGGAAGAGGAAGGGAAACATGATTAAGCCAATCCTTGGTATGGCAACAGCACTACTTCTCACGGCATGCTCATCGGGCACAGATCCTTACGATGAGCGGGTTGACGCAGCGATCAAGCTTTGTCACAGCGATAGTGCGAAAGCATTTTCGCAATCAGATGCACTGCGTGTGATGTGTCATAACGGCAGTTCGTATGTTATCCGGGGTGACATTACTATCGATGACATTGTCGAAATGGACAGGGTCTATTGTTCGAGTTCGGGCGTCCGGGATTTTGTCTCCAGTGATGATGGCGACGTCCGACTTTCGTGCAATGATGGTTCAAATTACGTTTTATAAAGGCAGCGAGAATAATGAAAAGAGTATTGTTACTGGCAGGGTTAACGCTGGTTTTAGGTGGGTGTTCTTCAATCGAAACAGCAGAGTCCATGCCGAATCCTGATCAGCGCGTGGTGGATAGCCGACTGAATATTTCCAGCGATTTGAACGCGACATACTGTGAAGGTGCGGGTTTTGAGAAGTTCATGGAACGTGAAAAGTACTACACCTTTACCTGCAAAGACGGTTCGTTCTTCAATATCGCAAAATAACGGTTTCCATAACCAATGAGAAAGGAGGTCAAACGACCTCCTTTCTGTTTTTATTCGCGCCAGACAGGTCTGCGCGGGACAACCTCCACGCCACTTTGGTAACGGCCTGAGATAGCATTCAGGGTCAGTTCCAGCGCATGTTCACTGATCAGTTCAAACTGCTGGGGCAATGATTGTACTTTCAGCGGGATAAAGTCGAGCATGCGGTTGTCGCCAAAGGTAGCAAATTGGGTTTTCTTCCCGATGTTGGGTTCCACCAAAATCGCATCCAGTACGCCTTCAAACAGGGCATAAGAGGTTGTCAGGATCGCATCTGGCAGCTTTCCATTCTTGTACCACTCCAGGATAAGGCGTTTGCCTTCCTCTTGTTCAAAATGCTCACCATAAGCTAGCTGTGTCTCGATACCGGCCTTATTGGCGGCAGTGATAAAACCTTGTTCCCGTTCACGTGAAATTCCCAGGTTAGGCATAGCGCCAATCAAACCGATGGACTGAATACCTGGGTTGATCAGTTTTTCTGTCAAAGAGAATGCCCCTTCCAGATCTTCACTGATGACGCAGGCAAACAGTTCATCGTCCAGCACACGGTCAATTGCGATAACTGGCGTACCGGATTGTTGGATCGCAGGATAAAAATCATTATCAGCGGGGAGGGCAGAAGCCACGATAAGCGCGTCGATTTTTCGGCTGACCAATGTACTTACCACCTGCTTTTCAGTATCGGGATTGTCGTCAGAGCAACTGATGATCACCTGATAACCTGCCTGACGCGCATCCCGCTCCAGCAGTTTGGCAATTTTGGCATAACTGGTGTTTTCGAGGTCAGGAATTATCAAGCCGAAAGAGCGGCTTGTGCCTGCCCGAAGCGCACTGGCAGCGTGGTCAGGGCGATAGTTGTATTTCTCAACCACGGCCATGACTTTCTGCTGCGTGCGTTCGCTGATGCGGTATTTGCTTGATTTACCGTTAATTACATAACTGGCTGTTGTTCGGGAAACGCCAGCTATGCGTGCGATTTCGTCCAGTTTCATCCTTGTTCCCATCCTCGATGTGTGCGCATGATCAAATTATTCGCAAAGGATCATCTTGATTCTTTGCATTATAAGCTGAAACGATTCAGTCTTAAAGCTGAAAGGTTTCAGCAAAATTTAAAAGTGAGCGTGAAACCTAATTTTTGCGCTGAATGCTGAAACGATTCAGTTGATTCAGCAAAGCCTTCAGCAATCGTTTACGACGCGAAAGGCAAGGTTTAAAAGCACCAACCTGTATCCATTCCTCAGCTCGGAATGTGTTGGCACATAGAAGACGGTGACTGGGATTCACCAGACGGTAGAGGCAATCAATATGTTGGAACTAAATCAACGCGACATTCAACTCGGCAAGAAAGCAGGCACGAAAGAAGATGCTATCGAAAATATCGCTTTGGATCTGGTCACCAAGGGTTTGGTGGAAGTGGGATACGGCAAAGGCATGCTGGAGCGTGAAGCACAAAACGCGACGTACCTGGGTAACGGCATTGCGATTCCTCACGGCACGACCGACACGCGCGGTCTGGTAAAAGAAACCGGCGTACAAATCCACCACTTCGCAGAAGGCGTGGACTGGGGTGACGGTAACACCGTTTATCTTGCAATCGGTATCGCAGCGAAATCTGATGAGCACCTGGGTATTTTGAAGCAACTGACCCACGTTTTGTCTGCTGATGGCGTGGAAGAAGCGCTGAAGAATGCGAAGTCACAAGACGATGTGTTGGCAGTGTTGCGTGGCGATAACCAAAAAGGCCTGTTGTTTGATGCCTCTGTGATCACGCTGGATTTCCCGGCGACCGACCTGGTTTCCATGGCGGCGGTTTGCGCAGGCAAACTGAAAAATGCGGGCGCTGTAGGTCAGGGCTATGTGTCTGAATTGGTCTCCCAGCAACCTATGCACGTTGGTCAGGGTTTGTGGCTGGTTTCATCTGCGGCAGAAGTGAAGCAAACCGCACTGTCTTTCATTTCAGCGCAAACCCCGTTTATGGACGGAGATCAGCAAGTGAAAGGTCTGCTGGCAGTTGCTGCTACCGGCACAGAATATGTGGACGTGCTGAACAACCTGAGTGGTTTACTGTTTGCCAACAAAGCGTCTGAAATCTTTGCGGACAACGCAGATGCTGTGATTAAAGCGCTGACGGAAGCACGTCAGGAAGGCTTATCTAAAGTATTCAAGATTAAAAATGCGCACGGACTGCATGCCCGTCCGGGGGCGATGCTGGTGAGTGTCGCCAAGAAGTTTGATGCGCAGATATGGGTCGCAAACCTCAATGGCGAAGGTAAGCAGGTAAATGCCAAGAGTCTGATGAAAGTGATCGCCCTTGGCGTGAAGCAAGGCCATGAGCTTGAGTTTACCGCTGACGGTGCCGACGCCGACAAAGCCATTGAAGCGATTGGCGAGGCCATTGCAAGCGGTCTGGGTGAGGGCTAAGCCATGACAGCCAAACGAATTGTCACTGTTACCTTGAACCCCGCGCTGGACATGACCGGCGCAATGGGGGAGTTAAAGCCCGGTGCGGTGAACCTTATCCAACGTTCAAACCTAAATCCAGGCGGTAAAGGCGTGAACGTGGCCAAAGTGCTGGCAGAGTTGGGCGCAGAGGTTTCGGTAACTGGATTTTTAGGTGATGACAACCAAGATCCATTTGCTCATCTGTTCGAACAAAAAGGCATCAAAGACCGTTTCGTGCGTGTTCACGGCGCCTCCCGCATTAACGTGAAACTGGTGGAGGAAACCGGTCGCGTCACTGATCTGAACTTCCCTGGTGTGGAAGTGAGCGAGCAGAACATTGCGGCGTTGGAAGAAACACTGCTGTCACTGGCCGAAAACCACGACCTGTTTGTGATTGCCGGCAGCCTGCCAGGCGGCCTGTCACCAGCGCGTTTAGCGGACTGGATCGCTATGCTCCGCGAAAAAGGTAAGAAAGTCTTTTTCGACAGCAGCAATGCAGCACTCAAAGCCGGTCTGAAAGCTTGTCCTTCACTGGTGAAGCCAAATGATGAAGAGCTTTCCCAGTGGGCAGAACGTCACCTGACGACCAAAGAAGAATTGCTGCAAGCTGGACGTGAATTGCAGGCAACCGGTATCGAAAACATCGTTATTTCCCGTGGTGCAGAAGGTGTGCTGTGGTTAAAAGACGGCGTGTGGATGGCAAGTCAGCCACCGAGGATGAAGGTTGTCAGCACTGTCGGTGCGGGAGATACCCTGGTCGCCGGTATGTGTTGGGCAGAAGTCAATGAATGGGACAGGGAAACGTCACTGAGCTTTGCGATAGCATTGTCAGCACTGGCGGTAACACAGGTAAACGTAGGCGTTGATGATATTGCTCAGGTAGAAGCACTTCAGCGCGAGATCAGCGTGAAACAAATTAACGATAACGAAGGAACAGGGGTAGAGAGATGAAAGCTGTAATTGTTACATCGTGCCCAAGCGGTATTGCAAATACCATCATCGCGGCAGGATTACTCGAAAAAGCGGCAGGCGCCAAACAATGGCAGGCGACTGTTGAATGTCAAACCAGCGTAAAGGCAACGCAGGCAGCAACGCAGTCTGATATTGATAGCGCAGAACTCGTTGTCGTGGTTGGCCCAGCGAAAGATCTGGCACGCTTCAATGGCAAAAAAGTGTATCAGGCATCTTTGGAAGCGTGTTACCAAAACCCGGCGAAACTGTTGGAAGAAGCTGAAGCCAATGCGACGGTTTACCAACACGTTGAAGAAGCCATTGAGACGCCGCAAGCTGGTGGACAGAAACGTATTGTTGGTATCACTGCCTGTCCTACCGGTGTTGCGCACACATTTATGGCCGCAGAAGCAGTTGAAGAAGAAGCGAAAGCACAGGGCATGTGGGTGAAGATTGAAACCCGTGGCTCTGTGGGCGCGAAAAACCAACTGACCGAAGAAGAAATTGCACAGGCAGACTTGGTCTTTATCGGCGCTGATATTGAAGTGGATATGTCACGTTTCGATGGGAAGCGTGTTTACCGCACCAGCACAGGTTTGGCACTGAAAAAGACCAAACAGGAACTGGCAAAAGCATTCGACGAAGCTGAAGTTTATAAGCACGGTGGTGCAAAAGCGGATACCTCTGGCAAGAAAGAACGCACTGGTGCATACAAGCACTTGATGACAGGTGTTTCCCACATGCTTCCGTTGGTGGTTGCAGGTGGTCTGTGTATCGCGCTCTCTTTCGTGTTCGGTATCGAAGCATTCAAAGAAGAAGGTACGCTGGCTGCGGCGCTGATGCAAATCGGTGGTGGCAGTGCATTTGCCCTGATGGTGCCGGTTCTAGCAGGTTTCATCGCGTTTTCAATTGCTGACCGTCCGGGTCTGGCTCCGGGTCTTATCGGCGGTATGCTGGCAAGCTCAACGGGCGCGGGTTTCCTTGGTGGTATTGTTGCGGGTTTCCTGGCCGGTTACACAGCGAAGTTCATTGCTGACAAACTGGAGCTGCCTGATTCAATGGCAGCGCTGAAACCTATCCTGATCATTCCTTTGCTGTCCAGCTTAGTGACTGGTTTGGTGATGATTTACATCGTGGGTGGCCCGGTTGCAGGCATCATGACCAGCCTGACAGAGTTCCTGAACAGCATGGGCTCTACCAATGCAGTTCTGTTGGGTGCGATTCTGGGTGCCATGATGTGTTTCGATTTGGGTGGTCCGGTAAACAAAGCAGCATACACGTTTGGTGTGGGCTTGCTGGCCTCACAAACTTACACACCGATGGCTGCGGTAATGGCTGCAGGTATGGTGCCAGCGATGGGTATGGGTTTGGCGACAGTACTGGCGCGCAGCAAATTCAATATGCAAGAGCGTGAAGCGGGTAAAGCGTCGTTTGTTCTGGGTCTGTGCTTTATCTCAGAAGGTGCGATTCCATTCGCAGCCCGCGACCCAATGCGCGTAATCCCAGCTTGTATGGTGGGTGGTGCGCTGACGGGTGCACTGTCTATGCTGATTGGTGCGAAACTGATGGCACCGCACGGTGGTATCTTCGTACTCTTTATCCCTAACGCAATTACACCTGCGTTGCTGTACCTGGGTACCATCGCAGTGGGTACTGTAGTGACGGGTGTATTGTATGCAGCACTGAAGCAGTCTGAAAGCGTTCAGCCTGTAACCCAAAACGCTTAATCAAGCGTGGAAAGACAAAGCCGACCTTAGGGTCGGCCTTGTGCGTTAATGAAGTAGATTTCTAGAGCGGTCGCTGTGGCTGATAGAGGTTGAGGTTGTTTTGACCCACCATAAAAGCGACATGCAGTTCGATGAGTTGCTTGCTTTCACTTAGCCAGCCAGCGTCGTTCTGATGCTGGCAAAATTCCATCATAGAAACAATCAGCTGATCGAGTTTCTTCAGGCTCCAGCGTCTGACTTCGGTTTCAATGTCTGTGCGTGATGCCAATGCCTGCAGTTTGGCGTAACAAAACTGAAGATAACTGTATGCATCGGTCGATTTGCCTTCAAATTCGTAGTGACGCTGTAACCGAATACAGCCATCCACAAAGTAGGCGATAGCATCACTGGAAGTATGGTCAATCGGTGGCTCAAACAGAGAGGCGGGCGCCTGTTCAATCACTGCCGAAAGTTGGCCGATGTCCCTGTGTTGTGGGTTTTCGTACCATTGCTGGATGTCCTGCAGCCATTTTTCTATGTGGTTCACAATGTCCTCCCGGTGACAGGCCATGTGTAAAACGGGGTAGCATGATAAGGGGAATGTTATATCCCCAGATCATCCATCAGTGAGTTTGCTTCTTCGGCGGCGTTGGCTTTCGATTTTTTCTTGCTGCTCTCAAGCTTACTCGCCGTTTCTTTTTCCAAAATTTCATCCGGATTGATTTCGTCACCTTCTTCAAACTCTTCCAGCTGAATGAATTCGGTGCGCTCCATCGATAGTTCGAGATAGAAGATGTTGTTGTCTTCCGTGCTGAAACTGACGCGGCGGGCTTGTGGGCGCTCTATATTGCTGTCTACGGTGACGTTAATGTTCTTGTTAATCGCCATCATTTTGGGCTGGTTCTGGGTAATGTTGGTTTGCAGTGAGCGTTTTACTTTGCCCGTAAAATCGCCCACGATCTGGTTCATCAGCTCGCCCAGAACATCTGCCACTTCGTCTGAGGTATGCAGGGTCGCCAGTTCTTCCTGCGGAATGCCCATGTGTGACATGTATTTTTGGTAGAGCTCAAGCGCGGCTTTCGCTTCGAAGTTAATAACGACCAGTCCTGAAAACCCGCCATCGAAAAGAACAAAGCAGCCGAAATCAGGTTTCAGGCTGGTTTTGGTGATCTTTTGAACCATTGCTGAATGATGAACCGAGGAGTCGGTTGCTTTTGTCAGTACGGCAGTAACGGATTGGCAGAGTTTCAGCAAAATATCTTCAGAGGTGACAATTTTTGTTTTTCTCATTGTTATTCCACTCGTTCCGGTGTTGATATTGGACTTTACAAGTGTGGCACCAAAACGCGCATTTTGCTGAAAACTCAAACATTCGGCGTGTTCGTTTCCTCCAAATCGTGGGATTGAACCAATGTCAGGTGTTTTCTGCGAACCGCAATGACGGTTTGGTTTAAATCCTCACGAAGGGCACTGAGTGGAATGGCGACATCGTCGCTTTCTTCAGCGGCGTACTGCTCTATCTGAAAACAAAGATCGGACAGTTCTATAGCGCCAATGCTCCGGGAAGAGGTTTTTAATTTGTGGGCAGTTGCTTTCAGCGCTGCGTAATCAAAAGGACGCCCCATTTGTACCATGTTGGTCAACTCAGGCACGCAATGCTTCAAAAACTCCAGCAGTACCTCTGCATAGGTCTCTTCGTCGCCCCAAAACAGCTTCTGTAATACATTTGGGTCCAGTTCGATGCGGGTGGGCGCTTCTTCTGGCTGTGCATCTACCTCGTCTTCCGGATCGAGCACGAGGGGGGCGAGAAGGTCATCAATCTTGGGTTCTTCGAACGGCAGGCTCTGCTGGCTCCATTTGCTCAGCACTTTCTGGATGACATCAATCTCAACCGGTTTGGCAATAAAGTCATTCATGCCGGTTTCAATGCAACGCTCGGCTTCACCGACCAGGGCATTGGCTGTCAGCGCGATGATTGGGACAAATTCGCTACGTTCTTTCTGAATTGCCCGAATGGCATGGGTTAACTCATAGCCATCCATGTTTGGCATATGACAGTCCGTCAGCACCAGTGTGAATGCCTGTTTGCGATAGGCACGCAGGGCTTCTTGTCCGTCAGCCGTCATCACCACGTCATAACCCAGATAGGTTAACTGCTTTTTGATGACGGTCTGGTTGGTGACGTTGTCTTCCGCAACCAGCACTATGCCTTTGTCTTTCTCACTTCGTTCAATAAAGGCTTCACGTGCCGAAGTATCCAGCGCCGGATAATCTGGGCTTTCCAGTCCGACACAAATGCGCAGACCACGCAGCAGGGTTGAAAGTTTGAGTGGCGAGGCATAGATGGCGAATACATCAATACCGCCGTAGCGCTTAACAGGCTGGCGGCGATCCAACTCCAGATAACGGATATCGACTTTATTGGGGAATGCGGCGGGCATAAGTCGCCTTGTCTGCAGGTAATCCCGACACAAAATAACGTACTTCACGTCCTGGCGATCGAATTGCTGCAAGTGCAGGGATTCAACGCTAATACTCTGGCTAACCAGGTTCATTGCCTGCAAATAGTTGTCGATGCTTACCTTCAGAGCGCCATTTTCAAGGGTGTTGATGCACACCGTCTTATCCAGCGATTTGGCTGCATGTTGTAACCACTCAATGGTGCAGTCTTCTGGCGCGTTGATTTCCTCGGTCTGAGGCAGTTTAAACTGCACAGAGAAGGTGGAACCGATGCCTTCCTCGCTCTCGGCTTCAATTCTACCTCCCATCAGGGATGCGATGTTGCGACTGATCGCAAGCCCAAGACCGGAGCCGCCATAACGGCGTGTTGTGGAGTGCTCTGCTTGCGTGAATGGGCGGAAGATGGATTGAAGCTTGTCTTTGCTGATGCCAATACCGTTGTCACGGATTTCTATATCAATTTCACATTGTCCATCTGCCGACAGTTGGCTGTTTACCCAAACCTGGACTTCACCGCGGTGAGGCTGTCCGCCGGAAAACTTAATGCCGTTTCCAATCAGGTTAAACAGGATTTGCTTGATGCGTGTCGGGTCTCCAATTAAAGAGGTAGGGAGGGATGGAGCGATAAAAAGGGTGAGAGAAACATTTTTCTCGGCCGCTTCCATGGCAAGGTTATCCATCACCTGCTCGGTAATATGGCGCAGGGAGAAGGTGACACTGTCGATGCGCATTTTTCCGGCCTCAATGCGTGAAAAGTCGAGAATGTCATTGATGATAGCAAGCAGCGAAAGGGCAGAATCGCGAACAGTGTTTGTCACGCTGATTTGTGCTGCATCCAATTTTGACCGGCGCAGGATGTCAATCATGCCTATCACGCCATTCATTGGCGTGCGGATTTCATGACTCATGGCTGCAAGGAACTGGGCTTTGGCTTTTGAGGCGGACTCGGCCAGCTCTTTTTGGTAAAGCAATTGCTCCCGCGCTTGGTTGCGCGAAATGATGTGATCGCGGAATGAGTTGATGGCGTGGGAAATCTGACCTACCTCATCCGTGCGCTCTTTGTAGAGAATAGGGATTTCTGTGTTTCCATCTGCCAGATCACGCATGGTTTCCGCGAGGCGCGCAATAGGTTGGGTGACCTTTTTGTAGATGTAGAATGTCACCAGCACAGAGACCAGTGTCATGATGACAAACAGGGAGAAGAATGAGAATTGGTTGTTTTTTAGCACATTATGTAAGTTTGCCATCGAGTTGGCAGCGCTGAAACTGGTTTCCCGAGAAAACTCGGTCAATGAAGACTCGAGTGTTTTGTATTCATCGTTGTTGATGGATTTCAGTGACCTGATTGCCTCCTGCTTCCGGGCTGGATTGTAATGGACAATAACGGTCTCAATGCGTGAAGCCATATCGTTTTCGACCTGCCTGAGTGTATTGAGTTTTGTCTGAATTTCCGCGTCGAGATAGTGTTGCTGCAGATAGCTGATATGACTATTGAAATAGGCGTGGTTAGTATAGAACTTTTCCTTTTGCCCGATATCGCCGTTGATGTAAAAAGTGAGTGAAGAAGAGATATCATCGGCGTCTTCTCGAAGCAACCACATAAGCTGTTCTTCGTAACGGAAAGGGGATCTGGAACGGAATACTTCGCTGGACGTCAGCGATTGGATGGCTTCGAATAACTCAGGTTCCAACACAGTAGATACGTGCATTTTTTCGCTTTTAGCCCACACCTCGCGCGCCGGATCATAACGCCCAGTTACCTCTGCTTCAATTTTGCTAACAAAGTCATTAAATATCATTGAGATATTGGCAAGGGCGCTGGACTCCATGCCATGCAGTTTGTGCAGTTCGTTCAGAGAGACTTCAAACTGGTTTTTGTTGCGGTAGTATGTTTCGAGGGAAGCATTTTCGCCCAAGGCGTAGCTCAATATGCTTCGGTTCATTTCACCGGCATAGCGCAGCATAGACACTGAAAGCAGAGCGCTGGGAATTTCAACGCGGCTGGTTCGGGTGGTGTCACTACTCGCAGTATCGTGCATGATGTATGTAGAAACTGAGAGCAGGGATGCGCACAGTGTCATCATTGCCATGATGAGTCCAACCTTGCCAACAATGCTCTTGGGAAACTGAAATCGGCTGGCCCGTTGAATACGATCTTTAGACATGAGACTTCCTTTTGTTGTCCAACTAATCATTGATAAGTCAATGCGTTGAACGACCACAAGTGATGCATTTTCTGTCGCTTTGATGACACGGCAACCCGGTGTTTTCCGGGTGGTTAACCGTCAAGGAACTTATAATGTAGACATGAAAATCTCAATAATGATACTTAAGATTCAATATAGTGACATGTGACGAAATATTTGATACCAATTTGAACACCTTCCCCATAAAATTAAGCGCAGAGAAATGTTCACTGGAGGTTTAAATGGTCGTTGAGTCAGAAGGATACGCAGCGCTGATTGAGTATTTTATCGAGAATCTAGGGCAGTTTTCTGCACCGGGTGACCAAGTCGGCTCTGAAACTATCGACGAACTCGTCCATGAGTTAGTAGCCAGCCAAATCATGGCTATCTGTGACCAGAACAAGGATATGCCTCAGGCTCTGCGCTTTGAGATTATGCGTGAAGCCGACCAGATTGTGGCTGACCTCGAAGAAATCCTCAGTTCCAAGTGGAAGCAAAAGCCGACCTACGCACAAATTAATATTCTGGAAGAGTTTATCGGGCTGGTGAAAAACCTGTTTGATGCGTCAGTTGCTGAAAGCATTTAGAAGTGCCGCAAGGTAATAATCTTATGTCCTGCCGCAACAAAATGTTGCACGTCTTTCTCCCCTGAATACAATGCGCCTTTTATCGATACTGGGCGCATTCAATGAAACTTCACGCCGTTCACAGGCTATATGAGCAACGCCTTGCTCAATCAACCCGTCCTTTCAAGGCTCGAGGTGCCAGTGTGGAGCGCTGCAAACACTGCATGTTGGTTACGCGCTTGTGTGTCTGTCGCGAACGAAAAACGCTGACGACAAATGCGGGTTTTCTGCTGGTGATGTATGACGATGAAGTACTCAAACCGAGCAATACCGGCCGTCTTATCGCTGATGTGGTAGAAGACACCTTCGCTTACATCTGGTCGCGCACTGAGCCGAATCAGGAGATGCTTGACCTGCTGGCGGATCCTAAGTGGTTTCCTATCGTCATATTCCCCGCCCAATATGCAGCGCCTGAGCGAGTGGTCTCTGAGCCTTCTGTGCCGGAAGGCAAAAGGCCGCTGTTTATCATGATTGACGGTACCTGGAGCGAAGCGAAAAAAATATTCAGAAAGAGTCCTTGGATGGACAAATTCCCGGTGTTGGGCTTTAAACCAGAAGCGTTGTCGCGTTACAAGGTAAGGGAAGCCGCGGGTGACAACCAGTTGGCAACGGCAGAAGTGGCAGCAAAAGTACTTATGCTGAACAGTGAGGAAGCGGCAGGTGCTTGTCTGGACGCTTGGTTTGATGTGTTTAGTGAGCATTACATCACCGGGAAAAAACAGCGCCAACTCCCTGAAAATGGGGCATTGCAGCGTTTTTGTACCGCTTTCAACGGCTGAAAAATGCGAGCTGATACGCATATTTAGCGGGTTAGGCGCTAAGGATAAAAGCTTAATTTGTCTCGAATCACATTCAGAGCGATGTGAAACAGGGATAATCCGCAGCAATATTGCGATTTTGATTTTTGGAACAACGGAGTAAAGGATGTATTACGGCTTTGATGTAGGTGGAACGAAAATTGAGTTTGGCGCGTTTGACAGCCAATTACAGCGTCAGGCAACGGAACGTGTACCTACACCGGGTGGCGATTATGATCAGCTGATTGAAACGCTGGCGTCACTGGTTGCCAAATATGATGAACAGTTTGGCTGCGAAGGCACTGTGGGTATCGGTATTCCGGGTATTGAGAAAGCGGAAGATGGTACTGTTCTGACTGTTAACGTACCTGCGGCAAAGGGAAGAACACTTCGCCGTGACCTGGAAGCAAAAATTGGACGTGCAGTTGCTCTGAACAATGATGCGAACTGTTTTGCGCTTTCTGAAGCGTGGGATGAATCCCTGCAGGGTGAGAAAATTGTTTTAGGCCTTATTCTGGGCACTGGCTTTGGCGGCGGTATTGTTGTAGACGGTCAGGTTCTTTCTGGCAAAAACAACGTCGCCGGCGAATTGGGTCATATGCGCATGCCAATCGATGCATGGCTGCATCTTGGCGAAAATGCGCCGATTTTTGACTGCGGTTGCGAGAAAAAAGGCTGTCTGGACAACTACCTCTCAGGCCGCGGCTTTGAAATGCTATACACCCATTACTTTGGTGAAGAGCGTAAAGCGATTGATATCATCAATGGCTTTAAGGCTGGCGAAGAGAAAGCAGCAGGCTTTGTTGACCGTTATATCGAAATGTTGGCGATGGTGTTTGGTGGTTTGTTCACCGGCCTGGATCCTGATGTGGTTGTGCTGGGTGGCGGTCTGTCTAACTTTGATTACATCTATGAAGAGATGCCGAAGCGACTGCCAAAGTATTTGCTGTCTATTGCCAATCCACCGAAAGTGATCAAAGCAAAACACGGTGACTCAGGTGGTGTGCGCGGCGCTGCATTCTTGAATATTCGCCACTAATTTATTGAAAATAATCTAATTATAAGTGCAAAGGCATTGGGTTAAACCGGTGCCTTTTGTGCAATTAAAACGACCGTTAAACGGTTTTTGAATTGTTGTTAGCAAGAGTTGTAGAAGCCTTTGTTTACCAAGATTTACTCGCGAACACTGTTCGTCATTTTTGTCTTACTTTTCTTTTCCGTTGCTGCGATTTCCTGGTTTATCTCGGGAGGTGCGCATTCCACCTATCACATCTCTCCGACTGAGTTTCAATTCCGGTATATCGATGACAACCCAATGGGTGGTGATACCCTTGGTGAGGTTTATCAAAACGAGGATGGGGATGTGGTGCTGGACTGCGAATTGGGCAAAGCCTACCGTTGGCCATTTTGTGAGTTGGCGATTAGCCTGACACCAAGCGCCATGAGAGGGGTGAACCTCGACAATTACCACTCAATGGTGATTGAGGCAGCCTACAAAGCGCCGGCACCGAATCAGCGTTTGCGGGTATACCTCCGAAATTACAATGAAGCGTATTCGACGCTGGAAGACCCTGTTTCCTTGAAATTTAATGGCATCGAATATAACCCGACGGACACATTTTCTGAGATTGTCCTTCCACTGAACTCATTTCAGGTTCTCTCCTGGTGGATTTCCGATCTCGCCGTGCCTATCGAACATGCAGGCCCGGAGCTCAGCAATATCTCACTGATTGAGATTGCCACAGGCAGTGCGCCAGTGATTGGCCATCATGAACTCATTATCAAAAGCATTCGTTTTGAAGGCCAGATGATCACGGAAGCGGGGTTTTTCCGTGTATTGACTTTCGCATGGCTGGCCACAGCCATGATCCTGTTGATGGTGAAGTATTGGCAGAGCCGGCTCATCTACCGCAGGGAGCGTTATCGCGCTGAGCGACTGAAACAAATCAACAATGCGCTGAAACAGCAAAGCGAAACCTTGTCGATCATGGCAACAACAGATGCTTTGACGAGCCTTCGCAATAGGATGAACATCTATCCTGAGCTGGACAAACTTATCGGTGCACGTACCAACAGAGCTTGTACCGCATTGTGTCTCGACATCGACCATTTTAAACAGGTCAATGATACCTTTGGGCACGACATGGGGGATAAACTGCTGATCGCTACCGCACGACTGTTAAAAGAGTGCGCCAGTGGCACCGATGTGGTGGTCCGTTGGGGTGGCGAGGAGTTCGTGATTTTTTGTCCAAGCAGAAACCTCGCCCAGGCTTCGTTCCTGGCGGAGAAAATCCGCGCGGCATTTGAGCAGACTGAGTGGTCGCATGGGCAGCCATTGACCTGCAGTGTTGGTGTATCTTCTATGCGTGAGGGCAGCATCGCAGCGATGATTGCGGATGCAGATGACGCCTTGTACCGCGCCAAGCAATCAGGCAGAAATCGAGTGGAAGTCTTTGCTGAATCTCTCGTTGCGTAGTTGGGTGTGAGACAAAAAAAAGCAGCATCAAATGATGCTGCTCTTTTTATAAATATCACTTTATTGCTGCTTTTCTGCGTTCGCTTTGCAGTGCGCAATCGCCTCTTGCAACAGACCCAGCGCGTCGGTTTCCGGCTCTCGAAGGGCAGCTTCCGGCGAATTTACCGGTGTGGTGCGTGAGCCCCAGCGAACAACCCCAGCACCCCAGGTCAGACCCGCACCGAATGCAGCCATCAAAATAGTGCTGTTAGGTGTAACTCGTCCTTCTTCCACAGCCTCACACAGTGCAATTGGAATGGTAGCAGCAGAGGTGTTGCCGTATTTGTGGATGTTAATGAACGCTTTTTCCAGTGGGATCTTAGCGTGATCGCACAGGGCTTCGATTATGCGCTTGTTCGCCTGATGCGGGATCACCAAGTCAATGTCTGATGCAGTCGTGTTGGCGCGTGAAAGCACCGTTGCGGCAGCAGAGCCCATACCTTTCACGGCGCGCTTAAAAATTTCGCGGCCGACAAAGTTAAAGGAAAAATAACCGGCATCCTGATCGAAGCGCTGCATTGCAGTACCGAACTTCGGAATAGACAATACATCACGGCCAGCTGAGTCGCAGCCCAATTGAGCTTCAAGCAGAC
Source organism: Enterovibrio paralichthyis (assembly GCF_019209835.1). Lineage (NCBI taxonomy): Bacteria > Pseudomonadati > Pseudomonadota > Gammaproteobacteria > Vibrionales > Vibrionaceae > Enterovibrio > Enterovibrio paralichthyis. The sequence continues at coordinate 161,966 of NZ_JAHUTS010000002.1, read as the reverse complement.
CACTTGATTGTTCACTTTTGCTCAGAATTACAGCGCCCGCGCCGTCACCGAATAAAACGGCAGTGTCGCGTTTGCTCCAGTCCAAGTACCAGGAAAGACGTTCGGCACCAATCACCAGTGCATGGCGGTATGCGCCAGCCTGAATCATGCGGGTGGCCGTTTCCAAAGCGTAGAGAAAACCGGTACAGGCGGCATTCAGGTCAAATGCAGCAGCTTTGTGTGCGCCCAACTCAAACTGGACTTTGGATGCAATGTTTGGGATTAAAGTGTCTGGCGAGCAGGTGGCAACAATGATGAGGTCAAGCTCTGCGCCATCAATGCCAGCGGTTGCCAACGCATTCTGTGCCGCAACGACAGCCATGTCTGAGGTGTTTACGTGGCTGATGCGTCGGGTATTAATGCCTGTGCGGGAGGAAATCCATTCGTCAGATGTGTCGATAAAGGTGCTCAGGTCGTTGTTACTTAACTCGGCCGGTGGGAGACATTTTCCCCAGCCTGTAATTTCAGCGAATGCCATGCGAGTCTCTTTGTAATATTAATAGCTCAAAGCAGTGTACTCCCCTTAAATAGGAGAGACAAATGGAGGGCAGGAATCAGTGATTTAAAACAAAAAAGTGGCCCGAAGGCCACTTTCAGAGTGTGTTGTTGCGGTATTACCAGAACATCCAGGCAAACACTGCAAGCACTGAAATCGCTACGATATTGAGGTAGAAACCGGCACGCATCATTTCCGACTGTTTGATATGGCCAGAGCCGAAAACAATCGCATTAGGCGGGGTTGCTACCGGCAACATAAAGGCACAGGATGCTGCGACGGCTATCAGAGCTGACAGGATGATTGGTGAGACACCCAGCGCTTCAGCAACCGTGGCAAAAACAGGCACAAGAAGCGCAGCACTTGCCGTGTTACTTGCAAACTCTGTCAGGAATACCACGAATGCCACCACGGTCAGCAAGGTGAAGAAAATACCGGCCGAAGAGAGGAAGCCGCTCAGGGATTCTGCCAGGAATACGCTGGTACCTGTGGCTTTTAGTACATTGCTCAGTGTCAGACCACCTCCGAACAAAAGCAACACACCCCAGTCAGTGGTTTTCTCAACGTCTTTCCATTTCACCACGCGCGATGCGCCAAGCAGAACGATAGCGGTAATAGCAACCAACGTATCAAACTTGCTCAATCCACCCAGCATTTGGTTGATAGGTTTGCTGAATACCCAGCAAATCACAGTGAACGCAAAAATAGCCAAAGTCAGACGGCGAGGGTGTGTCCACTCGATGGGTTTGTGGTCAAGTTCAAAGGTATGTTTCAGGTTTGGTTTCGTCAGTGCGTACAGCAAGCCGATGGTCAGTGGTAAAAGCGTCAGAGTGATTGGCAAGCCGAGCTTCATCCACTCTGCGAAGTTAAGGTTAACCTCGGCAGCAGCGATGGCGTTTGGTGGGCTACCAACGATAGTCGCAATACCACCGATACTGGCACAGTAAGCTACCCCCAGAAGAACAAACACGAACGTGCCTCGCTCAGACTTCGCATTTACCTTGCTCAGCACACCTAAAACCAGTGGCAGCATCATGGCTGTGGTAGCAGTGTTTGAAATCCACATGGAAAGCCCCGCAGTCACACCAAATAACATCATCACCGCAACGCTCATGCGTCCCTTTGCCAAAACAAGCACCTTATCGGCTATCGCCTGATCCAGTTTCTGGGCGTGTAACGCTGCAGCCAGCGCAAAACCACCGAGGAAAAGGAAGATGATGGGGTTAGCGAAGTTGGCCAGTGCTGCCGGTGTAGAGAATACACCAAGCCCTACTGCTAACAGGGGAACCAATAGAGCGGTAATGCTGACATGCAGCGCTTCTGTCAGCCAAAGGATGGCCACAAAGACCAGCAGGCTGAGGCCGATGACCACATTTTTATCAAAGGGAAGGAAATTGAGCATCAGAGCAAACAGCGCGATGTCTGCGATAAGTATCAGGCTGTTCTTGTTAAACAGCCAGTCTTTGAAGGCTAGGGTTAAAGCTGTCATAGGGACTTCCTCAGTTTCAATGAAGGCGAACTTCTTATTGTCATTCCGACTTGTCAGTGCCAACTGAACGCCGGTTTGTTCAGAGCTGTTTCGCTCGCTGTGGGCGTATTATTGCGTAAAGAGAAAAACGGCAAGAGAGGCGGATGCCACGGAATTAACAAGATGTTGCGCGGATGTTTAAAACTGGGAGGTGGTGAATTTGAAATGGGTATTAATCCACCCATGCTGAATGGGTGGATGTATCAAAGTGTTTCTATCGGTCGGAAAGGGTCTCTGTCGGGATGCTTTCTTTGGGGCCCAAAAACTTGGGTTGTTCATCCAGCAGGTAGATATCAAGCACGGCTTTTACACGCGCCAGTGTTTCCCGTGCACGGATTTTCAGACCAGCCATGCCGCCAGGACTCGGCACTGCAAGGCAGATAGCATCAATGTCGTAGTAGTCTGCAATGAAGAGGGCCCGCTCACAATGAAAAGCCTGGGTTACCAGCGTGAATTCATTGGCGTCGAACACTTTCTTGGCGCGGATGATGGAATCAAGGGTTCGAAAGCCGGCATAGTCGAGGAAAATGCGGTCATCAGGGATCCCTGCTTTCAGCATGTCCCGTTTCATTGTCCACGGCTCGTTATAAGAGCGATGGGCGTTATCGCCACTCAGAAGCAATACATCAACTTTATCTTTCTGATAAAGCGCCTGTGCTGCATCAATTCGGTAGGTATAAAAAGGGTTGAGGGTTTTGCCGATGTATTTACTGGTGCCCAGTACCAGGCCGATATGGCGCGGAGGTATGGCATCTACTGAGTCATAAATACGATCTTTAGCCTGGAACGTTACCCAGAGATCCATGGTTGCAATTGAAGCAACAAACAATATGGCGGCAGAAACAAAAATAATCGTCGCTTTACGCAGAAACATCTCAATCAGAAAGGCAATAAACCAGAGGCAGAAACAGCAGGTTAAACCAAAATGTGTGAAATAACAAAAACAACCTCCGCAATCCCGGGGGATTGCGGAGGGCAGGGCTTAGAATGATGTGCGTTTGTACTGGCGGTATTTCGGTTCCCAGAAGGTATTGTCGATACGCTCAAGCAGAGCATCGTCAGCCAACTCCAGTGCGACACCTTGCTCGATAGCTTTCTTAGCGACAGCCAATGCAATGTGGCGAGATACCGAATGGATCTCTTCCAGTGCAGGCAGCAGTGGGCCACGGCCAAACTTCGCCAGCGGTGAACATTCTGCCAATGCACGGCTTGATTCCATCAGCATTTCATCTGTCACACGTTTAGCTTCGGCAGCCAGGACGCCCAAGCCGATGCCTGGGAAGATATAGCTGTTGTTACACTGTGCAATGTTGAAAGTGCAGCCACCGTCAAGAACAACAGGGTCAAACGGGCTACCCGTCGCCACCAACGCAGCACCATCTGTCCAACGTAAGACGTCAAACGGTGTTGCCTCTACGCGGCTGGTAGGGTTAGACAGCGGGAATACGATTGGACGCTCACAATGCGCGTGCATCGCTTTAATCACTTCCTCACTGAACAGACCCGGCGCACCGGATACGCCGATTAGCACTGTGGGTTTGGCGTTGTTCATCACATCCAGCAGGGAGATGTTTTGGTCAGTCAGCGTCCAGTCTTTAATTGCCGAAGACTTCTGTACCAGTTTTTGCTGGAAGTCGAGCAGGTTTGGCATGGCATCGAGCAGCAAGCCCCAGCGGTCTACCATGAACACACGTTGACGTGCTTCTTTATCGGTAATGCCTTCGGAAACCATTTGCGCGATGATAGCCTCTGCAATACCACAGCCTGCAGAGCCCGCACCTAGGAAAGTGATACGCTGATCAGACAGCTTGGTACCCGCTGCTTTACAGGCTGCAATCAGGGAGCCAACCGTTACGGCAGCTGTACCTTGGATGTCATCGTTGAAACAACATACGCGGTCTTTGTAGCGCTCAAGAATTGGCATCGCGTTCTTCTGCGCGAAATCTTCGAACTGGATCAGTGCATCCGGCCAGCGGCGTTGAACAGCCTGGATGAATTCTTCAATAAAATCGTCGTAATCCTGACCGGTAACGCGTGTATGGCGCCAGCCCATATACATAGGGTCAGACAGACGTTGTGGGTTATTGGTGCCCACATCCAGCACGATTGGCAGAGTGTATGCCGGGCTGATGCCACCACAAGCGGTATAAAGAGAGAGCTTACCGATTGGAATACCCATACCACCGATACCTTGGTCGCCCAGACCCAGAATGCGCTCACCGTCCGTCACAACGATAACTTTTACGTTGTGGCGTGACGCATTGTTCAGCATGTCGTCGATGCGGAAACGGTTCGGGTAGGAGATGAACAGGCCACGGCCACGACGGTAAATTTCGGAGAAGTTTTCACAGGCTGCGCCCACCGTCGGGGTATAGATGATTGGCATCATCTCGGAAATATGGCTGTTGACCAGACGGTAGAACAGGGTTTCGTTGGTATCCTGAATGTTGCGCAAATAAATGTGCTTATCCATGTCGTTTTCAAAACGCTGGAATTGCTTGTAAGCACGCTCTGCCTGCTCTTCAATGCTCTCGATTGCTTCTGGCAATAGACCTTCAAGATTAAAGAACATGCGTTCTTCAACAGAAAACGCGCTGCCTTTGTTCAGGAGTGGAGTTTCGAGCAACGCAGGGCCTGCGTAGGGAATGTAGAGAGGTCGCTTTTGATTATTCATGTATGAAGACAACTCGTTCTTTCAGTAAGAGATTATTTTGCGCGGTAATCGGCAAAGAACAGGACTGAAAGTGTAGAAGGGATGCTTGGGACTATTCAAGCGTATTTTGTTTTAAACACCATAGTTGGCAGCAAACGGTGACGCGGCTCTTACTTGCTGGGTGGATTATTACCCATTCGCGGATTTAAAGGCGCTTTACGGCGAGAATGCGGTACACTTGGCACTGTTATTTGTAACCCTCAAACCAGCTGTATTTTCATGCCTAATTCCACGCCTCTCACTTTGCCGATTGATTCGCTTCAACCTTTGGTGGAGCAAAAACTTCCCGAACGCCACCTCATTGTTCAATCTGACACCGGTACCGGTAAATCGACACGTCTACCTGTTTGGGCGATGAAACTGGGGCGGGTGTTGGTGATTGAACCCCGCAGGGTGGCATGTACCTCTTTGGCGGGATTTGTGGCAGAAACACTCGATTGTCACGTCGGCGAAACCGTAGGGTATGCCATAAAATTCGACCACCGTTTTTCGGAAGCGTCTCGCATTGTGTTTGCTACGCCCGGTGTTGTGTTGCGTTGGTTCAGTGAAGATTGCCTTGCCAATTTTGATGTGGTGATGATTGATGAATTTCATGAGCGCCGCGCTGAAACTGATTTGTTGGCAGCGTTGCTTAAGAAGGTGGATCGGCACCGGTTGATCATTACTTCAGCGACGCTGGATAGCGACAAACTGGCGCACTACTTCGATGCTGACGTGCTCAAAGCGGATGCTGTAAGTTACGGTGTCACTATCTCTCATCATGCTGAAAGTCAGCGAATGCCATCCGGCAAGTATATAGAAACCCGGGTAAAACCCTTGGTGGAGCTGGCCTTAGATCGCGGCGGTGACGTACTGGTGTTTTTGCCCGGTAAAAAGGAAATCAACCAGTGCCAGTCAGCGTTAAAAGAACTGGGCGCAGAAGTCATTCCCCTTCATGCCTCGGTTTCCGACTCTGACCGCCACCGAGCGCTGCATCAATCCGAAAACCAGCGTATCGTCCTGGCCACCAATGTCGCTGAAACGTCGCTGACCATTCCCGGCATTGTTACCGTTATCGATACCGGTATGGAGCGTCGCACCCATCAGCGTAACGGCCGCACAGCGTTGGCTTTACATGCGATTTCTAAAGCCAGTGCTAAACAGCGCGCAGGACGGGCTGGGCGAATCGCTGCGGGCTTTTGTGAGCGCCTTTATGGTGAGCACGCGCCATTGGAAGCGTTTACGCCCCCAGAGTTGGAAAGGGAAGATTTAACCGAAACCATGCTGGCATCGGCCTGTTGTGGTTATGCGTTGACGTCATTGGACTTTCTTACTCCGCTACCTGAAAAGTCATTGAAAGCGGCACAAAACCGTTTGCTGGAAATGAAAGCAATTGATGACACCGGCATTGCGACTGAACACGGGAAATTGCTCTATCCGCTTCCTATCGACAGCCTGTTTGCCCATTTGATTTCTGGAATGGCAGTCAAGGCACACAAAGAGGCGATGGTGGATTTGGCAGCAATTCTGCAAACGCCAATGACAGTTTGGAAGCGCCGGGGCGGGGAGATTGAACTGGATGAATTCAGACAATGGAACCCTAATTTGTGTGACGCTGTCACTTCAATTGCCGTGCTTCGTGGTGAGGCACCGCTAGAATTGCTTACTATTGATGAAATCGCCCTTGATGAAGCCAGAAAGTTGTCGGCTTCAATCCGGGAAGCAATGGCACTCCCGCAATGGGAGGTTGCCAGCCGGTACCAGCGTGAGAGTTTCCTTAAAAATGTTATGCAGGTAGCCCCTGAACTGGTGTTTGTGCGTCGTGAGCGACGCCAACAAGCTTTTGGCAACGGTATCAGTGAAGTTGTATTAAGCCGTGACAGTGATTTTCCGTCGGAGCCACAGGCTGCGATTGTTTTCGACCAGTTCCATCTTGCCGGTCGTGGCGCAAAACAAACAACCTCCTATGCCACGTGTATGGCGCCGGTGCCGTTCAACTGGATGGTTGATAGCGGCTTAGGCGAAGACATTGTTGCTGACTTTGTGAACGACGATGGCGTTGTGCTGGATTGCATCCAACGGGTATATGCCGGAAGGGTGATTGGCGAACATCAAAGTGAGTCCTCGGGTGAGAACCTTATCCGAGCACTGGCAACCCAAATTTTGCTCGGAGAGATTTTGTCTGGCGCAGGCGAGCGTCTTACAAGGGAAATCCGCTACTGGAATCTTTATCAAGCTCTTAAACTGAATAAGGTAGCCGAAATCGTTGATGAGCAGGTGTGGCTTGAGCAAGCACTGCTAGATTTAGGGGTTGAATCCGCAGAAGATCTGGAACTTATCGACGCGGGTGACCTGCAATTCAACGGTATCCCTGCGTGGGAGTTTGACGACTTTGCGGATAAATACCCGCTCGAGGTTAAGTTGCCTGAGTTGCATTTGAACGTGGAATACCAAAAAGGGAAACGAACGGTAGTGGTTCACCATGCAGGCGGGAATCGTAAAGACGGCCCTAAACGCTGGGAGTTGCCTTCTTGGAGTGGTTGGAAAGTGCAATATAGAAAAGCCAGCCGTCTTGTCGACGTGAAATGAAAAAAGGCCGATTTGATCGGCCTTTCTTGATTTCAGTGAGGGTATATACCCCAGCAACCTGATCTTACCGGACGCGACGGTAGTGGTTTTTGATCATGGCACCCAGCAAGACTTCACTGTTTACCAGTTCGTACGCTTGGTGCGCAGGCAAATCGCTGAACAAGCGCGAGCCGCCACCCAGCAATACCGGGATTTGAGTGATGATAAGGTCATCAATCAAATCTTCAGTCAAAAAGCTCTGCACTGTCTTTCCACCATCGATGTAAAGAATTTCAAAACCGCGTTTGTTTAGAGTATTGATAATCTCAGGCAAATCGCCTGACACCAGCTCAGCTTTATCCTGATAGTTTTCAGGAATCTCTGTCAATGTGTTGCTCAACACGAATACAGGCTTGTTGTAAGGCCAGTCGCAGTCAAATCCGCAAACTGTCTCAAACGTTGTTCTGCCCATCACAAGGGCGTCAACACCTGCCATAAACTCAGCCCAGCCGAAATCAGAGTGATCAGGGTTCGGAATGCTGTGCAGCCAATCCAGACCGCCATCTCTGTCAGCAATGTAGCCATCAAGGCTGGTGGCGATATAAACAATATTTTTCATAGCGGTTACCCGGTGTATCAAAAAGAAAAAGCCATTCACTGTGAGGTGAATGGCTTTGTCGTTTCTAACTTACTGATTAGTCGCGGAAGTTAGTGAACTGGAATGGCTGACCCAGGTCTGATTCACGAACCAGTTGCATGACTTCCTGTAGATCATCACGCTTTTTACCGGTTACGCGAACCTGTTCGCCCTGGATTTGAGCCTGCACTTTGATCTTGGCATCTTTGATTTTTTTGATGATTTTCTTAGCAATGTCAGCTTCGATGCCATTTTTAAAATGGACATCGCTGAAGAAGGTTTTGCCTGAGTGAACCATGTCTTTAGGTTCCATTGCACGTGCATCAACGCCGCGCTTGGCGAGGTTGCCACGCAGGATATACATCATCTGGTTAACCTGAAAATCTGACTCAGCAGCGACTTTGACCACTTCTTTGTTCAGTTCGAAACTTGCATCGACGTTACGAAAGTCGAAGCGGGTAGCCAGTTCGCGCTTAGCATTGTCTACCGCGTTTTTCAGTTCAACACTGTCTATTTCAGAAACGATATCAAAAGAAGGCATAGTTAAATCCTGATTAATCTTTATGTGTTTAGTATTGACTGTTACGTTCGGCGACGGCAACTGAAAGCATGTTCAACATGCGAGCCGTGTCGTCCCATCCGAGGCAAGGGTCGGTAATAGACTGACCATACGTCAGACCCGCGATGTTGTCTTTATCCACCGCTTGGTTGCCTTCTTCGATGAAACTTTCCGCCATAATACCTGCAATGTGGGTATCACCTTTCACGATTTGCTGGCAAATATCCTCTGCAACATCGATTTGACGACGATGCTGCTTTTCACAGTTTGCATGGCTGAAATCAACCACCAAACGCGGTGTAAGGTTAAATGCTGAAAGGTTCGCTGCAGCTGCCTCAACATCTTGACGCGCGTAGTTCGGCTGGTGGCCGCCACGCAAAATAACATGGCCGTACGGATTACCGCTGGTGCGGTAAATGGTCATGACACCGTTTTTATCTGGCGAGCAGAAAAGGTGCGAGGTCTGGCTAGAGCGGATCGCATCGATAGCGATTTTGATGTTGCCATCCGTACCGTTTTTAAATCCAACCGGACAAGAGAGCGCAGAGGCCATTTCACGGTGGATTTGTGATTCTGTCGTACGCGCACCAATTGCGCCCCAAGTAACAAGATCGGCGATGTACTGGCCGGTGATCATGTCGAGGAACTCAGTGGCTGTTGGCATGCCAAGCTTGTTGACATTCAGCAGGAACTGGCGCGCTTTAAACAGGCCTTCGCGCAGTTTGCAGCTGCCGTCAAGGTCAGGATCATTGATCATGCCTTTCCAGCCAACAACGGTGCGTGGCTTCTCAAAGTAGGTGCGCATTACGATGTGCAGGGTATCTTTGTGCTCGTCTGCAATCGCTTTCAGGCGCTTTGCATAATCGAGCCCTGCTTCGGTGTCGTGGATAGAGCAGGGACCAACAACCACCAATAGACGGTTGTCACGACCGGTCAGAATGTCTTCTGTAATTTTGCGCGCAACGGCAATGTGCTCAGCAACACTGTCAGTGATCGGTGAAGTATCTTCGACTTCAGCCGGTGTCGGCAGCGTATCAACGGCTAGTGTTCTGAGTTCGTCAGTTTTAATCGGCATGGAAACTGCCATCCTTACTTGTTGCGAAGGCAGTAAGATAGCAAAAAAACAGGGACAGAAAAGCAGGGATGTGATCTTTCAGCGATTTATTCTGCCTATCGCTCTAGATTTCACCACTTACCACCTGGAAATCCCCGCTTTTGTCCTGTCGTTTTAACTGGGATGTAAAACAAAAGCGAAATTCTGATTTTCACTTGTAACACTTCTGCTCTCTGGGTATGTTGATCAGCGGAAGGTCAAAAATCAGGCGCTTGCAAGCTTCTAGACAATTTTTCGCCTTTTCCGCTACGCCGCTTTGAAGGCACGTTTTTCACAAAAGCAGTATTGGTGCGCTATGTCTCAAATGGATTTGACTTATTCTTACGCTTTAAAATCTCCCTCCCAACTGGAAAATGCTGAAAAAGCATTTGGGTTGGTCTGTTTAGGAGAGCTGTTTACCCAGCTTGTCGGTGAACATCCTTCTACGTTGTCTGATGAGCAACAGGCAGTTGAGCAAATGCTCGCGTTTCTGGAACAAAATTATGCAGCGAACCAGAACAGACCGCTTCGCGTGATGCTGAATGATTTAACTTCTCAGGTTTTGGGGTCGCTGAAAAACGCAGATCAGGAGCCGCACGAGTTTAACCCGGCAATGGGGCTTCGCGGAGTTTCCCGTTTTGCCAGTGACATCGGCAAATTCGGCTTTGTCTTTGAATGCAAAGTACTCAAGCAAGCCATTGTTGAAAAGAATTTGCCTGTTGAAATCGTGGTGCCGTTTGTGCGCACCTCCAGCGAAGCTGCGACAATGATTGACTTATTGGCAGAGCAGGGGCTGTGCCGTGGCGCCAATGGATTGAAAGTACTGTTGGCTTGTCAGCTACCGGCAAACGCCATTTTGGCAGATGCGCTGCTGGCCTATTTTGATGGCATGATCATTGATGTTGATAACCTAGCTGCGTTCACGCTTGGTGTCGATTTTGAGGACGCCGCATTGCCTTACACATTCAACAAAGGCAATGAAGCAGTCAGAACCCTGATTTTGGAAACCGTGCGCAAGGTTCAGCTGGCTGAAAAACCGGTTCAGATCCTTGCTCAGGAAACGGACACCGCGATTATTGAGCTGGCAGAAGCCGCCAGTGTAGAGCTGATTTTTCACTGATCCGCAATGCTCGCCACAAGACGCCATGCTAAGCCGTGGCGTTTTTCGTTTCAGGGAGCGAGCAAGAATGAATCAATTGAACGTTTGTCCTTAAATTACTGCAAACTTACCTACGCAAATTTCGTATACTGCGCGGTAGTTAACGTGAAAGAGCAAGACATCAATGATTAAAATCGGTCAAATGAACACGCTTACCGTGGTCAAAGAGGTTGAATTCGGCGTATTCGTCGACGGTGGACGAGAGTATGGCAATATTCTTCTGCCAAAACGCTATGTGCCTAAGGGCACGTCTCTCGGCGACGAAATCAACGTGTTCATCTACTTTGACTCGGAAGACGATGTCATTGCCACTACCGAAAAGCCGCTGGCTCAAGTGGGTCAGTTCGCCAAGCTGCAGTGCGTGAGTGCTAACAGCGTCGGTGCTTTCCTGAACTGGGGGCTGCCAAAAGACCTGCTGGTTCCTTTCAGCGAACAACGTGTTCGCATGCAGGAAGGTAAAAACTATCTGGTTTACCTGTACGTTGACAATGCGTCTGGCCGTATTGTGGGCTCTACCAAGTTCAACAAGTTCCTGGATAAAACACCTGCGCGTTACAAGAAGGGCGACCAGGTGCATGTGACCATCGTTGAAGAAACGGATCTGGGTTACAAGTGTGCTGTTAATGATGCTCACTGGGGCTTGCTGTTCAAATCAGAAATCTTCGGCAAACTGTTTGTCGGTAAGAGCCTGAAAGCCTACATCAAGCAAGTGCGTGAAGATGGCAAGATTGACCTTGCACTGCAAAAGCTGGGCAAAGGTAAAGTAGACGACGTCGCGGATAAAATTATCCGTACACTGGAATTGAAAGGTGGCTTCTTGCCTGTGAATGACAAGAGCAGCCCAGATGCGATTTTCTCTTTGTTCCGCACCAGTAAAGCAACGTTCAAAAAGACCATTGGTGGCCTTTATAAAGAGCGCCGCATCCGCATTGAAAAAGAGGGTATCTACCTCATCAAGTAACATTATCACCAAGTGATAGCGCTTGAATAACACTTAAAAGCCGCGTTTGCGGCTTTTTTTGTGACTATAGAAACGTACGGATCGTCAGACAAAAAGAGCCCGGAACGATTCCTGTTCCGGGCTTAGGGGAATGGCTCGTTAAGAGCCTTGCGCTAACTGGTTTAAATGGAGATTTGTAACACTTCAAAATTTAGTTGGCGCAAGCTCCTCGGCGTGTTTCACCTTTAAGAAATTAACCAATGTCTAATCGACAAACAGGTTTACATCTCTAACCAACTCTCTTGGCAGACCATTTTTGATTCGGTTGCCCACCCATTTACCGATTCCGATAGGTTGGTTGCGGTAAGTAATAATCACTTCACCTGAACCTGAGAGGTTTTGTGGGCGAATATCCCGGCCCATATACCATTCTTTGGCGTCTTCGACTGTCAGGTCGATGCAGTTGTCTTCATTGCCTTTAGCCAGCGCCATGATGGTCTCATGTTGCCAGCGATATCCTTTCTTATGGGTTTCCGCAAGCTTCAGTCCGATGCGGTCAAACTTGATTTCCGGCAAAATAGCTTCGATTGGAGCAGGGAATAGCCATACTTCCTTGTCGCGCAGCCAGATATTGGAATCAGATGGCACGTCTAAGCCCAATGTATCGCGCAGGGCTTGTTTCGCTGCATCAGAATCTTTCGCGTTGGCTTTTTGGAATGGGAACTTGCGCGGGCGTTTTTTCACCATTTCGCTGTCTACGGCTTCAGTTTTGCGAAGCCTTGCTACGAAGAAACCTTCACTGTCGAAAATCTGTGGGAAGACGTGCAGGAAACCATCTTCTGTGCAGGCTTTGTCCGCACCCTCAAACAAACCATTCAGCGGTTCAAAAGCCACAGCATCGCCAAATGTCTCTTTCAGGTAGTGACAAATATCCTGATTTTCGTCGTGGTTCAGTGTACAGGTTGAATACACCATCACGCCGCCTGGTTTCAATGCGTGAAACGCGCTGGTGATCAAATCGCGCTGGGTGTCGGCAATCTCTTTGACGGACTCCAGGCTCCAGTTGCTGAAAGCATCGGCATCTTTGCGGATTGTGCCTTCGCCTGAGCAAGGGGCATCCAAAAGAATGGCATCAAAGGTTTCGGGTAGCCAGCCACCGAATACACGGCCGTCGTAGTTAGTCAGCGCTGAGTTGGTCACGCCGCAACGCAACAGGTTTGCGTGAAGCACCTTAACGCGGCTGGCAGAATATTCATTGGCAACGAGCAGGCCTGAATTGCCAAGTGCAGCAGCGATTTGGGTTGTTTTGGAGCCCGGCGCAGCAGCCATATCCAGCACACGTTCAAATTCCGGTGCGTTTTCAAACAGGGCGGTAACAGGCAGCATTGAGCTGGCTTCCTGAATGTAAAAAAGCCCCGCCATATGTTCAGCCGTGTTACCCAAAGGCACGATTTCTTCGTTATAGTCGTCAATCCAAAAGCCGGTGTCGCACCATGGAACCGGTGTTAGCTTCCAACCCTTCTCAGCGGCGCGTTCAAGGAAGGCTTCAACGGATATCTTCAGTGTGTTCACACGCAGGCTACGGCGCAAAGGGCGCTTACAAGCCTCAATAAAATCCGTCATGGAAAGATGGGAAGGCAGGATCTGTTCGATTTGTTGAAGGAACAAGTCCGGGATCTTGATATTTGGATGCACCTGAACGCACTCTTGCTGGTGTTAACGGAAGTGCGAAGTGTAAAAGGAAAGGGCTGGTGACGCCAGCAAACGGAAGCCGGATGGATAAAAAAGGCGCATCGGTATAAGCCGCTGCGCCTTTTTTGCTGCACTAATGCATTAGAACGATGGAATTGCCGTTCTCCAGGTCGTCCATTGCTCCTGAGGGGCGTTATGCAAGAGGAAGTGCTGGTCGCTGCGAGCTGGTTTTGCCAGGCTTTCACCCGGTGGTGTCGCAAACGAAATGCCGCCTTTTAGGATGCTTTCCAAGGTACCACTCTGGATCTTCGCACCTGTAATGCCAATTGAGACATCTACGCCGGACTGGTTCCAGAACACGGTGTTGTTTCGCACCAGATGTTTATAGTCATCGCTGATCTTCACTTCGATAAGCACGCGATCAGCAAAGCGTCCCAGACTGACATCGGTCACTGAACCGACTTCGAAGTCGCGGAATAGGATAGGGGTGCCAACACTGACCGAACCACGGGACTCGCTTTCAAGCACCAGGGTCAGGCCGCCTGAATATTCTGCCGACTTGTGCAGATGGAACTCCTGACGTTTTGCTCCTTTGCCGGGTACAACACTGATATAAGAGCCGAACAGGGAGTCCAGGTTCTCAGTTTTCGTCAGGCTGAGCGAAGGCTGGGCAACCCAAAAATAGCTGGTTGCTTTAGCTAGTTGGTCAGCAAATTCAGGGTAGATAATTGCTTTGATGGTAACGCCATCACGTTTGAATGCTGGGGACAACGCTGTCACTTCGCCCACATTCACGCCCTGAAAGCGGATGCCACTGCCGACTGTGAGGCCGCTTGCATCGTCCGCAGTAAAGGTTAGCGGGACACCGGCATTCTGCGCTTCAGCGAGGCTGTCGTAGAGTTTCCAGTCGCTGCCTTCGCGGTTTTCAATACCTTTGATGTCGCCAAATGAGATGCCGCCAGCAATGATGGACTTCATTGAGCCGGTATCGATAACCACACCGCTCAGGCTCGCTTTAATATCAATACCCGATTGGTTCCAGAATACCGTTGAAGGTGTTACAAGGTGCTGGTAACGGTTTTCTACTTGAACCGTGACTTCCACTTTTCCTTTTGACAGCTCGAAGCTTTCTACTTTACCTACGGTGAAGTTTTTATACATCACAGGGCTACCTTCAGAGACAGAAGGCAGCTTCTTCGCCACAAGCACATATCGCTTGAAGCCGACGGTTGCATTTTCTGCGTTACGCGCCTGAATTTCAGATTTGAACAGCGGGTAGGTTGGCAATACTTTGCTCTGGCCTTCACTGCTGAAGCTGATTGCCGGTTCTATCATTTGCGCAACAGCGGGTACGCTGAATTCAACGCCTTCAGCGCTGATTTGCCCAGACACACCACCAAGGGCAAAGAAGCGTGAATCGCTTTTCACCAGATGCTTGTAGTCAGGGTAAATCACCAGCTTCATGGTCACGCCATTCGCATCCAGGTTGGTTTCTGTCAGCACGCCAACCTGAACGCCGCGATAAAGGACTTTGGTACCAGCTTTAAAGCCCCAGGTCGAATCGGCCGTCAGCGTTACCGGGAGAGATTCAGGGTTCTGTGCCATCAACTCGCTGGTGGTGGTTGCTTCAAATTGTCGCGTTTCGTCGCCTTTACCCGGCACGATTGATAGGGTGTTCCCGGTAATGACGTTGCTTAGGCGTTTAACACCGCTGAGCGAGATTTCCGGTTGCTCAATAACGAACTCGCTGCCTGATGTCAGCATCCATGCCATGGATGGGTTGATGTTTGCACTGGCCACCGTTGCGGTGAAATCGCTGTTGAAGTGAATACCGTTCAACTGACCAATCTCGAGCCCTTGGTACATGATAGGTGCATGAGGGTTGGTGATACCGTGATTGGCAGGTAAATCCAGGGTTATCGCGATGCCACGGTCGGTGTCATTAATTGAAGGGTAGAGGTCAAACTCTTCCAGTGGCTTCGCAGGTTCTGCATCTTTTGGGGAGTCAAAAGCAATACCGCCGGCGATAACTGAGGCAAGATTTTCGATGTTTACATCCACACCCGAAAGGCCAATTTCTGCCTTCACACCGCTGACATTCCAGAATTTAGTGGTTTGTTTAACCAAACCTGCATGTTCTTTTTTGATGTTCAGTGACAGTGTCACAGCGTTGTTGTCTGCAGTCAGGCGGTAGTCTACGACTTCACCTACGCGGATCTTCTTAAAGTAAACGCCCGAACCGACACTTAAAGAACCCAAATCGGGTGATTTCAGCTGAATCGCCAATCCTTCATTGCCAAATGCATTTACGGGCGGCTCATCCGCTGCGATGAAAGTGGTTCTCGGGTCTCCGCTACCGGGTTGTACGGCGATGTAGTTACCGGAGACCAGCGCATCCAGACCGCTGATACCTGTAATAGACGCGCGGGGGCGTACCACCCAGAACTCCGTGTTCTGGCGAAGAATTTTAGTCGCTTCCGGATAGATTTCTGCCTGCGCGGAAATGCTCTTTAGGTCATCAGACAGAGTCACCTTACGGATAATCCCAACTTCCAGGCCTTGGTAGCGGATTGTGGTTCGTCCGGCTTCAATGCCTTGCGCATCGGTAAAATAGATTTCGATGCGCTCGCCAGCCTCGTTAACAGACTTGTACAACAGCCATCCTGCCAGTACGAAAGCCAGAAGGGTGAATATCCACAGCGGAGAAAGGCTTTTGTCCTTTTTCATCACTGGGTCTTTGATTTTAGGGTCTTCAACGTTGCTCATGCTTATCCCAAATAAGTCGAGAGTCCAGGCTTTCGGCGGCGATCATGGTTAATACCACGACCAGTCCAAACGCAATAGCGCCGGGGCCAGGCGTAAAATCCAGTAGGTTTCCGCGGTCAATCAATGAAACCATGATGGCGATAACACAGAGATCCATCATTGACCATTTACCAATCCACTGTACAAAACGGTAGATTTTCATGCGCTGTGCTCTGCCACTGTCGACCTTAAATTGAATGCAAATCAGGATGTATCCAAGGAAGACAATTTTAGCCACGGGCACAATGATACTGGCGGTGAAAATGATAATGGCAATGCCATACATGCCTTGCTTTATAAGGCTGGCAACGCCGGAAAAAATGGTGTCCTCAAAGCGCTTTCCATTACTGAGAAGGATGGATATCGGGTACAGGTTGGCGGGAAACACAAAAACAGTGGCCGCGATAAGCGATGCCCAAGTTTTCTGGATGCTTTGGTAAATCCGCTTTTCCAGCTTTGCCCCGCAGCGATGGCAGTGATGGTTTTCACTGTTCTGGGTTAAACCACAGTGCTTACAACTGATGACGGCATCGTCTACCTCAGCAGCACCGGAAGAGAGTTTTACATCCTCTGATGAGTCACTGAAGGCATCCCAGTACTTCTTCGGGGACACTCGCGACAGCAACACAGCAATCAACACCTGCAATACCACAAAACTGAACAGACCAGATCCAACAGAGAGTTCAGCAATTTCGGTTACCTTGAATCCTGCTACCGCTAGGCTGACCAAAAACACGTCGATCATTACCCAATGCCTGAGAAACTTCATTGCGTAAGTCACGTAATAAAGAGAGCGGGCATGATGGAAGTGCAGGGCAAGATTAGCCAGTAGAATGCTCAGCAAATATGCAAATGGCGCGATAGCGGTAGAGAAGATAACCAGTGCACCGACAAACGGAAAGCTGTCTAGCAAGATAACGGCACCACTGGTGACACTGGTAGAAAGCGGTACGCCAAACAAATCAATGGTGACCAGCGGGAGAAGTTGCGCGGGAAAGAACAAAATGAAAGCGGCGATAGCAATCGCCAGTTCACCCGAAAGGCTCAGGGTTGAGTTTTTAACGACACGGGAGCCGCAATCTGGGCAGCGGGCACTGAAGCCCTTGGCGACAGGCACTTTGTGCAGCAGCAAATCGCAAGATGCACAACGTAAAACGTGCATAGCAGATTAACCTCCCTCAGTGGTTACATATCAACCGAAGTGCGACGCGCGCGCGAAGCCGCACCTAGTTATAACGTAAGTCATTGCGTTATTCGTTGCTAAAAAACCGTTCCGTGGAAGATTGCTTCCGGCTATTTGAACCGAAGCCTGAAAATTTGCCTACGCTCAATGTGGGCAAAATGCATCTTAATCAATCTCTTAGTCCAGAGCACGTGATTTCTTGTTGAATGTATCGGTTAACGGCTCAGGGATTCGCCAAGAAGGTTTTGTTATCTACTTCTTGAGGTTGAAACATATAAAAAGTGTCATCAAGATGCTTCATGATTGAATCATGCTCTAATTAGACCTATGGTATCCGCTCGAAGTAACGGAAGAAGTTATTCCATGGAAAGCAAAGACAAATTTTACTCTCTACTTACCCAGCAGGCTGTTGCATTAGTCAGCGGCGAACCTAACTTAATTGCCAATCTGGCCAATATCAGCGCGCTACTTTTTCAGGAACTGGAAGATATTAACTGGGCTGGTTTTTACCTGGACGATGGCAATGAGTTGGTCCTTGGCCCATTTCAGGGTAAACCTGCCTGTGTGAGAATACCTTACCAACGTGGTGTGTGTGGCAGTGCATTCAGCCATAACCGTGTAGAGCGGGTAGAAGACGTACACGAATTTGAAGGGCATATCGCTTGTGATGCAGCAAGCAACTCCGAAATAGTTTTACCTTTACATGTAGAGGGAAAACTTGTGGGTGTGTTGGATATAGATTCGCCTAAAAAAGCAAGATTTGATAAAGATGATGAAACCGGGCTCACTTTATTGGTCAGTGAATTGCAAAAACACCTCTAAATTTAAGCTTCTCTGTGGTTTTTCATGCACAGGTATCTATAATACGCAGCACTAAATTTGTTAACTCGTACACACTCTCTATTGTCGCAGTCGCGCAAAGAGACAGGAAGAAAGATGGAAAACACTGAAAAACTGGCCAACAGCAAGCAAGTCATCGCCTATATCGCTGAACGTTTCCCTAAATGTTTCACCTTGGAAGGTGAAGCCCGTCCACTGAAAATTGGCATTTTCCAAGACTTGGCAGAACGCCTTGCTGATGATCCAAAGGTCAGTAAGACTCAACTTCGTGCGGCACTTCGCCAATACACCTCTTCCTGGCGTTACCTGTACGGCGTAAAAGCCGGTGCAGTACGTGTGGACCTGGATGGCAACGATTGTGGCGAGCTTGAGCAAGAGCATGTTGATCACGCTCAAGCATCACTGGCAGAAAGCAAAGCGCGCGCTGCTGAGCGTCGCAAAGAGCAAGCTGCGAAAAACGGTGATAAAAAAGCAAACACCAAAGAAAAAAGAGCGCCAAAATCAAATAAATCAACAGGTAACCCAGCAAAATCTCGACCAGCTAAGGCAAAAAATACTAAGCTAGAGAAGAAGCCTGCGGAACCACGTCGCGAACTGAAGGCTGAAGACATTGTCGTAGGTAAGGACGTCAACGTTAACATGGGTAACGGCAACATGCCGGCAACCATTGTAGAACTCAACAAGGACGAGGTACGCGTTCGTTTAAGCAATGGCCTGACCATGCTGGTAAAAGCGGAGCACCTCAGTTCGTAAAGGAGATCCCTCGGCGCATGATCTGTCGAATCCGCTTATCTGTGATTGCTGCCAGCATTGTGCTGGCAGCGTCCGCTCAAGCCCTTGAGGCTAATTATACGACTGCTGACCTGCCTACTTTGGTTTCTGAACCACAGCATAAAACTGCCAGCAAGCGCATTACCCGTCGTTTTGAAAAGTCGCATTACAAGCAATTCCAGCTCAATGATGATTTCTCATCCAATGTGTTTGACCGCTACCTAGAAACGCTCGATTACAACCGTCTTTTCCTGACTCAGGAAGAGGTTGATAAACTGGCGAAATGGCGTTTCAGCATTGATGAGCAGCTTCGTGACGGTGATACCGCCGCGGCTTACGACATCTTCAACGAAACGCTCAAACAACGTTTCAATCGCTATCAATACGCGCTCAAGTTACTCGACAAGGAAATTACCTTCGACACTGACGAAGAGATGATCATTGATCGCAGTGAAGAGCCGTGGGCGAAGAATGATGCAGAGCTTGATGAGCTTTGGCGTCAACGTGTTAAAAATGACGCGCTGAATCTGAAGCTTGCAGGAAAAACCTGGCCGGAAATTCAGGAAACCCTGTCCAAGCGCTACAACAATGCATTGAAGCGATTGACGCAGACCAAAAGCGAAGATGTGTTTCAGGTTTACCTGAATGCTTTCTCCCGTGAAATTGATCCGCACACCAGTTATCTCTCTCCACGCAACGCCGAGCAATTCCAGTCAGAGATGAACCTTTCTCTGGAAGGTATTGGCGCAGTGTTGCAGGTTGAAGATGATTTCACCGTGATCCGTTCACTGGTGGCAGGTGGCCCGGCATCCAATTCGAAGAAACTCTCTCCGGGTGACCGCATTATCGGTGTTGGCCAGGAAGACAAGCCTGTCGTGGATGTGATTGGCTGGCGACTGGATGACGTGGTTCAACTGATTAAAGGGCCAAAAGGAAGCAAGGTTCTGCTACAGATCTTGCCGGATGGCGCGAACACTAAGAGTTACACTGTCACTCTTGTTCGTGAAAAAATCCGCCTTGAAGACCGTGCAGTGAAGTCGGAAGTGATTGAGCAGGGCAATAAGAAAGTGGGTGTGATTTCTGTACCTAGTTTCTACGTTGGCCTGGCTGAAGACACTAAGAAAGAAATCGAAAAACTCAAAGGCGACAAAGTCAGCGGTGTTGTGATTGATCTTCGCAATAACGGTGGCGGTGCATTGAGTGAAGCGTCTGCGTTGACAGGATTGTTTATCAACAGTGGTCCTGTTGTGCAGGTTCGTGATAGCTATGGTCGCGTCAAAGTGAACAGCGACAGCGACAATATGGTTTATTACGATGGTCCGTTGACTGTGTTGATCAACCGTTACTCAGCATCAGCTTCAGAGATTTTCGCTGCTGCACTGCAAGATTATGGCCGTGCAGTGATCTTGGGTGAACAATCGTTTGGTAAGGGGACAGTGCAACAACACCGTTCTCTGAACCATATTTACGACTTGTTTGATAAGCCGCTTGGTCACGTTCAGTACACCATCCAGAAGTTTTACCGCATTGACGGTGGAAGTACTCAACACATGGGTGTGGTACCAGACATTCCATTCCCAACTGCGGTTGACCCGGAAGAAACCGGTGAAAGCGTAGAAGACAACGCACTCCCATGGGACAGCATCAATCCTGCTGCTTATGAGGAAGTGAGCGCGTTGGCGAAGCTGGTGCCAAACCTGGATAAGGCGCATCAAGTGCGTATTAAGTCTGACGAGGAGTTCGGTTTTATCTTAGCTGATATTGCACAATACAAAGCCATTAAAGATAAAAATACGATTTCCTTGAGCGAAAAAGCGCGTATCGCCCAGCAAGAAAAAGAAGACAAACAGCGTCTTGAACGTTTGAATGAACGTCAAACGATGATGGGTAAGAAACCTTTTGCTTCGCTGGATGATGTACCAAGTGATTACGAAGAACCGGATGCTTACCTTGATGAAGCTGCGGCAATCACTTTGGACCTTGCCAAGAAAGTAAATAGTTGATAGTTCTACCAATAATAGCGAAAGCGGGCAAATTGCCCGCTTTTTTCTTTTCTTTACCACCGTTTACAAAATTCTTTTTAATTTCACCACCTTGCTGCAAGCCACGTATCCTGCAGCATGCAGGCAATCTGCTTCAGAAAATCAAGATATTACGTGACAAAAATTATTCTCATTCGCTTTACCTCTGTGATATGCGTCTAAAATTAAAGAGTCAGCCACAGAATGAAGGGGAAGCCTATGAAGAAGTTGATAACGCTAATGTTTATTTTCTTCTCCTTGTCATCAACTGCGAAAGCCTCTGATCTCACACAATTTGATTTCCCACTTTTAATTGGAGATTGGTATTGGTTTAGCCCGGATCAGCACGACAACCCGAAGGCGGAGAATCCTTACAAAGCGATCAATATTTCTTTCACTTCCGAGTATCGCTTTAAGGTAAAACTACTCAAGCGTGATGGATCAGTGGAAGAGGCCGAGGGTGTTTACGATTTAGATGAAAACACACTGGTGCTGAGTGATGACTATGGTGACACGCAACACCATGAGTATCAGCTAAACCACAACCAGTTAATGTTGAAAGGTGCTTTGTTCACCAAGATTTTGCCCAGTGATTTGTCTGGCGCTTGGCAAAGTGATGAGATTGGTGGCGGTGATGTCGACGACAGAGTCTCAAACCTTGATCTGTTGTTAAGACCTGACTTTTTGTTCTCTGTACGTGTGCAGGGAAAAGAAGGGGAGTCAGTCACTCACCGAGGTGTTTATTTCCTAGAAGATGATCATCTGGTGCTTATCTATCGGGGAGGACAGCAGGATTCACAATTCGAGCTGGATGCAGACACATTAACCCTTACCAATACCCAATTTGGTATGCAGGCAGTGCTGAAAAGGCAAGTCCCGTAACGAATGGTTTCCCAAAACAGAAAGGGCGCAAAAAGCGCCCTTTGTTTTTGTTAATGCTTAGCTAAATATTGAAAGCCTTTCTCAACGCATCAAGATAGCTGTCATCACGACAAATTGATTTACCAGGCTCATCTGAAATTTTCGCGACAGGTTTACCGTTGCAAGTCACCAGTTTGATCACCACGTTAAGCGTTTCAACATCTGGCAAGTGACACGTCAGTTGGGTGCCAATACCGAAGGAAGTGTTGATACGTCCGCTGAAGTGTTGGTGAATCGTCAGCGCTTTTTCCAGTGTCAGACCATCTGAGAAGATCAGCGTTTTAGCCAGCGGATCAATATCCAGACTTTCATAGTGGCGAATAGCTTTCTCACCCCAGGCAATTGGGTCGCCACTGTCGTGACGCAATCCGGCAAATTTCTCGCTGAGGTTGCGGTTAAAGTCATTCAAGAAAGCATCCATATTAATGCAATCGGTAAGGGCAATCCCCAGCTTGTCAGGGTATTCCTGCAACCAGCGGTTCAATGCCAGCTGTTGCGAATCAGCCAGATCTCCGGTCAGTTGCTGATGAGCCTGGAACCATTCATGCGCTTGCGTGCCCACCGCAGGAATACCATGCTGTTTGGCAAGAAAGAGGTTAGAGGTGCCGCTAAAATGACTGCAATGCTGAACCAAGTGGTTAACGATCGCGTGGTGTACCGCTTTAGAGAAACGACGACGGGTACCAAAATCCACGAAATGGAAATCTTCGTTAGTACCTGAAAGCAGTGTGAGTTTACCTTCCAGCAATTCAACAGCCTGACGAACCGTTGTCTCTGGGTATTTATCGTGACAACGTAACTCACAAATAATGGCCAGTAGCGGGACTTCCCACAAGATGACATCCAGCCATTTACCTTCAATGTGAATGGCCAGTTGGCCGTCAACAATTGACACGCGAACCTGGTGAGCCTTCAAGGAAAATTGGCGCAGATACTCCAGATAATCTGGCTGATAGAGGTTAAGGCTCGCGAGATAATTCAGTTCATCCTCGGTAAAGGAAAGGGAAGCGAGAGCTTGAATTTCTTTTTCTAAACGTTCTTTAAGCGCAACGAGGCTTTCATCGCTTCGGCAATGAAACTCTGCAGTCACTTCGACTTCCGGATAGTGATGGAAGATCGCCTGCTGCATATTTAGTTTGTAGGCATCCGTGTCTAATAATGACGAAATAATGGGCGTATGCATGCCTTAAAAATGACCTCTATAACGGGTTTTATTTGAACGTCCGGTGCTGCGCGGCGGGCTGAAAACCGTGCTTACGTTTATACCTAAGCATCCGGAAAAGTGCATGTTCAGGGTGTTTGGGTATAAGGGTGCAAATTTAACGCCAAATAGACGGCTCGAGTCAACCCGTTCACCACGTTTACAGTGTATAGACTGTTAAAGTTGAATACATTTACAGCAAGCGCAAAAGCAACTTTTGGTTGTTGGTCATACAAAAGGGTTTGATTGATTAAACCTTGCGCAAGGTGTGTGGTAATGCTCCGTGGGAATGAGTATCTTAGGTGCATTATTCTAAATGAAGGACGGACACACAGAATGTCTGTCTTCCGTTATGCAACAAAAGGAATCTGACATGACGCAACAACCTCAGGCGAAGTATCGTAAAGACTACAAATCGCCAGACTTTACTATCACCCATCTTGATTTAGCGTTTGACCTAGAAGCCTCTCAAACCCGTGTGGTTGCTAAAAGTCGTGTTAAGCAACTGACTGAAGGGGCTGATTCCCTGTTGCTGGATGGCGATAGCCTTGTCCTGAAGCGTGTAGAAATCAATGGCAGTTCATGGTCAAACTATGAAGAGACAGAAGAAGGGTTGCTACTTTCCGATCTGCCAGCCCAGTTTGAGCTATTGATTGAAACCGAAATCAACCCAGAAGCGAATTCCTCATTGGAAGGGCTCTATCTTTCTGATGGTGCGTACTGCACCCAATGTGAAGCCGAAGGTTTCCGCCGCATTACTTACTATCTGGATCGCCCGGATGTTCTTGCAAAATTCACCACCAAAATCACGGCAGATAAAGCAAGCTTCCCATTCCTGCTTAGCAACGGTAACAAAATTGGTGAAGGTGAATTGGAGAATGGCCGCCATTGGGTTCAGTGGGAAGACCCATACGCAAAACCAAGCTACCTGTTTGCACTGGTAGCGGGCGACTTTGATTTATTGGAAGACACTTTCACCACGAAAAGCGGCCGTGAAGTCGCGCTGCAAATCTTCGTTGATAAAGGAAACCTGAACCGCGCGCCGCACGCCATGACTTCGTTGAAAAACTCAATGAAGTGGGACGAAGAAAGATTCGGGCTCGAGTACGATCTGGATATCTATATGATCGTCGCTGTCGACTTCTTCAACATGGGCGCGATGGAGAACAAAGGGCTAAACGTCTTTAACTCAAAGTTTGTTCTTGCCAACTCTGATACTGCAACCGATACCGATTACTTGGGTATTGAAGCGGTGATCGGTCACGAGTATTTCCACAACTGGACGGGTAACCGCGTCACGTGCCGCGACTGGTTCCAGCTGAGCCTGAAAGAAGGCTTGACGGTTTTCCGTGATCAGGAGTTTTCTTCCGATCTGGGTTCCCGTGCAGTGAACCGCATTAATAACGTCCGAATTATGCGTGGCCCTCAATTTGCTGAAGACTGCAGCCCGATGGCGCACCCGATCCGTCCGGAAAAAGTGATTGAGATGAACAACTTCTACACCCTGACGGTCTATGAAAAGGGCAGTGAAGTTATTCGCATGATGCATACCCTGTTGGGTGAAGCCAATTTCCAGAAAGGCATGAAGCTTTACTTCGAACGTCATGACGGTACCGCAGCTACCTGCGAAGATTTCGTGAAGGCGATGGAAGATGCATCCGGTATTGATCTTGGCCAGTTCCGTCTTTGGTACAGCCAGTCCGGTACGCCGGTGTTGGATGTGACAACCGCTTATGATGCCAGCGCCAAAACCTTCGCGATGACAGTGAAGCAACATACGCCGGCAACAGCTGATCAAAAAGAGAAGCAACCTCTGCTGATCCCATTCGACATCGAGCTGTATGCACAGGATGGCAGTGTTATTGAGTTACAACGTAACGGTCAAAAAGTTGATAACGTACTGCACGTTACAGACGCTGAACAAACCTTCGTGTTCGAAGGCGTTAATGAAGCGCCAAAAGTTTCTATGCTGCGTGAATTCTCCGCGCCGGTAAAACTTAACTACGACTACAGCGATGAAGAGCTGGCATTCCTGATGGTGCATGCACGCAACGAGTTTGCGCGTTGGGATGCAGGGCAGATGCTGTTGGCAAAACACATTAAAGCCAATGTCGCACGTGTTCAGTCAGGCGAGTCTGTTGAGATCCCGGCAGATGTGATTGATGCATTCCGTGGCGTGTTGCTGAACAAAGAACTCGATGTCGCGTTGATTGCTGAAGTCATGACGCTTCCGAGTGAAAATGAAATCGGCGGCTGGTTTGACGTGGTCGATGTTGATGCGATCAATCTGGTGCGTGATGCGTTCAAGTCTGCATTCGCAAAAGAATTGGAAGATGAACTGAGCGCCGTGTATCACACACTGGCACAGGATGAATATTCCATTGACCATGCCGCCATCGGCAAACGCACGCTGCGAAATGTATGTCTAGGTTATTTGGCATTAAACGGGCAGGGTGATGAACTGGTCAATGCTCACTATGCTGGTTCAAAGAACATGACAGACACAGCGGCGGCACTGGGTGCGGCGAATCACGCTCAACTGCCATGCCGCGCGGCGCTGATGCAGTCATTCAGCGACAAGTGGCAGCATGATGGTCTGGTGATGGATAAATGGTTTATGTTGCAAGGCTGCAATCCAGCGGCAAATGCCCTGGAAAACGTGAAAGCGCAGATGTCGCACCCAACGTTCAGCCTGAAGAACCCGAACCGCACCCGTTCACTGATTGCCTCGTTCTGCAATAACAATCCGGTGCATTTCCATGCGAAGGATGGTTCAGGCTACCAGTTCCTGTCAGATATACTTATTCAGTTAAATGAATCGAATCCTCAGGTCGCTTCACGATTAATTGATCCGCTACTTAAACTTAAGCGTTTTGACGAGCAACGACAAAAACTGATGCGAGCCGAATTAGAGCGTTTGGCATCGTTGAATAATCTTGCGAAAGATCTCTACGAGAAAATCAACAAAGCACTCGAAGCCTGAACCTTTCGCTTGAGAAATTAGCACTAACAGGTATTTTAAAAGCCGTCTTTCACTGACGGCTTTTTTTATGAAATCGAATGTCTATCTGTTTAATCTTGATATTTCCTACCATACTTTCCAGCACCATTATTCCGGCGCTGCCTCTTCAGTTATTGTCCATACAGATAGTGGGTTAACACTGCAACTTCCCGCAATGCGACTTCGTCCTTTCCTTACTCAACTGGGGGTGAGAGGGCGCTTCAGGCTTACTGTAGATTCGAACAATCGTTTCAAATCCCTCGAACAAATAAGCTAAACCGTACGACAGTCACATATCTTAAAAATCGGCTCTATTTAACGATAATTGATGTAACGCTTTTATTAACGAACCCGTAAACTACTCCATACGTCGCAAAGACTATTTAACCTCTATACTCATAGCGATCACATAAAAAATAAATGGAGTAAACCATGACCGCGCGTGACCCTATTGTGCCGGTGTTGCTTGAAAAGGTTTATCATCTTATTGCTGAAAAACTGGACAAGAAACAACAACCGTTAGTGGAGACTTTGGCAAAAAGGATTTTGGGTCCCATCTCTGATGATGATTTACAGGAAAGGAATGAATCCGACCTCTACGGCGCTGTTATCAGCCTGTGGCATCATCTAAATACTTTCGAACAAGACAAGATCTTTGTTAAGGTCTTTAACCCTACATTGAGTGGTAACGGTTGGCAGTCAACCCACACCATCGTTGAAATTCTCACTCCTGATGCACCTTTCCTCGTCGATTCAGTCCGTATGGCGTTGAACCGTTTGGACATTGCCACGCACTTGATGCTGAACGGCCCAATAAAAGTACAAAAAGATGCGAAAGGAAACGTCACGCAAATTGGCACCGAAGAGGGTGTAAGCCAGACGGTTTTCCATCTGGAAGTTGACCGCATCAGCAGTAAAAAAGAGATGGCGGCGCTGGAAAAAGAGCTGACCGAAACGCTGACGGACGTTGCTTTGGTCGTTCAGGACTGGCAACCCATGCAAGACAAGATGCTGAGCATTATCGATTCGTTGAAAAAGGAAAAAGCAACGATCGACAAAGAGCGCAGACAAGAAGGGATTGAGTTCCTTCAGTGGATTGCATCGCACAACTTTACCTTTATGGCGTACAAATATTACGAGTTGAATGCCATTGAAGGGGACTATGAGCTGGTGGCTTCTGCGGAAGAAGGGCTGGGATTGGCGAAGAAGCTGGATCCTAAGCGTCCTGGACAGAAACTCTCTGAGGTTGCCGAGTCAGCACGTCACGCTGCACTGAGCAAAGACCTGCTGATCATAAATAAAGCCAACTCCAAATCCCGTGTTCACCGTCCGGCCTATATGGATTACATCGGCGTTAAGTGTTTCGATAAGAAAGGCAACGTCATTGGTGAGCATCGCTTCCATGGTCTCTACACGTCCTCGGCCTATAACCAGTCCACCAGCAATATCCCGGTATTGCGTAATAAAGCGAGACGGATCCTTGAGATCAGTGGGTACTACGAAGGATCCCATTCGTGGAAGGCGCTGGCCAATATCATCGAAAACTTCCCCCGTGATGAACTGTTCCAGGCAACCGAAAGCGAAATGCTGGACATCGGCATGGGTATTGTTCAGGTGCAGGACAGGGATATGCTTCGTCTGTTTGTGCGCAAAGACCCATTCGGACGCTTTTTCTCCTGTATGGTTTATGTTGCGCGTGAACGCTACACCACAGAGTTTCGCCGTATTACCCAGCGTATTTTGGGTAGCTACTTTGGCTCAGATCAGGATGTAGAGTTCAACACCTTCTTCTCTGAAAGCCCGTTGGCGAGAACCCATTACATTGTGCGTGTAGACAACAATAACTTTGACATTGACGTGAAGAAATTGGAGCAAAACCTGACGGAAGCGGCGTCCTCCTGGGATGATCGTCTCAAGCAAGCGGTTATCACTACATTTGGTGAAAACCACGGCACACCGATTGCCAAGCGCTACCACTACGCATTCCCACGCTCTTATAAAGAGGCCATGTTGCCAGGGTCAGCAGTTGCGGACATCGAACGTCTGGAAAACCTGAGCGATGAGAAAAAGCTGGATATGCTTTTCTATCGCCCTCAAGAAGAGCCGTCAGCGTCTTGTGCTGTTCGCTTGAAGTTGTTCCAGAAAGATGAAGCCATTCACCTGTCTGATGTTATGCCAATGCTGGAAAACCTTGGCTTGCGTGTGATTGGTGAATCACCATACCGGGTTGAAACCAAAACCGGTGAAGTGTTCTGGATCCTTGATTTCTCCATGCTTCACAGCGCGCGCAATGGGTTTGATCTTTCAGAAGCGCGTGAGCGTTTCCAGAATGCCTTTGCCGGAATCTGGTATGGCCGACTGGAGAATGATGGTTTCAACCGTTTGGTACTGAATGCCGGACTAACAGGACGTGAAGTGACGATTCTGCGTGCTTACGCGCGATATATGCGTCAAGTTGCATTCCCGTTCAGCCAGTCCTACATCGAAGAGACATTGGCATCACACGCTGATTTGGCGAAACTGCTGGTCAGTCTGTTCAACAAGCGTTTTTCTCCTACCAAACACAACGAGCGCGAGCAAAACAAGATCATCCAACAGATCGAAGAATCGTTGGAACGTGTAGAGAGTCTGGATGACGACCGTATTATCCGTCGTTATATGGAAATGATCCTTGCTACGCTGCGCACCAACTTCTTCCAGAAAGACAAAGAGACAGGCGAGAACAAAGACTACCTGTCGTTGAAAATGCAGCCGAAAAATATTCCGGAGATCCCAAAGCCGGTTCCTGCGTTTGAAATCTTTGTTTACTCGCCGGATGTTGAAGGTGTCCACCTGCGTGGTGGCAAAGTCGCACGTGGTGGTTTGCGCTGGTCTGACCGTCAGGAAGATTTCCGTACCGAAGTCTTGGGTCTGGTGAAAGCGCAACAGGTGAAGAACACGGTTATCGTTCCAGTTGGCGCGAAAGGTGGCTTTGTCTGTAAGAAACAACATTCGCTCAGTGGGCGTGATGAAATTTTCGCAGAAGGCCAACGCTGCTACCGCATCTTTATCCGCGGTCTGCTGGATATCACCGATACCATTGTCGAAGGTGACCTGACGCCGCCGGTGAATGTGGTTCGCCACGATGAAGATGACCCATATTTGGTTGTTGCTGCCGACAAAGGAACCGCAACATTCTCCGATCTCGCTAACTCGGTATCAGAAGAATACAACTTCTGGCTGGGTGATGCGTTCGCATCCGGTGGTTCTAATGGTTATGACCACAAAGCGATGGGTATTACCGCCAAAGGTGGTTGGGAATCGGTGAAACGTCATTTCCGTGAGATTGGCATTGACTGTCAGGAGACGGATTTCACGTGTGTGGCGATCGGTGATATGGCCGGGGACGTGTTCGGTAACGGTATGCTGTTGTCGAAGCACATTCGCCTGGTGGCCGCTTTTAACCATATGCATATCTTTATCGACCCGAACCCGGATTCAGCGAAGTCCTGGGTAGAGCGTGACCGTTTGTTTAAGCTTCCACGTTCAAGCTGGGAAGATTACGACGCCAAACTGATCTCGAAAGGCGGCGGCATCTTCTCTCGTAAGTCTAAATCGATTGAGCTGTCGCCGGAAATTCAGAAGTTACTGGGTGTGCGTAAGCAGTCAATGACACCGAATGAGTTGATCAAACAGATCCTTAAATCAAAAGTGGATCTACTTTGGAACGGTGGTATCGGCACCTATGTGAAAGCGGAAGAAGAAACACATACTGATGTGGGCGACCGTGCGAATGACGCTTTGCGTGTTAACGGCAATGAGCTGGGCGCACGCATTGTTGGTGAAGGCGGTAACTTGGGTATGACCCAGATGGCGCGTATCGAATATGCCATGAGTGGTGGTCGTGTGAATACCGACTTTATCGATAACGTGGGCGGTGTGGATTGCTCGGATAACGAAGTTAACATCAAGATCCTGCTTAATGGCTTGGTGGCAGCCGGTGATCTTACTTACAAACAGCGTAATGAGCTGCTTGAGCGCATGGAAGATGAAGTTGGTGAAATCGTCCTGGACGATGCCTACCAACAAAGTGAGTCGATTTCTGTCACTGCCGAACAGCAGGTAGCTTTGCTGAAAGAGCAGATCCGCTTTATCCATTACCTGGAAAAAGAGGGCAAACTGGATCGTCAGTTAGAGTATCTGCCAGACGACGAAACCCTGTCTGAGCGCCAACTGCATGGCAAAGGACTGACAAGACCTGAAATCGCGGTGCTGGTGGCTTATGGCAAGATGGTGCTGAAAGAGCAGCTGGTGATTGAACAAATTACTCAGGATCCGCACTTTGGCAAGTTACTGCCAGATTATTTCCCTAAAGAGTTACAACGTAACTACAGTGCGGCAATGGAAAACCACCCGCTACGTGGTGAAATCATTGCGACAAGCCTTGCCAATCAGATGTCGAACATCATGGGCTTTAACTTCGTTACCCGCATGCAGGATGAAACGGGCGCGAGTGTCGGTGACATAGCTGCGGCATACGCGATTGCCCATGAAGTGTTTGATTTTGGCCATACGTTCGAAGAACTGCGAGAGCTGGACAACAAACTGCCGGCGCAAGTGCAGTATGCATTGATGTTCCGTTGTCGCCGTATGCTTCGTCGTGCCACCCGTTGGATTCTGCGTAATCCAATGAAAGGCAAGGGGATTGAAGACCAAGTGGCCTTCTACAAACCTGCGGTTAAGAATCTGGAAGAGAATCTGGAGAAATACCTGGTTCCATCTGAAATCAAGGAACACGAAGATCAGGCTGAAGAGTACACCACATTGGGTGTGCCTAAAGCGATTGCGGACAAAATTGCCCGCCTGACCAGCTTCTATGCCGGCCTCGATTTGGCACAGGTTTGTGATCAAATGGATAAACCGTTTGAAGTGGTTGCAAGATTGTACTTTGTGCTTGGCGATACCTTGTCGCTGCACTGGTTCCTCAAGCAGATCACCAACCAACCGGTCGAAAACCACTGGCAGGCACTTGCCCGCGCTTCATTCCGCGAAGATTTGGATTGGCAGCAACGTATGCTGACAGCGCATATCCTCGAAGGTATGGAGAAAGGCGAGAGCGCAGAGCTGGGTCTGGAGACCTGGATGGTTGAGCATGCAGTCAGTTTAGGGCGTTGGGAGAGCATAGTGGCAGAGTTTAAAGTGGGGACAGCCCATGAATTTGCGAAATTCTCCGTTGCTTTGCGGGAACTTACGCTTTTAAATTTGAATTAAGTCGCTAAAGCGTTAATAATACAGCCCCGTTTATACGGGGCTTTTTTTCGGAGGTTACATGATGTACCGCCTCGCCAGATCGGCAATCTTTCAGTTGGATCCAGAACATGCTCATGATCTGGCAATCAAAAACCTTTCACGCTTTACCGGCACTCCTCTCGATCTTTTCTACCGTCAAAATCTTCCTCCTCGTCCCGTTCAGGTAATGGGTCTGCATTTCAAAAATCCGGTTGGCCTCGCTGCAGGTCTTGATAAGAACGGTGAGTGTATCGATGCATTCGGCGCGATGGGTTTTGGTTTTGTCGAAGTAGGGACAGTCACCCCCCGTCCTCAGGATGGTAATGACAAGCCTCGTCTTTTCCGCGTAATTCCCGGAGAAGGGATCATCAACCGTATGGGTTTCAACAACCATGGTGTTGATGCGCTGGTGGAGAATGTTAAGAAGGCCAAATACGAAGGCGTGATTGGCATTAACATTGGTAAAAACAAGGATACACCGCTGGAAAACGGTAAAGACGATTATCTGATTTGCATGGATAAAGTCTATGACCACGCCGGCTATATCGCCGTTAACATTTCGTCACCAAACACACCGGGACTGCGTTCACTGCAATATGGTGAAGCGTTGGACGATTTGCTGGGCTCATTAAAAGCACGCCAGAATCAACTGGCAGGTGAGAAAGGCAAATATGTTCCGCTGGCATTGAAAATTGCGCCGGACATGAGTGAAGACGAACTGGTACAGGTTGCTGATGCGCTGGTTCGTCACGGCATTGACGGTGTCATTGCTACCAATACCACCTTGGACCGTACACTGGTGGACGGCATGCCACACGCACACGAAATGGGAGGCTTGAGTGGTCGTCCTGTTCAAACCAAGAGCACAGAAGTGATTCGCCGCTTACACCAGGAGCTGAACGGTAAATTACCGATCATTGGTGTGGGTGGTGTTGATTCAGTGATCGCTGCCAGGGAGAAGATGATGGCAGGTGCAGAGCTGGTTCAGGT
This sequence comes from Enterovibrio paralichthyis, assembly GCF_019209835.1. Lineage (NCBI taxonomy): Bacteria > Pseudomonadati > Pseudomonadota > Gammaproteobacteria > Vibrionales > Vibrionaceae > Enterovibrio > Enterovibrio paralichthyis. The sequence continues at coordinate 129,562 of NZ_JAHUTS010000002.1, read as the reverse complement.
TTATTCTGGTTTTATTTATCACGGGCCACGTCTGGTTAAAGATATCGTCCGCAATATTTAAATCTATTAATAAAGAATTCCGAGCGAAAGGGGAACTTTGTTTCCCCTTTTTTTTTGCCTGAACCCGATTAAACTCCTTCGAAAGCACCTTTATTTTCAATGGTCACGGACCGATTCTCTGCAATCGCAGGAGCGAAAACGATGTTGAAACCCAATAACGCATGGAAGTGGTACTTCGACGAAGTAGGCGAGTCGTTAATGCTGGATTTGGGTCAAGAGATGGTTTTTCGCGTTGCCATTGAAAAGAAACATCTCATCCCCGATGCGTTTATCGAGAGCCCATTCTCAGTAGATGACGCATCTCTTTTTCAAACATACTCAGAAGCGGTAAGCGTTCTGGGTTTGTCTGGCCCTCGCAAGGCTGAATTGATTTTGAACGCAGTGGCAGCAAAACGCTTCCATAAACCGCTCCTCCCAAAAAGCTGGTTCTTCCAGGGGCAAGAAGTCCAAATTTCTCCGGAAATAGGGCAGATTGTTGAACTGAAGACCGAGCACGGCAGTGAAGCTTTCCTGGTGATTGAAAATGCTGGTACAGCAAGCCTTTGCATGCATGCCAGTGAGTCGCCGTTAGCGCTGACCGACACAAAACAAATGCGGTTCTGTGAAGCGATAAAAGTAATGAATGATCGGCTATCTACATACCAACAGCAATACGATAGCGGCAGTGGTCATTATGCGTTAGTGGGCTGACAGTATCCTTCTGTCAGCCCACGTTTTCTTCTCTTTCCCCTGAGTTTCCCGCTTCTGTGTACACGCCCGTATTGTGGCTGTATGCCCCAATGGGGCTACAAATACTTCCTATCCATACCAAACCAGCTGCCTTAGCTCTAACCCTTAATATTAGTATCCTGGGGTTCTTGTTAAGAACTGCGGTGCCTATTCACCAGACAAAGCCGTCCGAGACAAACTAATGGCGCAGGGCGAGTTCAACATCATTGCTGATTAAAGCGTGCTCAATCCGCCATGTAATAGCCTCATTTAGACATTAATTCCCGTCAAATTTAACGTGATTCGAATCACAAAAACGAAAGGCGTGCTACGTGCGGTTGCTCGCAAATTGTTCGCATCTCAGCCTGAAATAGTCGCTATTTTGGAAACGATAACGCCATAACTTCCTCCTTTAAGGGGCTCATTTTTACTGTTTCTATCATCTGGTATAGTCCAAATATTCTGGTCATTTGTGTTTCCAGTCGGGAAAGAATACTTTCTGGAGATAGAACATACCTTCATTCATTGTCTGGCCTTGTGGATAAGTGTGTGCTCACTTCGTAAGCAAAGCTTCAGGTTTTGGTGTGTCTTTTAGGTTGGTTGCTATTGGTTTTATTGGGTTAAGTACAAGAGTTTCCTGAAGGAAACAAAATTATGGGTGTGGATATGTAGAGTTCGACGGCGAGACGCTATGGTTTTACGTGCCCCAAAAGCGGGTTTTTAGATTGGGTGTGTGGTGTGTGTGAGGAGCCTTTGATTAAGTTTAGGTCGGTTAAGAGATATCACGTGCCTGTGTGTTGTGAGGCTGGAAACGGCTACAAGATGATGAGGGTCTTGTTGTAGAAGATGAACGAGAAATCGTGAGTTTAATCACCCTTGATAGAGCGTAGTGGTGTGAATTCAGTTATAATCGCGCCCAAAATTCCACAGAATCCATTTCCATGAATCAATATTTAGCTATTACCTCCCGCGGTCTCGAAAACCTGCTCGCAGAAGAACTCGTAAAACTGGGCGCAAGCGATGTCAAAGCTGTCAGCGCCGGTGTACGTTTTCGTGCCGACGAGAAAACCCTTTACACGTGCTGTTTATGGAGCCGCACGGCATCGCGTTTCATCCTGGTACTGAGTGAGTTCAACGTACGCGATGATATGGACCTGTATTTGGGCGCGACAGCGATTAACTGGCCTCAGTACTTCAGCGAGAGAAAACGCATTGCAGTTGATTTCAACGGTACCAACCGTGAAATTCGGAACAGCCAGTACGGTGCATTGAAAGTCAAAGACGCCATTGTTGACCGCTTTGTAAAAGCCAACCTGGATCGTCCAAGTATCGACCGTGAGCAACCTGATCTGCGAATCCATATGCGTCTTTCTAAAGAAAAGGGTCTACTGGGGATCGATATGGTGGGTAGCGGTATGCACCAACGTGGCTACCGCACAGAAGCAGGCGCGGCACCACTGCGTGAAACCAACGCTGCGGCACTGGTGCTGAAAAGCGGCTGGACATTTGACAAGCCGCTGCTGGACCCAATGTGTGGTTCGGGTACCTTGCTGATTGAAGCTGCGATGATGGCGGCACAAATCGCGCCTGGCCTGAAGCGTAAGCGCTGGGGCTTTGAATCCCTGAAATCTTTCAACCGCGAAGAGTGGATGGAAGTACACGCAGAAGTGACGGTTAAATCGAAGAAGGGTCCTTCTAAGTGTGAAACCCGTTTCTTCGGCTTCGATAACGATCGCCGTGTGCTGGAAACAGCAAAAGCCAACGCCCGTCGTGCTGGTGTTGCTGACTTGATTCAATTCGAGTTGGGTGATGCTGCTGAATTGACACGTCCTGAAGGCTTTGAGGAAGGCGTTATCATCTGTAACCCTCCATACGGTGAACGTCTTGGCACTACACCTGGCCTGATTGCACTTTATACCCAACTGGGTGTTCAACTGAAAAGCCAGTTTAAAGGCTCAGTAGCATCGATTTACTCCGGTTCAGAAGAATTGCTGAGCTGTATTCGCATGCGTGCAGAAAGCACTTACAAGCTGCGTAATGGTGCGCTTGATTGTGTGATGAAAACTTACCAAATCACTGCCCGTGGTGAGGTGACAACGTCACAAGATGGCGAGCAAACACAACAAGTAGCGGACGTAGCACCTGAATTCTCAAACCGTCTTCGCAAGAACATCAAGAAGCTTGAGAAGTGGGCGAAGCAGCAGGGCGTTGAATGCTACCGTCTCTACGATTCCGATTTGCCAGAGTACAACGCAGCGATTGACCGCTATAACGATCACATTGTGATCCAGGAATACGCGCCACCTAAGTCTGTACCAGAAGAGAAGGCACGTCGTCGTCTGCTGGATATCGTGCGCGCGACTATTGCTGTGACCGGTGTTAATGCCAACAACGTGGTTTTGAAAACCCGTGAAAAGCAAAAAGGTACCAGCCAATACGAGAAACTGGGTGAAGCGAAGCGTTTCATGAAAGTGCGTGAGTACGGCGTGACGCTGGAAGTTAACCTGTACGACTACCTTGATACCGGCTTGTTCCTGGATCACCGCTATACCCGTAAAATGCTGGGTGAAAAAGCGAAAGGGAAAGACTTCCTGAACCTGTTCGCTTACACCGGCACAGCCACTGTTCACGCAGCAGTAGGTGGCGCAAAATCAACAACCACGGTTGATATGTCCAAAACCTACTTGGCTTGGGCCGAGCGCAACATGAAACTAAACGGCAAAATTGGCCGTCAGCATATGTTCGAACAAGGCGACTGCCTGAAGTGGTTGTCCATGGCGAAAGGGCAATATGACCTGATCTTTATCGATCCGCCTACGTTCTCAAACTCTAAGCGTATGTTGGATACATTTGACGTACAGCGCGACCACATCAAGCTGATGACGGATCTTAAGCGTCTGTTGCGTCAGGGTGGCGAGATCGTGTTCTCCAACAACAAGCGCAACTTCAAGATGGATATGGAAGCGTTGGATGCACTGGGTCTGAAAGCACAGAACATCACATCACGCTCAATCCCGATGGATTTTGAGCGTAACAAACATATTCACAACTGCTGGATTATTACTCACAAGGAAGATTAATGGCATTGGTCCTCTACAGCACGGAAGGGTGTCACTTATGTGAAGAGGCAATGGCGCTTTATGAGGCAGCGGAGAAATCCGCTGCCTTGCGCGTTATAGACATTGCGTTCGACGACACACTGTTTGAGCGTTACGGCGTCACTATTCCTGTACTTTCTCTCCAAAACAGCGACAACTCGGTGATTGACGAACTGGGTTGGCCTTTTGATTCCTCAGTATTACAGACATGGTTAGCAAAACATGGCATTGATTAATATCACTAACGCACAACTCGCTTACGGTGACAACCCGCTTCTTGATCACGCTGAATTCGTACTCCAACCGGGGGAGCGTGTGTGTTTGGTTGGCCGTAACGGCGCGGGTAAATCTACCCTGATGAAAGTCATCCACGGTACCGTCCAACTGGATGACGGCAGCATCAACCGTCAACAAGATCTGAAAGTGTCCCGTCTGGAGCAAGATCCGCCGCGTGATGCGGAAGGAACAGTGGTCGACTATGTTGCAGAAGGACTGGCGGAAGTTGGCGCTCAGCTGAAGGAATACCACGAGCTGTTGGCGCTGATTGAACATGATCCGAGTGAGAGAAACATCAATCGTTTGTCCCGCGTTCAGGAACAACTGGAACATTCAGGTGCATGGCGTTTTGAGAACCAACTCACTACTGTACTTGGCGCGTTGAACCTTGACGGTAACAAGAAACTGTCAGAATTGTCAGGTGGCTGGCAACGTAAAGCGGCACTGGCGCGCGCACTGGTGTGTGACCCGGATGTTCTGCTGCTTGACGAACCGACAAACCACCTGGATGTTGCGACCATCATCTGGCTTGAGAATTTCCTGAAAGATTTCAAAGGTGCGATTGTCTTTATCTCGCACGACCGCGCGTTTATCCGCTCTATGGCGACCCGTATTGTCGACCTTGACCGTGGCCAACTGAGTTCATGGCCGGGTGACTACGAAAAGTACCTGGAAGGTAAGGAAGAAATGCTGCGCGTCGAAGCGGAGCAGAATGCTGAATTCGACAAGAAACTTGCCCAGGAAGAGACTTGGATCCGCCAGGGTATCAAAGCTCGTCGCACCCGTAACGAAGGCCGTGTACGCGCATTGAAACAACTGCGCCGTGAACGCGCAGATCGTATCGAAGTGCAAGGCAACGCAAATCTGCAACTGGATGAAGCAGCACGCTCAGGCAAACTGGTCTTCGAGGCCAGTGACATTTCCTACAGCTGGGACGGTAAGAAGATTATCGACAATTTCAGCTTTAACGTGATGCGTGGAGACCGGATTGCACTAATTGGTCCAAACGGTTGTGGTAAAAGTACCTTGCTGAAACTCATGCTGGGTCAAATCCAGCCTGATTCAGGCAAGTTCCACGTCGGCACCAAGCTGGAAGTGGCTTACTTTGACCAGTACCGCGAGAAGCTGGATCCAGAGAAGACTGTTGTCGACAACCTTGCGGAAGGGAAGATGGAAGTCGATGTTGGCGGTCGCAAGCGTCACGTTCTTGGTTACCTGCAAGACTTCCTGTTCCACCCGCGTCGTGCCCGTACACCGGTAAAAGCGCTGTCGGGCGGGGAAAAGAACCGTTTGCTTCTGGCGCGTATTTTCCTTAAGCCATGCAACCTGTTGGTGCTTGATGAGCCAACCAATGACCTGGATATCGAAACGCTGGAACTTTTGGAAGAATTGCTTGCCAATTATCAGGGCACACTTTTGCTTGTCAGCCACGACCGTCAGTTTGTTGATAACACAGTAACAAACAGCTGGGTGTTTGAAGGTGAAGGTGTCATTCATAAGTTTGTTGGTGGTTATCACGATGCGATGCAGCAGCGTGAGAATTACCGTGCAGTGATTGACGCTGAGAAACCGAAGTCTAAAGCGGTTTCTAAGGAAGAAGCGCCTAAAAAACAGGCTAACAGCAATAAGCCAGGCAAAAAACTGTCTTACAAGTTGCAAAGAGAGTTAGAAGCGCTTCCCCAGCTGATTGAAAACTTAGAGAATGAAATTACAAATTTACAGGATTCGGTGAACGATCCTGCGTTCTTCCAGAAAAGCAACGAAGAAACTCAGCCTGTCTTGCAAAGACTGAGCGAGGCGGAAGCTGAATTGGAAACTGCTTTTGAACGCTGGGAAGAACTTGAAGAGATGCAAAAGGAATCGTAATGCAGTTCAATAAATTCAAACTATCTGCTATCGCCTTGGCGGTAGCGGGTATCCCTACAGTGGCGAATGCAGCGCTTTATAGCGTCACCAAGCTTGATGTTGCATCCAATGCTAATTCGGCAGCCGCTACAGCTATTTCGCCTGATGGTTCAAAAGTCGCGGTAGAAGTACTAAGTGGACCTGTTGGGTTGGACTACTCGCAAGAGCTGCCATATATGGTGGACTACGAACACTTCATCAACAGTGTTGATGATCTGATTAGTTACTGTGATAACAACCTGAATTACAACACCTGTGATACCTGGGCAGATGAGCGTTGGTATGGACTGAAAGCGGGTGGTGCGGTCTGTGACAGCAGTGATTATGACGCTGGCCAGTGCCTGGGTGGTTTGAAAAAAGAAGTGGACGCCTGGAATGATGGCTTTACTTCCAACAGCACTGCAACGGTTAACGGTTCATCTGTGAATCCGTTTACTGATACGTACGACATCTCCCCAACAGGGACGCCAGATCCAAATTCCACCAATGTGGTAGTGAATTCCGTAACCGATGGAGGAATTCCCGTCGGTGCTTCAAGTAGCCCGTATTACGATAACAACTCCATTTATGCCCGTGCTTTCCAGCGCCGCGGTTTTTATGGCGACGCAGAGCTGATGCCTGCATCGAGTGCAACCAGTGTTATTCCTGGCATTGGACAAACTAACGCCAAAGGGGTAATTGATGCCGCCGGAAAGACCATTGTCTTCGGTTCTGCATCAGTAGCTGTTATGCACAATTCAACCGACGGAAATAAGGTACCTGAAGGTTCTGGGCTTGGTAGTCTCGGAAGTTGCTCTACGACGTTAGATTATAGTGACCGTGCTTGCCAATATATCCAGTTTGCTAATCAGGCTGCCGTTTGGTTTGCATCGGGTACAAGCAATACGGATGCTGACAATGCAAAAATTATCGCATCATTCCCAAGCGGTACCACTGGGCACACCTACGACTCTGCGCAGGCAAGCGTTAACAGCGCGGCGCTGGTCAGTGGTGCTACAGAGCCAACTATGGTCGGTTTTTCAACTTATGACGACAGTGATTTCTACGCCCGCGCGGTGAAGTTTACACCGACAACAACGGAAGATTTCGCTACCTGTCTGACAGCATTTGAGACTGACGCAAGCAAACGCTGCTGGACCATGTCATTGATCCCTGGCATTGAAATTCGTCAAGATGGCAATATCGTTTATCGATATACCCAAGCGAGCGATATCAATGAAAGCGGGGTAGTTGTCGGTACGGTGAAGAATGCACGCTTGGACAGCGGTTCTTATGCTGAAAACGTGTTTATAAACCAAGGTACCTCAACCCAAATTTTGGGTTCAGGACAAAGCAGCCTGTTCTTCAAAGGCTACAACGCCACAGCTGCAGCCATCAACAACAGCAATGAGCTGGTGGGTAAAGTTGATGTAGAAACCAACCGTGACCGTGAGCGTCGTCAACGTGGCTACATTTACGGACATGGCAGCAACTTCACTGCTGATTTTGACGGTCAGCGTGGCTGGTTGTTGGATGATCTGACAAACGGTGCTGCTGGCGCCAACGAGTTCCGTATTGCAGAAGCATTCGATATTGCAGACAACGGAGATATTGCTGCATCAGCATTCTACTGTGCTGGCGGTTATAGCTCGACTGCACATGATGCACTATGTAATGGTGAAGAAGAGCTGGTGGCAGTGAAGCTGACTCGTCAGTCGGGTGATATTACACCTCGTCCATACGAAGAAAAAAGTATCTCACGTAGCGGCGGTGGGTTAGGCGTTCTGGGCCTTGGATTGCTGGCATTTGCGGGTTTCTGGCGCCGTAAAAAGTAAACCTTATTTCTGGCTCGTCCTCACAGTTTTTTGTCGGATGAGCCAGTTGATGCTTGATTATTTATTGACCATGCGTGACTCTTAATATGTGAGTTTCATAAAAGATCAACTTGAATGAAACGTCACTGCAAGATACATCCATCAAAGGATACGAGGGCGATATATATGAAAAGACAGAAGCGAGATCGTTTAGAGCGAGCACAGGCGAAAGGCTTTCAAGCTGGTGTAAACGGTCGATCCTCTGAAACATGTCCCTATCAAGCCACGGATGCGCGAAGCCAATGGCTAGGTGGCTGGCGCGATGGCCGAGATACCAAAGCATCATCGATGAAGTAACTTGAACCCACAATCTTAACCACTACAAGCCCCGAATCGGGGCTTTTGCTATTCTAGATAATGCACTATAACTTTAAAGTGCGTAACGAATGACAAGTATTGGGGACAGTGGAAGCGGTCAGCTAAGTCAGCGCAGCAAAAGGGAAGGATGTGTCGCTTGTATGTAGGCAAAAAAAAGCCGCTCGAAAGCGGCTTTATCAATGTTAGGCGTGTCGAACTTGCTCTTAGAAAGAAGAAGTATCCTGGAACAAACCTACTTTCAGATCTTTAGCGACGTAAATTTCTTTACCGTCTACCAGTACGCGGCCATCAGCAAGGCCCATAACCAGTTTGCGGTTGATAACGCGCTTCATCTGGATTTCATAAGTCACTTTCTTTGCCGTTGGCAGGATTTGGCCGGTGAATTTCACTTCACCTACGCCCAGGGCGCGGCCTTTGCCTTCGCCACCTGACCAACCCAGGAAGAAACCAACCAGTTGCCACATTGCATCCAGACCCAAACAACCAGGCATTACCGGGTCGCCAGGGAAGTGACAATCAAAGAACCATAGGTCAGGAGTGATATCCAATTCTGCGACGATGAAACCTTTCCCAAAATCACCACCTTCATCCGTGATGTTAGAAATGCGATCCATCATAAGCATGTTCGGTGCTGGTAGTTGAGGACGACCTGGGCCAAATAGCTCTCCTTGGCTTGAAGCCAGAAGGTCGTCTCTGTCGTAAGATTGGCGTTTCATTAGCATTATACTGCTCCTGCGAAAAGATAGGAGCAGATTAGCGTACACGTGTAAGCCAAACAACTCGGATCAGTTGTGGTTTAACCAGTTTTTCAGCCTGTTAATTAACGATGTGTGACGGTGTTCACCATGATGGAAGGTGTCGATACGCTGGGCGATTTTATCCAGCAAGGTTTCTGTTTCAGTTTCTTCATCGCCACTGAATGGTAGCCCAGTGATTAACGGGAAAGCCTCTTCTACGTGCTCTACTGCCCAAATATGGAAGTTGCCATCTCGGATAGCGTCCGTCACATCTTTGTTCAGACAAAGTGCATTCAGGTTGGTCTTTGGCAGGATCACACCCTGTGAGCCGGTCAGGCCGCGATGCTCACAGATATTATAGAAACCTTCGATTTTCTCGTTGATGCCGCCCACAGCTTGTACACGGCCGAACTGGTCAACAGCGCCGGTGATTGCGATACTTTGGTTGATTGGCTGTAGGGAAAGGGCGCTGACAAATGCACACAGCTCCGCCAGAGAAGCACTGTCACCGTCTACCTCACAGTAAGACTGCTCAAATACGATAGAGGCGGAGTAAGGAAGTGGCTCATCCAAGTCCAACGCTGCGCTGACAAACGCCTGCATGATCATCATGCCTTTCGCATGGATGTTGCCGCCCAGCTCTGCTTTGCGTTCAACGTCAGCAATGTCGCCATCACCGAAGTGAACCACACAAGAAATACGCGCAGGCTCGCCGTATGCCATAGGATGCCCAGGCATTTCGATGACGGTTAAGCCGTTAACCTGACCGATGTGCTCGCCACGGGTATCAATAAAGACCTGGCCTTTGTGGATATCATCTACAGCGCGCAGAGGCAGGTAGGACTCGCGGAAGTATTTTGCTTCAATCGCTTTTTCTACATCATCCGCCGTGATGATGTCGGCGTCGGATTGATAATCAGATTCACGCAGCAGTGTTTGTATCCACAAAGGGCATAAAGGCAAACGTTCTTGATCTTCGGTATAGCGGGCGCCCGCTTGAAGTACACGTTTTGCTGCTGATGCATCGAGCGGTTTCAGGCCGTGAGCAGTCTGGTAGCCTTTGAGGACAGCAAGGTAGGTATCTATGTTTTCATCCGTCAGGTACATGTCCTGTTCGAACTCGGTATAGCTTGCCAAACTATGCAGTTCAGGTTCACCGTTTTCAAAATCCGACATTAACGCGCGATCACCGACGACAATCACCCGCAGCGTAATGTCAGAAGGCTCTGGCAACTCACAATAAACATCCGGTTTAGCGCTTCGCCATGGCAACTTGGAGGTAGAGAGGAGGGATTTTAACCTGCTCCATATGTGCGGTTGGGAAAGGATGCATCCCAAAGAGAGAAGAAGTACACCGCCATTGGCTTGATGAACCAATCCGTTTACTGAGCGTGACGTTGTCACGTCATTTGAATTCGGATACACTGCGCCAAACAATTGAACCTCATCGACATTTTCTGCAACGACGATAGGGCAGTCAGGATTGTCCTGCACGTTTTTGACCATATTTTCCAGTAATTTGAAATAGTCATAAACGTCAGGCGCCGTGACCAGAAGAAGGCGCGGAAAATGGTCTTCATGAACGAGGCGCTGGATGCTATCCGTCAGTCTTGTTTGCAAAGCACAGGGAGAGGTCGCTTCAATATCAGCGTAATTGAGAATGTGCTGCTCAACGTGAGCAAACTGAGGAACAACGGATTGCCAGGATACTTCTTGCATACGTCTGGTTATCTACCTTTTAGGTGTATTAATTACCGCAGAGTATAAATGAATACGGCCTGGCAAAGTAGCGAAGTTGAGCCTCTGTTGACGGTAAGGAAACGGCAGGGACATTTCGTGCGGTCAGTTAACCGAATTGCGATCACCAAATCGAAAAAAACAAAGGGATATAGCGGCTCCAGTTTGCTTAAAAACTAATCTACTGTTACGCTGTCACTGTATCTTTCTTTTTCTTTTGCTCTCAACAAAAAACAAATCGAATTATGAAATATCAACAACTTGAAAACCTTGAGGCCGGATGGAAATGGCACTATCTGGTCAAGAAACACAAAGAAGGCGCCAACGTCACACGTCATATTGATAGAAGTGAAGTTGATGCGGCTGTGAACGCTTTGTTAGCGCTGGAGCACGAGCCTACAAAAGTGATTGAGTGGATTTCTGAGCACATGTCAGAAGAGCTCGATAACAAGCTCAAACAGGCAATTCGCGCCAAGCGAAAGCGTCACTTTAATGCAGAACAAGAACACACTCGCAAGAAATCGATAGATTTGGACTTCCGAGTGTGGGAAAAACTCTCTATAAAAGCACAAGAGCTTGATGCAACGCTGTCAGATACCATTGAGTATTTGATCGGCGAAGCAAACCGCTCGCAGAATGCCAACAAAAAAGTTGATGCACTCAAAAAGGATCTCAGTAGTTTGCTTGATATGTAAGGTGACAGCATGGAGCTCTTTCTGGCAGCAAGTTTTATTGCCTTGTTTGTATTTATCGCCATCGACCGCCCAATTTTGCTCATCAAATTTAAAGATGGTCAGATAGTGAAAAAGAAAGGGAAGATCCCTCAGGGATTCCTCCATGATTGCACCGAGATAAGCAAAAGAACGCCATTCAGCGGTACCGTCAAGGTTTACCGTAATCGCTTTAAGCCAGCCAAGCTGGTGTTATCTCGCGATATCGACCACAAAGTGCAACAGCGCATCCGTAACGTATTTCCGCACAAATCCTTCAAATGAAGATGAACAGCTCATCAGCAAAGCCCCTGGTGTTTCGGTTAACCCGAGGGGCTGATCTAAAGCAATCCATACTCACTGCAATCCAAAATAACGACATTAAAGCTGGTTGTGTTGCATCTGTAGTAGGTTGCGTTTCAAAGCTCGTCATTCGGCTGGCAGACGGTAATTCAACGCTCTCTCGGGAAGAAGATTTCGAGATAATTTCTGTATCTGGCACGCTCACTCCAGAACATGCCCATCTGCATATCTCCGTCGCTGATGCACAAGGTGCAATGTTAGGCGGCCACCTTTGCGATGGAACCATTGTCAGTCACACGGCGGAAGTCTGTCTTTTGGTTTTCGACAGCTACGAATTTTCCCGCGAGCCAGACCCTGACACCGGGTATACCGAACTGGTTATACGGCAGAGATGAAAACGGACGCTAAAAAGCGTCCGTTCATTTTTACTGCCTTTCCTTTTAATGCTTTAACGAAGCAGCTTCTTTGATAGTAACGCTAGGTATATAGGCTGGTGGATCGATAACACGTGTCGCCAGAACTTGGTCATCACAGACTATTTCAGCTTGGACAGGATCAAGCGCCCGCTCAATATTGACGTTAAACTGATTCATCGAGTCTTTGGAAAGACGTCTACTGCTAAGCGCATAGCTGATGACGCCGGCTTCGGTTGTCTCTACATTCAGCTGGCAGCGGTCATCGCCATTGTCTGGCTCAAACACCATGCCGTATGCACCGTGTGTTGCCGGGTAAATATAACTGGTCAGCTTGTTTTCAGGATCGTAGAACCCAAGCAAGGTAGTAGTAGCAACACCTACTTTTTGCGGGATCCTCGCCACATCCTGAACTGCAGGCTCTTCATCCAAACTTACCCAGCTTTCACCATCAGAACGGAAGAGAAGCGCTTTACCCCCATCTAAACGCAGTGATGAGCCATTGATATGAAGATTGGAGTAGAAAGTTGCTTGGTGGTTGATTTTAATCAGCTTACCTGCGTTCTCCTCGTTCGCTTCAGGAACATAGATATCCCTTGTCCAACTGCCATCGTAGAAGTTGATCAAGACAACGTCAGAGGCATCAAGCAGCGAAGAGAGCCCATCTTCACTCACTTGATAAGGCGAAGCATTCAATGTCACCCGTGAAGGGGAAACCATCAGCGTCCAAGGCTCCATCTTGCCGCTTGTAGCATTCCACTTGGAGTAACCCGTTGGCGAAGACGAATCAAACACCGCTTTGTTTTCCAGAAAACGCTGGATAGTCGCGGCACTGTAAGGTGTATGGAGCGTGTATTGATTGAACGCGCTGTTATAAGGGGAACCGCCCGCCATGGCATCTCTATTGAACGCATAGCCGTTAAAAGGACTCTGACAGACGTCATCCAGGCACGTATCCTCATAGGACTGATTCCGCCCAAAGTTAGGCAACCAAAAGTTGTTGTCTGCATCCCATCCCCAGGTAGAGTTGATTTGATCGGCCTGACGATGCACAGAGCCATCGAACCCTTTTGGATAATGCCCCAATCCATAGTTGTGGCCCAGCTCATGGCTAAACTAATTGCCGGTACTGTTCATGAGCGTAACAATGCCACCGCCACCTGAAAGACCGTGAACAACCACGCCGTTCTCATAGCGTCCAATCGTATTGTGCGCAGTAATTTGCGCTGCGGCATAGGGATGGTTCTTCTCACCCGGTGCTGTTGAGTGGATACCATAGTTAGCGTTATTGATCCCGAGCGAAAATAGTTGCTTGCCTATAGCCTGTCGCATGCTTCCCTGATGCACGGTTCCTGTGTCCTGCGCATAATCAGTAAGAAAAGTGCCATCTGGCATCATGATTTCTGTCAGGTAAAGCGGCGTGAATTCATTCACGATCAATTTGGAAACCGGAATTGTCTGAAAGTACTGTCGAACCAGTTCAGGGTTCTTCTGCATTTCAAACTGCCCACGGTTCGGGGTAAGCATGCCGACGTCGATAGTGTTAAGCAGCAATTCAGTCGGCGCACCAATCTCAACATCCTTCAACACGCTGTATTTGCCATTTGTGGCGAAATAGATACGCATTCCGGGCTTAACTAAGGCGGCAGGGATTTTTCTCGACCAGAACTCGCCATAACCTATGTTGCCAATTTTTGCGTCGTTTTCGCTGGCCCATTGCCCATTTTCAAAGCGGAACACCAGCGTTGTACCGCGTTGCAGTGGCTCGCTGCGTTCGCCATATTTGATGGTGGAGTTGTAGCCTGCGTTTGAGTGAAACACCAAGGTTCGGCCTTCCAGAGACTTATTGACAGGCAAATTGAAAGTTCTTATCCAGCGACTGTCGCCGGTTTCAATCTTCACTCTGGGGTTTTTCTGCAACAGAGAGAGAAACTGCGAAGCATCCTCAAGATCATTTAAAGCCGCCTGGTCGTAGACTGTCGCATCGAATTCCGTGGGTGCCACAAAATCGTTGATATCGAGGTCAGCGCCGTATTCGCTACCGGCAATTTTTGGCAAAGAGGCTGGTGGGAACATGGCAAATTGTTTGATGATTTTATTGTTCTCATCAGCAACAGCCATAAACACCCGTTCTGCAGTATCACGATCTGATTCGGATAGCTTCATCATTACCAGCGTATCGCGCTCAGCAGTAAGGTGGGGCTGTACATCCCCATCAATATGCTGTTTGGCAGGGATGATGGAGTGCTGCGCAAACATGACATAGCCCTCGAGAGAGCCTTTCAGGTCATTGTAAAAGTTATTGTTGAAGTAGGCTTTGTCGGGTGACGTCACTTCCAAAGCCAGTGGGGCACTGCTGGATACCATCGCCAGGACGATCCCCATCGCCAGGCGACGATGTTTAAACAAACGCATTTCCATGTAATAAGTTTCCTGAAACTAATCGCGTAAGAGAGGCGACATAGTATGGAAATCCTGACAAAGCCGGTGTCTTTAAATTGAGATAGTGATGTTAAATCCACCAGAACCCGATAGGGAGTGCACATCCAACATATTGCTTCATAGAAAGGTTATATATTTCCAACCAAACACTCTCAATGTCTGATTAATTGACTAATTAATCACTTTGATTGGAAAAATCTCGGGGAAATAAAATGGGTTTTGCATGAGATGACGGATAATGTGCATATCATGGCTGGTGGCTATCACTCTTTAATGCACTATAACTTAAGATTGGTGGTGCCATAATTCATCATAATTTGCCTTATTTGAACATTTTCATTCCCCGTCATAGACACATTGATTTGCTCTACTGGCCTTAACGCTTATTAAAGGAAAGGCCAGTCAAATGGGGACATTCAACGTGGTGAGGAAAGCTGTTAAGTGCGGCAGTGTTGTCATTGCATTTATCTTAAATTTGCTTCCATTAGGCGCGAGTGCGCAAGAGAGCGGTTTGTTTATTCAGGAGGTTGAGCGGCGGGGACAAAACACCTGGCTTGCAGCGCCGCAGCTATCAACTTCCGTACAAATGAAAGTGACCGGGCTGATAACCCGCGCAAAAGTGGAGCAGCGGTTTACAAATCCCAGTGATGATTGGGTCGATGTGCGCTACCTGTTTCCTTTGCCGGAGGATGCTGCAGTTGATCACCTTCGAATTTATGTCGGCGAGCGGATAATTGAAGGAGAAATCCAGCCCAAAGCAAAAGCGCGTGAACAGTTCAACCAGGCTGCAACGGAAGGCAAGAAAGCCTCCCTGGTTGAACAACACCGCGCCAATCTGTTTTCTACCCAATTGGCCAATGTAGCTCCGGGCGAGACCATTCGTGTGCTTATTGAGTATCAGGATACAGTGAGGTATGAAAACAGCCATTTCAGCTTGCGTTTTCCGACAACATTTACCCAGCGATACATCCCGGGCCCGCCAGAATCTGAACTGATTACGCAGGCAGATTCTGAGTCAGCTTCCGACACGCCGTTAACCAGGCTTCATAACGGCTGGGCGATACCGACTGAAACCGTGCCGGATGCCACTGAAATTACCGGTGAGTACCGCGATCCGTTGCTCGACGATCCCATTGATTTCACGCTGGAAGTGGATTTGAATGCGGGGCTTCCGATTGAAAACATCCAAAGTGCCGCAGCAGAAATCAATGTTGAAGCGCTTTCCAGTGGCCGTTACATTGTCACGCTCAGTGAAGCAAACATTGCCAATCAGGACTTCGTATTAACCTGGGAGCCTCAAGCATCAGCCACCCCCTCGGCGGCACTGTTTGTGGACGAAAAAGAAGGCCAGCGCTTTGGTTTACTGATGGCCATGCCGCCCAACAGCAAAAACACAGAAATCATCCCGCAAAACATCACCTTTATTCTCGACGTTTCAGGGTCAATGTATGGCGACTCAATTGCGCAGGCGAAAGAAGCGCTTCGGTTTGGGTTACAGCAATTGCGCCCAGAGAGCTATTTCAACCTGATCATCTTTAACGACAGCGCCAAGAAACTCTCAACAGCACCGATCGCTGCAAGTAGAGAAAACATCGCGAAGGTGACCCGTTTTATCCAGAAGCTGGAAGCGGATGGCGGCACTGAAATGGCATCCGCGATATCAAAGGCATTCCATTCAGCGCCATTGGAAGGGTACTTAAACCAGATCGTGTTTATCACAGACGGTGCGGTCGGCAATGAAGAAGCGCTGTTTAACCAGATCCAACATGGGTTGGGCTCCCGCAGGTTGTTTACCGTCGGCATTGGCTCTGCGCCCAACGCCTATTTTATGAAGCGCGCCGCCATTGCAGGCAAAGGCACATTTACCTTTGTTGGAAACACCAATCAGGTCACATCCGGCTTAAAACCCCTGTTTGAGGCCATTGCGAAGCCTGTGATGCGAGACATTCAGGTGCAATGGAAAGATGGCTCCAGCGTCGATGCCTGGCCAGACCCAATCGCCGATCTCTACCAGAACCTACCGCTTCAAATCGCATTTAAAATCCCTGAAGGTCAAAACTCTCTCGTGGTGAGAGGCACACAGAATGCTGAATCCTGGCAGCAGCAGATAGATTTGCAAAGCGTGACCCCAGCAAAGGCATCAGGGATTGATGTGATTTGGGCACGTAAAAAGATAGAGAGCTTAGAGCTAAATACGCAGATTGATGCTGATGATAAAGAAGCGCAGATCACGGCGCTTGGACTGGCGCATCATCTTGTCACCAAACATACGTCGCTGATTGCCGTCGACAAAACGCAAAGCCGTCCTGATGATGCAGAAACAACGCCTGCTTTAATTCTTCCACATGCGCCTAAAAACAACCTGATAATGCTGCAAAGCGGGTTGGGTAGCCACCTGGATATCTTGTTCGGTGCATTGATAACAGCCATAAGTTTGATCGGATTCTGCCTGCTCAAGCCCAAAGGTGACCAAATCTGGCGCTCGCGCATCTAACCACTCAGGGAGTCTATATATGCAAATAGCGAAACGGATAGGGATGCTGCTGTTTATCGTCGGTATCGCGAGCGGAGGCGCCATGATAGGAAAGGGGATCTACATAAAAACCAAGGCATTGGTTGCACAAGTGCTCATTGAGCGGGCGTGGGATAAGCAAAAAATGAGTCAGGACAAATTGGCTCCCTGGCCGTGGGCGGATACCTATCCTGCAGCAAAGCTAATCTTCGGTGAAAACAGACCACTTTGGGTGCTCTCCGGTGCCAATGCGAGAAACCTGGCATTTGGACCTACGCTGCAAATGAACACCGCAGAGCCGGGCAGAAGGGGAAATGTGGTGATATTCGGCCACAACGACACCCATTTTTCCGGCCTGCAGTCGGCCAAGAAAGGCGATATTATGGCGTTGGAAACACGGTCAGGAACCAATATCAGCTACAAAGTCACAGCGATAAACGTAGTTCATGAGTCTGACACTAAATGGATTGAAAACAGTGGAGAAGATCGACTGACATTGGTCACTTGTTATCCATCGAATGTGATCAATTCCAATCAACGCCTTGTGGTAATCGCGACCCCAGTTATTCAAGGGGAAGACCAGGTAGGGGAATTATCTTCCGTTGTTAGTATTCGTTCGGGTTGGATGTAATGAATATAACGCACTATAACTTATGAGGTGTGTGCTTTTAAATAATCTCACTAATTTCCTTTAGCGAACAGATAATTAGACTGGTGAATCAGAGGTTGTTTGAGTCATGTGCTACGTAAAAAAAGAGCGCCCTGAGGCGCGCAAAGAGTAGTGATGTACCTAAACCATAGTACGTCAAACATGGGCCACAATATTAGAAACAGGTTGTTCGAGTCATATTGGTTTTTACTGCAACTCAACCGCTTTGGTGTTTAAAAGAGTTTGACGATGAGCACTGAATCAATAGTGATACAGCTTAAGATGAGTCGCATTTTTTCATGCGGTTTTACAACAGTTCTTTCAAAAACATACGCACAGCAGAATGATGTAGGGATAGACAGGCAACTGGTATTTTAAGTCGTATGGAAACCCAATTAATTGTCCTTGATGGCCCAATCGCTTCAGGAAAAACCTCTATCGCCGAGACACTGCAGAAAAAACTTCTTCCTCAACAATGGCTCTATTTCTCCGAAGATACCCTGATCAACACCCAACCTTTACCGGTAAGAAAGAAAACGCGCGCCCACAAAGAGAGCCTGTTTTTAAGCTCGATTGCCTGTGTCAAAGCCCTGATTGAAGCCGGGCACTTTGTCATTTTCGAATCTGCAATTTCAAAATCTCAGAACGCGCTGAAAATGGAACTGGCATTTGAAGGCGTAGAACGTTTCTATGTTGGCTTGCACTGCGAACTCAACGAACTGGAAAAACGTATCTTTGATCGCGGGGATAAAACCGTAGAGGAAGCCAGACACGACTTCGGAATGTGTCCGTATCATCTGAACTATGATCTAGAACTCGATAGCACGACAACTTCTGTGAGTGAACTGGCAACAATCATTGCGGCAACTTTGAATGAAGCGACGGCCAAGGCATAAAGGCACTACAACTTCATAAAAAAGTACCAACTCAACGTGGAAAGCAAAGAAACTCTCAACAAACTCCAGCGAAAAATCGAAATGGGATTACCCAAACACATTCTGGTGTATGGTGTAATCCTCTGGGGCATTCCTACCGCACTGTTTTACGCCGCCATCACACCATTTTTCACCGGTCAAAGCTTTATGTCCTCACTGTCATTTTCAATCTGGGTGTTTCCGGTTGGTGGCATTTTCTACGGCCTCTTTTCCTGGTTGAAAACCAAACGTCAGATCGAAATGCTGAAAACAAAGTAGGGGGCTGATATGCAGTTTATCTTCCTAGCCGACAAAGCGGACTTTAAACCCCAGGTAGCCCAGTGGTTTCTCGACCAATGGGGACACCTTTCCAACGCAACACTTGAACGCAATGAAACCAAGCTCAGCGAATACCTGAATAAAGACAAAATACCGCTGATGATTCTAGCGATGGAAAACAATACCGTGATGGGTTGTGCGTATCTCTGTTTTCATGAAATGAGCATCTATCAGGACAAAGAGCACTGGGTGGGCGGCGTTTATGTTGAACCGCTGTACCGCGGAAAAATGCTGGCGTCAAAAATGGTATTGGAGCTTGAACGCATTGCGAAACACTTCGGTGTTGAAGCCTTGCACCTGCAAACAGAAGATCTTTCTGGAGGCCTCTACGCAAAGCTCGGCTTTGAAGAGCTGGAACAGGTTAATTACCGGGGCGTAGACGTATCTGTACGACGAAAAATCCTTCGCTAATCGCACCTGAAAATTGTGATATATCACTCCAATATTTCGTTTGGCTTCGTGAGAATCCGCCGCTAAATCCTTCCTTTCAATCGCACCGATAACACATGAATTTCCTGGGAATTCATGTGCGTATAAAAATGCCTCGTCACTTAAAATGAGGATTTGAAAATGCAAGGAAAGTGGGCTTTAGCAGCAGCGATTGGGCTAGCATTAGCAGGCTGTGGCGGCGGTGGTGGCGATGATGAAGGCTCCAAGCCTATTGGTGGTTCTGGCGCAAAATACGATGGTATTTACGTCGAACCCAATTACCTGGGGATGATGCTGGTTGATACAGGAAGAACGTCTCAGCCGGTCATCATTGCGGATTTTAGTACCAGCGTTGTTATGGTCGCGGATACCGCAAAGCTATCGAACAAGAAACTGACCACAACCGGACTCACGTTGGCGGATGGCAGTTCAGGTAGTTTGGTTTACAGTCCAGCAATGCAATCAAATATCACCTTTGGCAACAACTCTGCCAAAGCAAGCATTGACCTGGCGGGAGAGGTGTACAGTTTCGATCTGACCAAAGCGCCCGACTCACTGGCTGTCGAAGCCGTTTCCGGTTCGCACCTCAACTACAATGATGGCGCGGAATGGATCATCAATGAAGACGGCACGTTCACTGTGAATGGAACGTGTACGGTTTCAGGAACCTTCGAACGTAAAGACGAATACTTCAATGTGACCGAAGCAACTGCCGTGTCCTGCGGGAGTGATGACTTTGAAGGGAAGTACACCTACGGCGTGATCGTCACATTGAGCAATCAAGGTTCAGACTATGTCGCGGGCGTTATTGGCCGTAAAGGCAACCTGTTGTGGGGCAGCGCAGAACTGTCTAACTAATTCAGACAATTACCGTTTCGAAAAAGTGAAAGGCGCTCAGAAAAGAGCGCCTTTTTGATTTTTATGCGTTCGCTGTGTTCAAAGGTTTGCGTTTATTGGCGATGTTCCGCAACGCCTTCAATGCAGGTTTTTCAAGTAAATAGTAAGTCAGTGACGACACTGCAACCATCAACACACCATAACCAATAAGCGCTGCAACCAGATACCCGGTACCTGTTTGTTGATACCAAAGCGCCAGCGTATTTGGCATAAACTGATGCATCACTTCAACGCCAACCAACAAAATCACCGCATGCCATAGATAAACAGAATAAGAAATATCGCCCAGAAAACGGGTAAACCGGTTATCAAAGATCGCCAGGAACAAGGACTTTCGCGCTTCCTGATTTGCACCAAACAAAACCAGAATTGCAAACAACAGATAAACCAGCATGCTCATTCGTACGTCTGACCCTAGATGCAGCAAGTAAACAATGGCCCCGACCACAGAGAACATCACCACATCATTGTTCGCCAATCGCTTCACCCAGTTTGGCAGTTGGATCAGGCAAAGCCACATGCCAAAGGAGAATCCACATAAAGCGCGGAATAGGGCGTTCAACCCGCTCGTGAGATCAACGGTACCAAACTGGTTTGCCATGCTGAAAAACACCACCACCATTAACAGTGGTAACCACATTCCGCGCTTAGCATTCGCTCCCAATAAAGCGACTATCATCGGAAACAGCATATAACTCAGCCATTCCACACTTAATGACCAGCCCGGGAAGTTCCAAGAAAGCGAGCTGTGGGTAGAGATACCTTGAACCAGAAAGAGATTTGGCAAAAGGGCACCCAGATGATTGAATGGCCCTTCAAACGCCGACGCACCATTCAGACCCCAGCTTCCCAACAAGGGACCACCATAAAAGTACAAAGTATTTAAGTACTTGTAGCTTTCCCAAAGTACCAGCACCAATAAGGTAGTCAGAAACAGCGGATAAATTCGGCTGAAGCGCAGCCACATAAAGCCACGCCATTTCGCAAACGTCACCTCAGATTGAAAGCTCTCCCTGTAGACATGCATCATCACGTATCCACTTAAAATGAAGAAGAGATCAACCCAGATAAAGCCAACTTCGAGAAACTGCGTGCTCTCGGCAATCCCTGCTTTCCATTGCGGAAACAGGACTAAACGGGCATGAAAATACGAAACGATCAAAGCTGCAAAACCCCGAATCGAGGTCAGCATAGGGAGTTCCTGACGCATAAACCAATTCCTTGTTGTTATGAGCAAAAAGCATTTATTTCACAGCGAGAAATAAATTATCAGCGTTCGCAGTAATGCCTCAATTTGCATATGGGATATTGTGAAGGATCTTTCTAACAGCGATGAGAATGACGCAGGGCGCTGACGGGTAAACGTGATAGCAACCAGAAGACAAGCCACGCGGAGACACTGCGCCCAAAAAGTGATAAGCGTATGGGATCCTCAAATAATGCTGTATTTATATACAGCATTATTTGCTAGAGTCTTCATTACTCAGTCAGACCAACAGAAATTGAAGGAAGTTGAACATGGCACATACAGAAACAAGCTGTCTTTGCGGGCAGGTAAAAATCACGGCCGAAGAAATTAATCCCAAGTTTACCGTCTGCCATTGTCAGTCATGCCGCACCTGGGGCGGCGCACCATACTTTGCCGTCAAATGCGGTACCAAGGTTCGCATTGAGGGCGAAGAACACATCAAGATGTATGAATCTTCAACCTGGGCATCCCGCGGTTTCTGCTCTGAATGTGGTACGCACTTGTTCTACAAGTTCAAAGCAACCGGCGAGTACAACATGTCGTTGGGCTTATTCTCCGACTTGCCAGAGCTGGAAATGGAAATGCAATACTTCAGCGATGTCCGCCCAAGTTATTACTGCTTCACCAACGAAACCCAGGAAATGACAACGGCAGAAATCATGGCGTATTTTGGGAAGGAAAGCTGAAGGTTTTAGAGATTGTGAGACGGGAGATCCGAGGCTGGAGACAAGAGACGGTAGAAAGGGCGCTGATATGGATTGCGCCCGGTTCTCGGATCTGCGGCATCTTAATTGATGAGCTAGACGGTAAGGACTTTAAACTTAGTTTCGGGATAGGCGAAAACTCATGCAATTGAATAGCAGCACAGTTGGAATTTTGTCTTTATAACAGACAGATAATATATAATTCGCACGATTAATAAGGGCGCTTTTTAGGCGTCTTTTTGTTCAGTTATTTATCATATACGGCGGTACTCGCGATGCGTGCTGCCTTAGTGAAAAACTATGATGATGTTTAAAAGTGATGGTTCTCGTGCGATTCCTACCAAATTCACTCCCGCGTCATCCACAACAAAATGAGAAGTTATTTTATGAAGTGCTTAGAGAAATTAGATATGAATCGGTTTATTCAATGGTGTAAACAGCCAGCAAGCAAGGGAATGAAAATTGTTTGTTTTCTTAACCTAGCGGTGGTTTTCTTGCTCGCTCTAACACACAGTTAATAAAGCAAATCCAATGTGTGTAATTTTAAAGTCTCATCATGGCGAAGGTTACCTGGACAACAAGCTTCAAAAAATCATCGCAGGAGCGACAAGTTCGACGAAGACTCTGACATTAGCTGAAAGTTGAACATGACATCTCTAATGGGCTCAGATATGACATTACTAAAAAGTTCTAACAGTCTCAGTGCGTATTATGTATAGGGAGTTAAATAAAAATCAGGAAGAAAAGGAGGATTCTAAGGCCTTGATAACACGGGGGTTTTTCTGTTTTTCTGCGATGATGTTTAGCACCACATTTTGATCATCTAACTGAAGTAAATCAGCCATCTGAAATAGGACGTCCCATTCTGGGATTGTTTTATTTAAACGCCAACTAGAGACCGTAGCACGGCTAACACCAAATTTCTTGGCTAATGCATAGTCGGAAGGGATGTCGTGCGCGGTTTTGACCTTATCCATTAAGTCAGTTACGTAGCTCATTCCAAATCCCTAAGTTCGCGTGAATTGTTAAATTCTAGACCGACATAATGTGCAATTCCATAGTCAGACCCTCCATTGACGTCTAATACCTCCATGACATTAAATAATTTGTGACGCTAATTGCATGGGGATGCAGACAATGAGAACACGGAAGTACACGCCAATTTATCACCAACCCTGCCCAGATATGGCCGGTTGTGTGGATTTCGACCCCGCCAAAACCCAACGTTCTATGCAGTGGGTGCAGGATTTGAAAGCACGCCTAAAAGACAAAATGGAACGCGACGAAAAGACCGCGCTTGAAGCCGCCCGCGCTCGCCGTTTTGCGCGTGTTGGGGGTGTGCTATGAACACCTATAACCGAAAAAGCATGAAAGTTTGGGCACAAAATGTCTTAGCCTCAAACCCGTTGATTATCGACACAGAAACCACCGGATTAACGGAGCGTGATGAAATTTGCGAAATTGCCGCGATTGATAGCAATGGCGCAGTGTTTCTTAATACGCTGATAAAACCTATCGACGCGATACCCGTCGAGGTAATCGACATTCACGGAATCACAAATGAAGCCGTGGCAGATGCGCCAACTTGGGAGCAGCTACACGCAGACATTCAAGAATTGATCTCTGGCCGATTGTTGGCTGTTTACAACGCCGATTTTGATTTACGCATGATGGAGCAATCCGCCTTGTTTTCCGGGCGCGTGTTTCCAATGCCGCTAACCGTGTCTTGTGTGATGAAAGCCTATGCCCGATATGTTGGTGAGTGGTGTGAACGCCGCAAAAACTACCGTTGGCATAAGCTGACCGCCGCTGCCGAGCAAATGGGTGTGACAATTGATGGTATGCCACACCGAGCTTTGTTTGATTGTCTGCTCACTTTGGGATTACTTCGCAAAATGGCGGGCTACGATGACTAAATCCCCAAGCGTAAAAACAGACGGGGCGAAAGCCCCTGATGTTTTGACCCAACACCAAATCCAGTTTATTGCAGGGGGTGTCCTTTCCGGCGACCTCTTGCGGCAACGATTAGATGACCCAGTTAGCGGCAGCACCAGCGCCGCTTTTTTTTCGCATCAAGAAGATTTCCTGAAGCGCGAAGCCCATCGCCACAAATACCTACGCGCATTGCCCGAGGCCGATGCCGACGCCGTGCGTCTGGCCGAAGCCAGCCACCTGACCCAAGCCCGCGAAGCGGCAGCCCGAAGGGCTGAGACAGATAGTCTCGTCAATGGCCGCAAAAGTCCGACACAGCAAAAACGGACTGAAAATCAGGCGCGTGTGCTGTCTCTTTTGAGCCGTAGTATCCAATCTGACCAACGGACTGCTGACACCCCGTTTGATGAATGCGCCCGTTACGATGCCGCACAGCAAGGAAAACCGGTGGCACTGGTCGAGGGCTATGCCACGCCGCGCGAAAAAGGCGAAAAATACCTACGCACCGGCGGTGCGGTCGCGGCACTTTGCCACCGTGCGTGGAACAACCAGACCAAAATCCAGATTGTCGCGCAGACTGTCAGCCAAGCCGCACCGGCACCCCAGACCGGCACCCGTTCTTCAGAAGCACTGACGCCACGCGCGGTCAAAAACGTGATTGAGGCGGGCGCCTACACCGCGACCGTGGAAGCCCACGGCCTGCGCACCTTTGCAACGTTTACCTTTTCCGACGACCACCGCCGCCGCGTGTTGTCCGGTCACTTGGACGTCGAAGCCCCTTACACAAAAGTCGCCTGGTCACCGCTGGGCTATGTGCCGGTGGCCGACATTATGGGGGCGTTTTCGCCGGTCGCGTTCAAAAAGAACATGGCCAATCCCATTCAACATATCGCCGGTGCATTCAGCACACTGCCGGAGGTGGCCGACTACGCGGGCGCGTTTTGCTGGATTGACGACAAACCGCGCCATTACCGCAAAGCAGGCTTGACCACGACGCCGACCGTCATCAATGAAAACGGCGAAATCGCCGGTGCCTTCTGCCCGTTAGACCGTGCACCCTACGTGGTAAACGCAGACGGCGAGATTGCAGGGGATTACTGCCCGACAGAACGCCGTCCGGCGCGCCTTTGGGAAGTGGAGCGCATCACCAAAACCACCATTGGCAAGGAAATGTCACGCACCCTTGATGCCCTCAAAAAGATGTTTGAGCGCGGCTGGGAATACACCAACGATAACGGCGACAAAATCAAGGTGCCCGCAACGGACGGCGAATTCCGTTACATCTGGGTGGCGGAAAGTCCCGCCAACGAGGCCGGAGAGCCTAACCCGCACGCGCACCTGTTAACCAATATCGCGGTTGAGCGCGAACACTTCTCGGCGTTTTGCCAGCGGGTTGAGCGCATCTGGGGCAATGGGTTTGCCCACTTTGAGCGCATCCGCAACAAACACGCCGCATCAAGCTACATCATCAAGGCTGTGGGCTATGCCGCCAAGGGCGACAACGGCACGCAAGGCTGGATAGAGGGCAACCGCTACGGCATCAGCCGAAGTGCACGCGCCCCGAAATGGGAAGTATTGGCCACCTTTGAAGCCGAGCGCATGAGTGCCGTAATTGGCGAATGCCGTCGCCGTCTGGATAAGTGGAAAGCCCCGAAAAAGCAGGAAATAGACCGCCAGCGCTTTATCCAGAACCAAGCCAAGAAACTGATCGCGATTGAGAACAACCGCGCCGCACCGGACGCCGAGAAAATCGCCCGCCAGACTGCCCGCATCAGGGCGGCCGAAGCCGCGATGCAAGCCGAACGAGCCGCCATGCTGGCACGGGGTGTGCGGGTTGGCGGCGACGGGCGCTTTTGTATCGAGTTCGACAATGATGCCGATTTCTCGCGCTCACTGGCCTTTCTAGGTTGGGCGCATGGCGCGCGGGGCTGGTCGTTTGAACCGCGCGAAGCCGGACACGACATCTTTCTCGCTTTACGCGATGACGCTGCCACACGCTGGCAGGCACAACGGCAAGATTTTGAAGCCCGTCAGGAATACTGGCGGGTGTTGTTGGCAGCCGCGCCGCCCCAAGAGCCGGACTATTTGGAACAACAACTGAGTGCCGATGATAACTGGCACTACTTAACGGGAGAGTTTAGGGATGAGTGAAGGGATGCAGCAACTACACGCGATCACCGAGCAGGTGGAAAACGAAGCCAAGCAACTGCAAAACGTGCCGATGTTCGGCAGCAAGATTGCCACGCCCATTCGTCTGTTGGTGGTGTGGATGAAAGGCGTTAACGCCCAAATGACCCAGATGCAAAAGCAGTTGGAGGGGCAGCAATAATGCGCATTTTGACCGCACTGTTACCGACGGCGATTTTTTGCAGGGGGCGTGCGTTTGGCGCTGAACATGTGTGCGTGCTGGACGGCACGACCTTGAGTGATGACGAACTCCAGCGTTTGGATTTTACGGTCATTACCCGTGAACAGGCCAACGACATGCTCGACCAGGGGGCGGCGCTGATTGTGGGTGCCGGTCACCACGGATTTAGCCGCATTGAACTGGAAAAAGGAAAAGACGATGAGCCTACCGAAACGCAATACCACTAATCCGGCACTCGGCGTGCTGCGCTGCGGCTGTGGCGATGTCAAAACCGTGCACATGGCCAAGGGCAACCGCAAAGGGGCGCTGTATACCATCTGTGACCAGTGCGGCACCGACCAACGCAACGGTGCGCCGGTGCAGGCCAAATGGGCAACACATTTCGAGAGCGTGGAAGCGCTGGAAGCCCACGAAGCCGAAGGGGTAGCCGTGGAAGCCGCGCCCGCTGTGGTCTCTGCGCCGGTCATTGAACCCGAGCCGAAGCCGGAACCGGTCGCTTTGGCCACGCCTAAAGCCGTTCCACCGCCAGCCGCTGACGACACCCCGTCCAGCGTTTGGCCAATTCTTCGCGGCATCCTGTTGGGTGCCGTCTTTGGCGGGCTTGCCGCCCGTTTTTAATCTCAGGGAGAGACACCGCATGTCACACGAATTCACCGAACTGGACAACCAGCCGACCACCGACGAACAGACCGCCTTTCTGGCTGAACTGAACGACCACGATGCACAGGCCAGCGGGGAGCCGACCCACGCCGAAACCGAAGCCGCCGAAGCCGAACAGCAGGCCATGTCCGAAGCCGAAGCGGCCGCCATGGCAGCCGAACTTGCGCCCCTGTCGGCGCAAATGGGCTTGTTTGCCATTGAAAGTGCGATCCAGATGTTTGTGCACCCGCGTTTTTCCATTCCCGAACACCGCCGCGCCGAAGTGATTCAGGAGTGTGCGCCGGTGTTGGTCAAATACGGTGCATTAGTGCCAAGTTGGCTGGCGCAGTACGAACCAGAAATCCGCGCCGTCAAAGCCATTGGCGGGTTGACCATTGCGTCAGTTGGGCAGGTACGCCAGCTCAAGGCCGAAGATGCCGCCGCCCTTGAAGCCGAGAAAGCCGCCAACGACGCCAGCGAGGCCAGCCACGCGGAGGCCGCCTGATGCAGCCAAAGAACCCGAACAACGCCTTATCAAACAGCCATGTTTGTGTTGTCGGCATGTCGGAGTGCGGCAAGACCAGTGCCACCAAAAAGCTGTTTATCAAGCGCGGCGACCAAGTGGTGATATTCGACCCTTACGGGGATTATGAGGGCAAGCTCGCGGGGCAGGCGGTGCGCACCTTCACCCGTGTGGCTGACCTTGGCAAAGCCCTGTTTGCCGCCCGAAAGCGCTCTGACGGCTTTAAGTTTGCCTACCACCCCAAGCGCAAGACGACACCGGCCGATTTGGATGCCCTGTGTCGGCTGGCGTGGGCGGCCGGAGACGGCAGGCACCCCAAGCTGTTAAAGGTGTTGCTGGAAGAAGTGGCCGAGCACAGCCAAAGTGCCGGCCGTGCTGAGGGCTACCATGGCGAGATATTGCGGGTAGGGCGCAAGTTCGGCATTGCTTCTATCAACATTTTCCAGCGGGGGCAGGAAGTGTCGAAAACCATTTTCGATAACTGCAAATTCACCTGCGTGATGATGCAAAAGACCGGCACCAGTGCGAAGTATCTGGCCGACAAAACCGGCATCCCGTTTGCCGAGATTGACCGGCTCGACAAGCTCGAATACGTGCTGCAAGAGGGCAAAAACTATGAAACGGGCAAAATAAAATTCTGACCGGATTCACAGTTCGAAAAGAGGGCAAGCCTAAAGGCTTCGCCCTTTTTTTTGCGTTGACGGAAGCCGACGGGGTTCTCTGAGATAGCGGCTCGTTAGAACGTTTTTTCCATCAACTAAGAGAGTGATTGCCATGAGTGCAAAAACCAAAGGTTATCTGATGACCGCCGTTATCGCCGCACTGGTTGCGGGCGTTGTCGTGTGGGCGTCCAACAACGTCGATGCAGTCGAAGACGTGATCGGTTAAGGGAGGGTAAACCATGGATTTGATTACCCAAAGCTTTGCGCCGCGTCCGAAAGAGCTAGACCCATTGGAAGGGGTTGGCTGGGGACAGCGCGCCTCACTGCGTCTGGTGAGTGGTCCTACCTACCACAAACTGGAACTGGTGACGAACATTGCTGACCCGACCGACATCGAGCGCATCGAACTGACGCGCAACGGTGCGCAGGTCTGGTCGGTGTCCGGTGACACGCTGGTCAAGGCGCAGCAACACGCCAAACACTATGTGCAGGAAGGCCGCTACGTGCTGAACTTTGGCGACAACAAGCACCGCACCAAAGCCGGTGTGCGCCAAGGCGATTTGGTGACACTGCCGGGCGAAATCTGGTTCGTGTACATCACCCTGAAAAGCAAACCGCAAGGCACTGCCGCACCGGCCATGCGCGCCCGCGCTATGGTCTTGCCTGCGCACGCCGAGCGTTATTACCTGCCGCGCATGTATGAGCTAACGTGGCACGCCTCCTCTGACGGCCGCACGCCGTTTGACTGGTCGGAGCGTAACCCGTTTTTCAACATCAAGCGCATCCACTTCATTGATGACAGTATCCAGCGCGTGCGCATCCTGCGCGACAACAAGGAAGAACTGAACGTCAACAAAGTGGACAACGCCGCCGACTTGGCCGAAGCCGAACGCGAACAAAATGCAGGCTGGTTCTCGATTGACTTTACCCAATCGGGTTTCGGTGCTGAAGGCATGTTGAACACGGCCGCCATGCAGCAACTGCAATTTGAACTCGATAAGACAGCGCCAGGTTCTGTGCGCGTGGTGGTTGAAGCCATTGAACAGGTAAAAGCCATTCCGTCGCAGGTCGCGGCCAAATAATCAGGGGGTGGGCTTATGAGTTTATGGGACTCATTCGGTGAAAAGCTGGGTGGCGTGACCGACGCGGTGCTGGCCGGTGGCAATGATTTGCTGTCGGCATGGGTGTCGAACAAGTCTGACGAGATCCAGTCTGCGGCACCGGAAGAAAACCGCCCGCCAGTTCGACCCGCCGAGCAACCCAACGGTGCGCCGGTACAGCCTGACTATCGGGGTGCACTGGCTCAGTTAAAACCGCTGCTGTATGGCGGCGGTGCACTGATGCTGCTGATGTTTGTGCTGGCGATGTACATGGGACGGGGGCGCTGATGCCGGTTTTATTCTGGCCGTTGCTGGCAGGGGGCGTCGGCTTTGCCGGAGGCCTGTTTGCCAAAGACACGGTGTCGAGTGCGCTCAAGCTGCTAGCACTGGTGCTGGTTGTGCTGTTTCTGATTGATAAATCGGGGGTGCTCAAGTGATACCCAACATTGGACCGGTCTCGAACTCAGGCTCCATGCCGCTCGATATGGGCAGCGCTGGCCCCAGTTCGGTGACATCAACCAACACCATTGGTGGCTTTCAGGGCGCGCGGGTGAATTTCGGCGGCAGCGGTGCCACGCAATGGCTGATGCTGCTGATGTTTTTGGCGTTGGCATGGGTGGTGTTCAAAAAATGAAAATTGCCCTCATCCGACCCGACCAACCCGATTTTGCCGACCAACTGGCACGGCTCAAGCCGTCATTTACCGCACTCACCGACGCCAGCGAGCAGTTCGCCTATTGCGAAAAACTGGTGCGGGACAAGCGCGCCAGTTTCTACCACCTGACCGGCGAGGGCGTGTCCCTGCGCTTTGTCGGCCTGGTTGATAACGACAGCGATTATTTCGTCATGGCGCTGGCTGGCCGCAACCTGCGGGCAGGGCTGCCGGTGTTTATCGACGCTGTAAAAAGTCAGGGGTATGCACGTATCTGTGGCCAAGTGACCCGCACCGGTCTTGACCGGATTTATGTGCGGGCAGGCTTTCGCGTGGTCGAGGATGAGGGCGGTATTCGCCAATTAGTTTTAGACCTGCGGGGGGAATAATGGGCGGTAAGAAAAGCGAAAGTAAAAATACCACCACGACAACCAACGTCGGCGGCACAAATGCCATTCACGGGGACAACCTCGGTGTGTCTGTCGCTGGCGTCAACAATTCAACCATGACCATTACCGCCACTGACCATGGCGCGGTCGATAAGTCGCTCGATTTTGCCGAGTCGGCGGCCGAGTTCGCCATGACATCCAATGCCGAAGTCACCGGCCGTGCGCTGGACAGCGTGGACAGTGCCGTCGATAAGGCGTTTGGCTTTGGCAAAGACTCGCTGGGTGTGGTCGAGTCCATCGCTGGGAGCAGCATCGACCAGCTTGGCGACAAGCACAGTGAAAACTTGCAGATGTTGGCGGGCTTGTCTGGCAGTCAGGGTGAACAGAACAGCCAGAACATCAAGGCCATGATGGAACTCGCCAAGATGAAAACCGACGGCGGGGCATCGCTGGCCGACAAGCGCGTCCTTTGGATTGCGGGCATCGGCTTTGTGTCGGTGGCCGTGTTGATGTACTTACTCAAGGGGAAATAAACCGTGTTCCAGCAAACCCTTAATCCGTATGAACGCGCCCAGTTTTTCCTTGTCGGGGAATTTATCTACATCGACACAGCACCGGCAACGGTGCGCGTGACCACCAAGCGTGGCAGTTATGAACTGGCGCAGGGGGCGCAGGTGATTGACGCCAGCGCTGACGGCGGCGACGTCTATCTCGAACTGACCGGCGACCAAGCAGGCTTGGTGCGGGTGATTTCCGGTTATGGCCGCTACGTGCCACCGGCTGACGGGCAAAAAGTCAATGTGAGCCAAATGCCTGCGGTGCAGTTCGATGGTGAGCAGCCTGTGTCGCTGCAAAGCCTGCCGCCTGTGGCGTTCGACGGTGAGCAACCTGTGCGCGTGGCCTCAATGCCTGCACTTGATGTGAATCCGGTAGAAGTTACAAAGCTGCCTTCATTGAATATCAATGGCATGCCAGCGCTTTACATCG
Source organism: Enterovibrio paralichthyis (assembly GCF_019209835.1). Taxonomy (NCBI): domain Bacteria; kingdom Pseudomonadati; phylum Pseudomonadota; class Gammaproteobacteria; order Vibrionales; family Vibrionaceae; genus Enterovibrio; species Enterovibrio paralichthyis. The sequence continues at coordinate 98,057 of NZ_JAHUTS010000002.1, read as the reverse complement.
CACCCAATCAAAGTGTGTCTGTAGAGCAACTGCCTCCCGTTGAGTTCAAAGAGGATGTCACTGTGCCCGTGTCGGCGCATATCAACGCGCCACTGTGGGTAAATGAGCGCTCAAACAAAGGCTTCAAAGTGACAGATGTGGTGTTGGGGGTAGAAGCATACAGCGTGCCTGTGTGGCAAATCCGCACGCGCATTGAGTTGAAAGCGTCGGCAAGTAATGCGGGCGAGTTGAAATGCTTTCCACGTTCGCAAGACGTTGAGTCCGCTGCAAATGCACTCATCATTCCCGTAGGTGGCGAGTTGGTTCTCGACATTTGGGGCGATTTATTCATTCAGGGCGCAGAAGGTGACGCCGTGACCGTTGTGGAGTTTTACAAATGATTAAGTTACCGCAGGGCAGCGCCCGCAATAAAATCGAATTTCTTTTTGGTCTTGTTGGTGAACTGTTCAACAAGGTGAACAACGCGCCCAAGGCACAGAAAGTCATTCCCAACCTGTTACCCAATGGCCTGCTGCAAAAAGTATTTAGCCACTTTGTTGACCCGACTCACATTGATTATTCAGGGTGGCAGGGACAAATCGGCGGCGCTTTCTGGCACCTTGAAGACGGTACGACCCGCCTGTTAGGCAATGGCTGGCTGTATCGCATGATGAACCGCGAACGCGAATGCAACATGCGCTATATCAGCACAAATTATGGCGAGAAACGGCTCGAAATCACGGGGGAAAAGAACACGCTGACGCTCAAGCGGATTTTTTCCTTACCGTCCAACGTGCACGGGCAGGATTTGGCGTTTCGCATCTTGTTCCGCTGCAACATGACCAACGGCATGATCACCTCAGAATTTGGCAACCTGACAGACACCGGCTCAAACAACTTTGGCACCTCCGGTGATGAAGGCGGGAACACTGACACCGTTCTGATTGTCAGCCAAGCGCCTGTTGCGTACACCAATAGCGGCGGCGACGTGCATGTTCTGTACAGGGATGATTTCGCCACCTTGGACACGTCAAAACCGGCGTACCTGCAATTTCACCTTGGTGAGCAATGGAACCATTCCGGCAACCAGAAATGGGAAATTCTCGAAGTCGCGGTGATTGATAAAAACCAGCTGACTGACCAAGAGCTGGCCGACTTCCGCGCCGGTAACATTGAGGGATTGACCCTTTACAGTGAGCGCCCAGGTTCAACACTTCGCACCGTATCAGGGGTGATGAACCCCGCCAGCGCCGAAGGTGTCGGCCATGGTAAGTGGGACGCCACACACAAGGAACTGTCGCTAAACATGGGGCGCGTCCTGCCGACGGACTGGCACGCCAAACAGCACTTTATCCTTGATTCGCTGCATGCGTACTTTGCAGACCCAGCGTTCCCAGAAACACTCAAATACCGCGCTGAAATCATCAAGGTGAATGTCGTCCGTATGGACGGCGAAAACCTCGTGATTGATATGAAAAATGCGCGTATCAGCGTGTTTATCGACGATACAGACGAATACACAGAAGAAGCGGCGCTGGATTTGGCCAACCTGAGTGCGTTTGATTTTGTGTCAGTCAAAGCGCTGTATTCCGAAGAACCGCTGCTGCTCAGCAACGCTATCAGCCGTTAAGCCATGAAAGCGGCACTTATCACAGGGGCGGTTATCGCCGCCCTGATTTTCTGGAAACGGGACAAGGTGGCTGAAATGACCGGACTCGCAGCGCCAATGGGTGTGCGCAATAACAACCCGCTGAATATCCGTAAAGGGAACGACTGGCAAGGGGAAACCACGCCAGACCATAACCGCAACTATGAGGCGTTTATCTCGCCGGAATATGGTTTTCGTGCGGGAGCAAAAATCCTCAAAAGCTACAACCGGCGCGGGATAAACACCATTCCGGCGATTATCCGCACCTTTGCGCCAAAGGAAGATAACAACGACCCGAACCACTACACCAACATGGTCGCCAAGTGGACGGGCTTTGATGTGAACACACCGGTGGACGTGGACAACCCGCACGTATTGGCCAAGCTGTTGCAGGCCATGGCGCGCATGGAAGTAGGGCGCGTGTATCCGCTTTCCACCGTGATGACGGGAGTCGAAATGGCATGACCAAGAAAGACATTGCGATCAAGTTGAGCCTGTCCGTGGCAGGCGTGGTGCTCGGCGCGTATGCCGTGAAGTTTTTGAAGCAAGGGAAGCTGCTATGAAAAAGTATGTAAAAAACCTGATGAAACAGCCAAGTACATTCAAGGGCTTGGCACTGCTGGCAGGCTCCGCCCTGACGGCGGGCGGCGTCAATGAACTGCTGACCGTTGAAATCCCGAATAGTGGCGACCCACAGTTCGGGGGCTCACTGGCCACCCTCGGCATGTTGGGGCTTGGCCTTTGGGAAACGTTCCGCAATGAGCAGAAAGGGCGCTGATATGGATCTACTCCCGATTCTCGGCACCTCCGCCGCCACGGCCTTGTTGTCGTCGGTGCTGACCGTTGTCGCACTTAAAGTCGATGTGCGCTGGATGAAAGACAAACTCAGCGACCATGAAACCCGAATCCGCCAGTTAGAAAGCAAGGTGAACTGATGCCAACGAAATCACCCACGGTGAAACAAGCCGGTAAAAAGGGTGGTCAAGCCACCGCCCGCAAGTGGAAAAATGATCGCAAGTTCGCAGCGACTATGCGCAAGAAATTGAGTGCTGCAGGTAAGAAAGGCGCGCAAGCCCGCAAGCAACGGAAGTTGATTTAAAGAAAAAAGCCCGCATAAGCGGGCTACTAGATCAAACAACAGATAACAGTCGTTCCATAATTTGGTCAAAATGATTGCGACTTTGTCTTGCGGTGGTGATGTGGGCACCAGTAAGGCCATCTTTAGATGTACAGTGAAAAACGGGTTTTTTTGCGTCCAGAGAATACGGAATCAAGCTGTGCAAGTTAGGAATAGCGCCCAGTTGTGAGCCTTCATCATTTGGCCACTTATAAACTTGCCCAAGCGGTTCCAAAATATCAATGATGTTGGTTTGAACCGCTCCCTCTACTTGGTCACCGAAGATTTTCCAACCCTTTGTCATACCCGAAGCATTGTTTCTGAGGTTATGTTGCTGAGTAACAAAACCCAAAAACTGAGGGCGACCATTTGGAAGTGAAATTGAATCATCATCCCCCCAAGCATCATGGCATTGTTTCCATTCTTTGTGCCACAGAGCTAGCTTTTTACCGAGGTTTTCTGTGCCTCGAATAGAAAACAAGTCTGGAGACATTGGCACAATAAAATAGTCACTTGAAGCTAGAACCGAACGGTTAAGGGCACCTAGGTTCGGACCCAAGTCCAACATAACCACATCCGCATTAATTTTGTTTGCACACCAATCAATGTAGCGGTGGATAGCACTTTGCACGCGCAATGGCTGCTCGGCTCCACCTTTTGCACCATTCCACGTATCACCAAGTAAGTCCTCAAAACTACTCAGTGAAACATCACCAGGCACAATAAATAGGTTGCTGTTGTCACCAACGCTACTTGGTTGTCTTTTGTGATGGTCACCGATACCTTTATAAATTGGTTCAATGATGCGCCAAATACTATTACCACCATGGCCACGACTTCCTCCCCAGCTTTTCAGTAAGGATTTATCGTCCATGCTATACGCGGATAGGTTGCACTGAGAGTCCAGATCAACCATCAATACTCGCTTACCTTGCTCTGCTAGCAGATGGGCGATGTGGTAGAGATACGTTGTTTTTCCAACGCCTCCTTTGTTATTAAAAATACTGATTTTTTTGGCCATTGCTTCTCCAGTTATGGCTTTCATGAGGTTACAGCATATTACTCTAATAGCTCCGGGAATTTTATTGTTAAACAACAAATTTTCTCCCAAAAACCGATATTTATAAAAGCCCACGAATGCGGGCTTTGCAATCACTTCATTTTGTCCCGAGTAGGTATCCAAGGAGCAGGCTGGCGACGTTTACCGCCACGGTAGACCTGTACCGGCTCCAAAGGCGGCCGCACAGGCGGGCGCTCAATCAGACCGTAACGGTCTTTTAATGCATGGTACTGGTCACGCCACAGCGGAAAGCCTTCCAGTTCGCGGGGCGCAAACTCGCGGCCGTCCGGTGTGATGATCACCGCGCGTTCTTCGTTGACCCGGAAACCGTGCCAGTTGGTATCGTTTGGCAGGTAGCCACGCGATTTGATGATAAGCAGTTTTTCCGCCATGGGATTGACCGGGACGGAGCCGTCTAGCCAGCGTCTGACTGTGATGGGCTTAACATGAAAATAGGCTGCGCCGTCCTGAATGGTTGGGAATTCGCGCCAAAAGAGCGTTCGAAAGGCATCAATTAACATGCGTTACCTCGCATTTTTACTTCCTTATTGATTGTTATTTTCGATAGGTAATGGCGCGCACCATTGATACTTTCTATCAAAACGACCCAAAGGCCGGATGCTCGAAAAAATATCGGCGCAAGTGTGCAGTAATCGAGGCAATGCCTCAACAAGAGGAAATTAGACGTTACCAAAATTTGCACATAGAATTCATATACTTGGAGGCAAGCATTTCGCAAAATTCGGTGTGCTGTCAGCTTTGTTAACACTTAACCTCCTAGTGCGCATTATGTATATTATGTTAAATATGATGTGCAGCTACGCGAAATGTGGTTCCCTGATGCCTGCAATGACCCTCTTTCTTCAACGATTTCAGTCTATTAAACGTAATTATCTATTTACCATAAAATAGATAATTACCAATTCTCTAAGAACCCTGTATTGGATCATTCTGTTCCAATTGGGTTCTTCAACCTTTGGTGAATTATCTGATTAACGCTTGGCTGGCGCTCAAGCTTGGTTTGAGGCTTGTGGATGCGGGCTTTCCAAACCGGAAGCCTGGTTTCCATTTCGCGTGGCGACATCGTGTATCTCGGTACAAACCCGTCGCTGCATGCCGCGTCGTTCCTGACGTTTGTTGTCTGGTGTGTTCTGCTCTGTGCTTAGGTTCTTCTACCTTTGGCAGTTATAGAGGCTCTCCATGCACATTACTCTCAGGCAGTTGAAAATCTTCCACGGCGTTGCAAGTCATCTCAGCTACACCAAAGCTGCTGAGGCGTTGTTTCTGACGCAGCCTGCCGTTTCCATGCAAATACGCCAACTGGAAGACAATGTCGGGCTGCCTCTTTTTGAAATGATCGGCAAATCCCTCAATTTAACCTCGGCTGGCGACGAGCTGTTGCTCCACTGCAACCAAATCCTGCAGGACTTCAAAGCCACTGAGCTGGCGCTTGAGAAGCTTAAAACGCACAAGCACGGAAAACTCAAAGTCACGGTGGCCAGCACGGCCAACTACTTCTCGGCAACGTTGTTGGCGTCCTTTATAAAAGTATATCCGGATATTCAGGTTTCGCTTGATGTCACCAACCGGGAAACCTTACTTAAAGCACTGAAAAACAATGACTGTGACCTGTTAATCATGGGCAAGCCACCTTCAGATATCGACGTGAAAGCCACAGCTTTTATGGAGAACCCGTTGGTGGTTATCGCGCCGGCTAATCATCCTTTGCGTGATGAAAAGCAGATATCCCTGGCGCGTATAGCTGAGGAATCCATGGTGGTACGGGAGTTGGGTTCAGGAACACGCTTTGCTATCGAGCGATTCTTCCATGCCCATGATTTAACGCTGAATGTCGGCGCGGAAATGAGTGCCACCGAAGCAATCAAACAAGCGGTTTCCGCCGGACTTTACCTCGGAATTGTCTCACTGCATTCCATTGAACAGGAGCTGGAAACCGGTCGTTTGGTCGTGTTGGATGTAGAGGAAATGCCGATCCTACGGCATTGGTATTTGGTACACCGCACCGAGAAGCGCCTGACACCCATTGCGCAGGCTTTCTGCGAATTTTTGTTGGAAGGCACTGATACCAGCCGCTTTAAAAGCGTCGATTAATCGGTGATTGGCAGTGAAATCGTAAACTTGGCACCGCCTTCAGGTAGGTTTTGCACGGTAAGATCCCCGCCATGTTCAGCGATTAAACGGTGGCAAATTGCCAGACCGAGTCCCATGCCCTCGCCCACTTTTTTGGTGGTAAAGAAAGGGTCGAAAATCTTCTGAACATGGCCGTCTGAAATCCCCGGGCCGTTGTCGCTGATACTCAGCCAGGCCTGATTTTGGGTACTGCCGATACCGCTTGTTAGCACAATCTGCGGCGAAAACTGTTGGCCCTTGCAGGCATCAAGCCCGTTGTTCAGCAGGTTAATAATGACCTGAACCAGTTGCCGTTTATTCCCAATAACCTGAATTGAATCATCAAGTTCGAGTGATATTGCGTATTCGAACCCGCGGTTTGCAGTCACCCATTTGATGGCATCGGCGACAAGCTCACTGAGCTTAAGCGTTGATTTGTCAGCATGTTGCTGGGAACAGAATAAACCAAGATCGTCGACAATCGCGCTTACCCGGCTGGCCGCTTCAAGCACATCACCGACCAAGGGAGAAATATCACTGACTACATTGTCGATTCGCAGAGATTCACGACGCGCCAAAATTGAAGAAGGCAAAGATTGTTGGTGAACATCAGTGAGGTAGCTTTCGATGCGTTCCGCATTGCGCTTCAATACATGACCATTACCGATGATAAAGCTCACAGGATTATTGATTTCATGCGCCACGCCAGCCACGACTTGACCGAGCGCCGCCAGCTTTTCTGTCTGCACCAATTGTTGTTGTGTTGCTTTCAATTCTGCCAGCGTTTTTGCCAGTGTTTCGTTCTTGGCTTCCAGTGCTTGCTGGTACGCGCGAAGTGATAAATGGGTTTCAATCCTGGCTTTCACTTCAGCCAGTTGGATTGGCTTGGTGACATAATCCCGCGCGCCGCAGCTAAACGCTTTAAGTTTGTCATCTAAATCACTGTAACTGCTGATGAAAAGCACCGGAATCTGTTTAAGAAGCGAAGAAGACTGAATGCGTTCGCAGACCTCGAAACCGTCCATATACGGCATATCGATATCGAGCAAGATCAGATCCGGCGGAGTGTCGGCCATGCCCTCCAAGGCAGTTTGCCCTGAAAAGTAACCTTGCGTCAGGTAGCCTTCTTCATTGAGCAGATCACAAAGCATTTCGCACAAAGGAACAGAATCGTCGATAACGGCGATGGTCGCGACCTTATCCAGTGGCTTTGTTTCTCGCATTGGCGATCACTCCTTTGGGGCTGTGCGCTATTTCAACGGATGTTCAGCAAGGTATTGGCGTAACTGCGGTTCCAATACGGAGAGTTCGTCCAACACGTCGGTGTAAGCCCCCTGCTCTCCATTTGCTCTTTCGAGCACCAAGGCTTCTTTTTCTGCACACACTAATCTTAGTTTCTCTGCGCCCAATGTGGCCGCAACACCTTTTAATTCATGGAGTTTGTGCTTCATAGTGGCGAAATCATTGTCCTGAATGGCGACTCCAATCGCCTGCACATGGTCATCGTATTGGTCGAGAAAACGCTGCACCATATTCAGGTACACCTTCAGGTTAGAACCAACGCGGAGTAACGCCTGGGCAGGTTCGTAAACGGCGGAAGAATCTGGCTCCGCTTGTTGGTTGAGAGGCACAGAGTGCTGTAAATGACTGGCAATTACCTGAATCAGCCGCCTGAAATCAACTGGCTTGGGCAGGTAGTCATCCATACCCGCACGCAAGCAGGTTTCCGCCATGTTTCCCGTGGTGTTTGCGGTCAGGGCAATCACCGGGGTTTGCTTTCCATTCGGGAGTTTGCGCAGTGCTTTGGTTGTCTCAATGCCATCCATGCCCGCCATGCGTAAATCCATCAAAATCAAGGAGTAAACTTGTCGATTTATGGCGTCAATAGCCAGCTCACCGGAGCTGACCTGATCAACAATCATCCCGAGTGAACCCAGCAGCTCACGGATCATTTCCCGGTTGATGGAGTTGTCATCCACCACCAGAACATGCGCGCCCTCGAGTGTGCTGATTTGTGGCAAAGCAGGTGTTTCATTGGGCTCTGGCATTCCAACGTGCGGCTGTTCGGTGTCACTGGCCAATGCGAATTTCGCAGAGAACTCGCATTGGGTGCCCTCGCCGTAAACGCTTTGAATGCTGATATCACCGTTCATCAAGCCAATCAGTTTGCGGCTGATCGTCAGCCCAAGCCCGGTACCGCCAAAGCGCCGCGTTGTGGAAGGATCAGCCTGGTGGTACTTGCTGAACAGTCTCGACAGCTGCTTTTCCGTCATGCCGATACCGGTGTCCTTGACCCGGAATATCAGCGTCGCACTCTTCTTCGCCCGATTTTTCTTGCGGGAGACAGCCACGCTCACTTCGCCGTTGTCAGTAAACTTCACCGCGTTGCCAATCAGGTTAACCAACACCTGTTGCAGCCGCAGCGGATCACCTTTCAGATGGGAAGGTACATCAGGGTCAAGGTGCATGCTAAACGTTAAACCGCGCCGGGCGATTTCAAACCACATCACATGACGGACGTTGCTGAGCACTTGATGAAGATTGAAAGAGACACACTCCATCTCCAATTTTCCCGCTTCGATCTTCGACAGATCCAGCACGTCATTGATGAGATGTGAAAGCGAATGGGAGGCGACATCGACTTTGTTCAGATGGTCGCGTTGCTTCTCAGTGAGTGACGAGTGCAGGCATAGCTTGGTGAAACCAATGATCGCGTTGAGCGGCGTGCGAATTTCATGGCTCATGTTTGCCAGAAAATCCCCTTTGGCCTGATTGGCCGCATCGGCTTCCGCTTTCGCGATTTGCAGGGCTTCCTCACTTTGAAGCAGCGCCAGTTCACGTTGCGAAGCTCTGAAATGTCAGTGGCTGTAAGCAATATCCCCTGCAGTTTTCCCTGATGGCTGTAGAACTGCTCGCCTTTTACCAGATACACAGCGTCAGTAATCGTGCCGTCGATTTTGAGAAGCGGCATTTCAAATTCAAGCTGACCGCGATGGGTAATAAAAGAAACAACCAGCGACCCGGAGGATAAACCGGAATCTTTAGCCAGCCGCGCCAGCACATCGGCAGGAAACAGCATATCAACATGGATCTGGGGAAGTTCTTCCTCCGTCCAACCCAGATCTTCTGAAAAAACGCGGTTGGTTTGAGTTACCTGACCACTTATATCAACCACCACCAAAATGCTGTTCATCGCATCATTGATGCTGCGGATATAGGCGTTCAGTTCCAACAGTTGCTTGTTTTTGCGTTTGAGCGTATTCCGCTGGGATTCCATCTCCAGAAGGATGTCATCCATGGCGTGTGTCGCGGCCAACAACTGCTGCTCTCTGGCATCTGCCGCAGCGTAAAGCGCATCAATTTCCTGCCGTAGGCGTTGGTTTTCCTCAAGCAGGATCTCAATGTCACTCTTTTTCAGCTTGGGCGTGGTCATGCTTTCCCCCTGCCCCCAATTTGCGCTGCAGCGTGGCGGGTGTTGGCTGTTAAATCACGTGACAACGTCACTATTTGTTCAATACACTCGTGCAGCTTTACCATCACTGGGTTGGATAAGTGTGGCGAAAATGCTGCTATGTTCCCCTTTTGCACGCCTAAAATGGTCAAAATTGGCATTGGGTGCGTGACTGCGTGCGCGGCTTTCAGCAAGTATCCGACCCCGCCAGCATGGTCAGCATTACTCTCTGAAAGCATCTGGCTTGGCTCGATAAACTGCCATTCTCCGGGTGATAACCCAAGCTCTGCTGCATCAACAATCAGCAAATGGGAACACTGGCTGAAAAGCGGTAAAGCGTTTAGCCCTTGTGTACCCACGTCAAACACTTCGACGTTTTCGGGCAATTCGCAATCCAGCAGACGGCGGGCAATTTCAGCGCCGATACCATCATCACCATGAAGAATATTGCCGAAACAGAGGATGTTGAGTTTCACCATATCCCTTTCCCGCTATAGCCCGAACCGCACCGATTTTCCGGTCGGCAACATATGAACGGTACATACCAGACAAGGGTCGTGGGAGCGGATTACATGGCTGATGGTCAACGGGTTTTCCAAGTCGTCCACTTTAAGGCCAATGACACTTTGCTCCCAGTGACCATGATTTCCGTCTGCGTCCCGCGGCGATGCATTCCAGGCTGTAGGGGTAATGATCTGGTAGCTCTCAACTACCCCATCTTTCACACTCACCCAATGGCCGAGCCCACCCCGCGCCGCCTGAATCATGCCGAAACCTTTTCCATCGACTTCATCCTCTGGTTTGGGTGGCAGGAAGAACTCGCCGTCGATATCTGCTGACAGCGTTTTGACCAGTTGCTTCATTTGAACAAGGCTGTGTCCGATCCGGCGTAACCGTGAAAACTGCCTTAACCAGGTTGATGCCCCTTCGCGTTGGTGAAAGTCTGTGATCAGCGGATCAGCACCAATTACCAGCTCTGCCAATGGCCCGGTTTGCATCACTTTTCCGTCATACCTCGGTGCTTTGGCCCAGGTATAACGGTCAGACTCAGTCTGATAGTCAGGAATGGTTTCACCTTTGAATGGGTGCCTTCCACCAGGATATTGGCGGAACCAGGAATAGCGGACGTGTTCAGTGATCAGGGACTGATCCAGTGGGCTGATTGTCTTGTTTCCAGCGTCATAAACGCCGGGTGGCATGGCATATTCGCCGCCGTTTAGCGAGTCGGACATTACGCCATAGCTGATCAAGTTTTCACTGCCAAAGCCAATTTCGTGGAGTCCGATATCACGGGAAAAACGGGTGAAAATGCCCAGCGCACTGTCTGCCCGCTTCTGGTCTTTCTCCATCCAGTTAAAGAAGGCATCGCGGCTATTGAGATCGAGCCAGTTTTCCAGCGAATCCCCAATCACCGCGTTTTCATACCAGCGGGTTAATCCGGTAATAATGTTAGTCGCTTCAATCAGCTTCCTGTGTGTGGGTTTGCTGACGACACCGCCGGGCAACATGTAGGAAGAATGCGGCCATTGCCCGCCGAATAAGGCGATGATTCCCACAGCATCACGGGATTGTTCCAGTGCTCCGAGGTGGTGCCGCCCTTTGAAGGGTTCAAATCCCGCCATGATGTGGTTGTACAGAGGATGATCGCGATACGCCTGATGGCAAAAATCGACCAGAAACATCAAGAAACTCTGGCGAATATCGTTCTGAATACTTTCCGTGAGCAGACAAAGGTTGCGAATATAGGTGGCGTTGGGCGGTGGCCTGATCCCCCAGATTTGTTCCAAAGCCAGTGTGGCGGCATAAAGATGCGCAGTACCACAAATGCCGCAAACACGGGGAGTTATCACTGCCGCATCCCTTGGCATCCGGCCAATCATAATTTGCTCAAAACCCCGGTACATCACGCCGATACATCGGGCATCCACCACAATGCCGTCTTCAATATCCAGCTCGAATTCCAGATCGCCTTCAACTCGGTTCAGGTCAATATTCAGCGTTTTCTTAACCATTAAGGCTCCATTTTGCGTTTCTTGACCCGATCCGGTGCAGCGGCTTTAGCGAGGTTTTTGTAGGCAATGTAATTGGCACGTTCGACACCTACGGGCAATTTCGAGGGGATCGGCCCCAGCTTTTCTGTTCTGAAAAGCCCTTCATCTTCGGGAAACTGCGGCGAAGTACAGCCAAAACATGGCACACCGGCGCGGGTCTTACTGCTGCGTCCGTTCCACAAATCGGTATTGCAGGTCGCCTGCGTATAGGGGCCTTTGCAGCCTAGGTTAAAGAACATGCAACCGTTAGTGCCAAACTCGGACTCTTCCACGTCGTATTCGTGATATTCATTGCGGGTACAACCCTGATGCACCAGGGTGCTGAAGAATTCGCGTGGCCGGTTCAGCTCATCCAACTGCAAAATGATGCCACTGGCGATCATTGCCAGCGTTTTGGTCATGGTATTGGGGTGCACAGGACACCCCGCGATATTGATGACCGGATACCCTGCACCGCTTCGCCAATCCGGCGCAAACAAGCCACCGGGCGTATCTTTGTCCATTTGTAGACCGATACAGTCAGTCGGGTTTGGCGGCGCAGCATGTACACCACCAAATGCCGCGCAGGTGCCCATTGCCACCACATAACGCGCCTTCTGCGCCAATCGCTCTACCCACTCTTTCTTGGCTGTTTTGCGAAAAGCGTCGTACATTCCCGTGCCATTGGGGCCGGTGATAATGCTGCCCTCAATGCACAAAATGTCGAGGCGCTGGGAGCCATCAAGGATCCTGTCCATGATGTCATTCAGACTGGTGACACTTTCAATGGACAAAGAAGGCTGCCAGAGCAACTCCAGCGGATAGTCATTAAAGAGGTCGGTAAATGATGGACGGTCAGCACTCAGGATCGACATGGTATCGCCACCACAGCTGCCGGTTTGAAACCAAAGTAAGGTCATCCTTTCTGTCGCCATCACAGCCTTCCCGGTTAAAAAGTCTTGATTAATTATGGCTCAAGCCCACCGACTGGGTGTGTTGATGCAAAGAAAGTGCAGCAGCTATCAGTGCTTGCCCGAATGCGAGACCACCATCGTTGGCAGGCACCTGACGATGGATTAGCACCTCGAAACCCCGCTTTTGCAGGCGTTCTACAGTTTGTTCAAGTAACAGCTTGTTCTGGAAAACACCGCCGCTTAAAGCAATTTTATGGGTTGTGCCCAGTGACAGGCTCAAGTGTTGAACCATGTTCACCACCGCTTGCGCCAGTCCCAGGTGAAAACGGCGTGATATGACTGATGCTTCAACGCCGCTTTCCAGGTCTTCGCACAGCGCTTGCCACATTGGGTTTGGGTCAAGGACGGGCAGATTGCCTTCAAGAATCCCAAACGGATAGGCAAAAGCGTCCTGACGTTGATGTGCCAGCGCTTCCAGTTCGATTGCCGCCTGGCCTTCGTAAGTTTGAGTATCGGTACAGACATCAAGCGCAGCAGAAACCGCGTCAAACAGACGACCTGCGGAAGACGAAATGGGTGCATTAAACCCCTTTTCTACCATCTGTTTCACTGTGTTGATGGCAGACAATTCGATGCCCTGCGCCTGAAGTCTTTCTGCGAGAAACGCTTCCCTTGAGCCTGACTCGCCAAACCTTGCGACAAGGTTACGCCAGGGCTGTTTAATGGCGGTTGCACCACCGGGTAACGCGGCGGGTTTCAAATGGGCGATACGGGAAAAGTGGCGGTAGTCTGCCAGCAAAAATTCACCGCCCCACAGTGTGCCGTCTTCGCCGAATCCAAGCCCATCAAATACCACGCCGATGACGGGCGCGGAATCCAACGCCAGTCCGTTGTCGCCCATGCAGGCAGCAACATGGGCATGATGATGTTGGACTTCAACCCGTTGTTCAGGCAAAAACGCGGCGCGACCATATTTCGACGCAATGTATTCGGGATGCGCGTCCACGGCCACCTTCTGGGGTTCGAAGCGGTAGAGCCTTTGATAATGAGACAAGAGGCGGTTGAAGTCGTCCCAAACCCGGGCAGATTCAAGGTCACCGACATATTGCCCCAGCACCGCACCATGGGAAGAAAGCAAACAAAAAGCGTTTTTGACTTCGCCGCCGAGCGCCAGCACTTTTTCTGACTCTCCAAAGCCAGCAGGAAGCTTCAGAGGACTAGGCGCAAAGCCCCTCGCCCTGCGAATAGTCTGCATCCCTGATGCGGTTTGCCGCAGTACAGAGTCGTCAACACGCACCACAATATCGCGATCATGCAGCAGGAAAAAATCGGCAATATCGGCCAGATCAGCCAAGGCTTCATCGTTGTCGATGCATTGAGGGTTGCCACTGAGATTGGCGGAGGTCATGACCAGGGGAATGCCTGCATCACGGCACAGCAACAAATGCAGCGGCGTGGCTGGTAGCATGATGCCGAGTTCATCCAGCCCGGGGGCAATGCTGTTTGCGATGTTTTTATGTGACGTTGTCACCTCATTTCGAGGGGCAATCACAACAGGTGACGCTGCACTTTGAATGGCTTCCCTGCCTGCGTCATTCAAGGCACAGTAAAGTTCCGCCATTTCCAAATCCGGCATCATGACAGCGAAAGGTTTAGCGGGTCTTCTTTTACGCAGGCGAAGTTGGGTTACGGCCTCTTCATTGGTGGCATCACACACCAAATGAAAGCCGCCCAGCCCTTTCACCGCCAGAATCTCTCCCCTGCCAATCAACGTTGAAGCGGCATCAATAGCATCAACCGAGTCAATCTCTAGCCGTTGACCGGATGTGTCGGTCAGCCAGACCGAAGGGCCACAATCAGGACAAGCGACAGGCTGCGCGTGAAAGCGGCGATCTGCTGGATTGCGGTATTCACTCTCGCATGCTGCACACAAAGGAAATGCCGCCATGCTGGTTTTTGGCCTGTCATAGGGCAATGCCTTGATGATGGAAAGCCTTGGCCCACAATGGGTGCAGTTGGTAAACGGATAGCGGTAACGACGGCTTTGCGGATCCAGCGTTTCATCGGCACACGCTTTACAAATGCAGGCATCCACCGGAATCCCAGCATTGATCTGCGCCGACTCATGGCTTTCTGCAATGGTGAAACCGTCCGGTGGCAGCACGGATTCGCTGGTCTTCCATTGCGCACTTTCCACTGATTCAATCGACGCCAATGGCGGGCATTCAGCGATTAACCGGTCGATAAAATCACTGGCTTCTTTCTGTGAACACCAGAGATCGACCACCACGCCTTCACCATCGTTCAGTACACTGCCTTTCAGTGACAGTGACTGGGCGATATGCCAGACGGCGGGTCTGAAACCCACCCCCTGAACAACACCCCGGATACGCAATCGCTGAACCTGCATGGCAGCCGCCCTACATCACCAATTGGTAGATGCCACCCAAAGCGAACACACCGCCGGAAAGTGACATGGCATAGCGTGAAAATGCGGTTTGTGTTGCCAGTTTGGCCGCCGCAGAGCCCATTGCCAGAAGTGCAGAACTGGCAGCGATAAAACCTGCAAAATAGCTGATTGTTGCCGCAGTCGTTGGCATTTCAGCGCCGTGCGCCATACCGTGGAACAAGGCAAAGAACGCAACAAGTGACAATGTCACGTTAAGTGGTAGACGTATACCACCCACCAGCAGCAAACCGAACAGCATGACAGACAGCGCGATGCCCGTTTCCACCAGCGGCACAACAACACCTGAAACGGTCAGGATTGCACCCACCAGCATCGCAGCAAGAAATGAAATGGGCACAAAGCGGGTGGCATTTTTTACCCCTGAATTTTTGAGTAACACTGCCCACATGCCAACGGCCAACATGGCCATGATGTGGTCGGCTCCGGTAAAGGGATGACTAAAACCGGACCAAAACCCACTGTGCAGTGGATCACCGGAATGAGCTACCGCGGCAAGCGGCAGAGTGGCAACTGAAAACGCTGCAAGTTGAATTCCATTACGCTTCATTTTGAACCTTCCTATTTCAACCAGCACTGGGCTGTGTTTGTTCAACAAAAATTTTCAGCAGATACGCGGCAGTTGATCCCCTGCCAGCATGTCTATCATCCGTTCGCTACCAAACGTGGTTTGCATCGACACCCCTGCATAAGGGCGGGATTCAGAAACCGTTTCGACGCGGCCAATAATGGCGGCCTGCTCGGCTCCCGGGTGTTTACGCAGGGCTTTCACCGCTTCTTCCGCCTGATCCGCAGGCACAATGGCAACAAACTTGCCTTCATTGGCAAGATAAAGCGGATCCAGGCCAAGCAGTTCACACACACCGCGGACTTCATCGCGCACAGGAACAGCATGTTGATCCAGCACGATCCGCACACCGCTGCTTTCGGCAAACTCATTCAGCACAGTGGCAATACCGCCACGGGAGGCATCGCGCAGGCAACGAACCTGGGCGCTTGCCAGCAAGGTATTCACTTCCTGATGGAGCGATCGGCAATCTGAACGCAGGTCGGCATCCAACGCCAAATCGCCTCTGGCTGCCATAACAGTGGCACCATGGTCACCCACCGAGCCATTGACAATCACCACATCGCCCGCACGCGCTGCATCCGCACGGATATCAACAAACTTAGGGACAACACCAATCCCGGCGGTATTAATGAACAGCTTGTCCGCCGCCCCTTTATGCACCACCTTGGTATCACCGGAGACAATAAACACACCGGCATCGTCCGCCGCTTTCTGCATACTTGCCAGCACGGCTCTCAGCGTTGAAAGTGGCAGCCCTTCTTCAATAATCAGGCCGCAAGTCATATAAAGTGGCATGGCGCCGCACATCACAAGGTCATTGACCGTGCCATTAATCGCGAGCGAACCAATATCCCCGCCGGGAAAAAAGAGTGGATCGACAACAAAGGAATCTGTCGTCATTGCCATTCGATCGCCTAAAGGCCCAAACGAATGAAGCGGAATTCGCGCCTGATCTTCCAGCGGCGAAAGCAGTGGATTGGTGAAATACGGCAAGATCTCGTTTTCCACCAAATCGCGCATCGCTTTCCCGCCGCTCCCATGCGCCAGCGTGATCCTCACTTCGTCGGTTTCTTCCGGCAGTTCCAGTTTCTTATGCATCATCGGCTATTTCCTTTGCGCGAGTTTTACCGGTTGTTCGTCGTGGCTTTCGTGGGTCGTATCCAGCACAGCAATTCGTCCTTTTCC
The DNA here is from genome assembly GCF_019209835.1 of Enterovibrio paralichthyis. NCBI lineage: Bacteria > Pseudomonadati > Pseudomonadota > Gammaproteobacteria > Vibrionales > Vibrionaceae > Enterovibrio > Enterovibrio paralichthyis. The sequence goes on along the minus strand of NZ_JAHUTS010000002.1, from coordinate 81,505 downwards.
CTTCTCAGGCACACGGAAACCATGGTTGTAATAAGCCGCACACGCGCCTTCAGAAGAAACCATTAACGCGCCGAGAGGTTGTTGTGGCGTACAGCGTTTCCCATACATTGCGCATTGCCAAGGACGAATAAGCCCTTTGAGCACTTCACCGCACTGACAGGCATCGGGATCGTGCGTTTCGATACGTGAAACGGCAAACTTACGCTCGGCGTCCCATTGGGCGAATTCAGGACGCAACCTGACGCCCGCATCGCCAATCTCGCCAAACCCTCGCAGTTCCGTCACCGGATAGGTTTCATAAACCTCTTCCATTGCAGAAAGCCCAGGATCGTTCCCCTTATCTTCGACGACACGACGATATTGGTTTTCGACTTCGCAACGTTCTTCGGCAATCTGGGTAACCAGCATCAGGATTGATTGCAGGATATCGAGCGGTTCGAAACCGGTGATCACGATAGGTTTTTGATAGTCCCGGGCAATAAACTGGAAAGGTTCCATGCCAATCACCATGCTCACATGTCCCGGCGCGAGAAAGCCGTCGAGCTTGAGATCCGGCTCGTTCAGAATCGCTTCAATTGTCGGCGCGGTCGTAATGTGATTGCAGAAAAGTGAGAAATTAGCGATGCCTTCTTTGGCGGCTTGCAGCACTGTCAGCGCCGTACTCGGCATGGTCGTTTCAAAACCCAGCGCAAAGAAAACCACCTCTCTGTCCGGATGTTTCTTTGCCAGCGCCAATGCGTCCAGCGGCGAGTAAACCATACGGATATCGCTTCCCCGCGCCTTAGCATCCAGCAGACTGCCTTTTGTCCCGGGAACACGCATCGCATCGCCAAAGGTGGTAAAAATCACCTCCGGTCTTTCTGCAATCTGAATACATTCGTCAACGCGCCCCATGGGCAGCACACAAACCGGACAACCGGGGCCATGAACCATTTCGATACTGTCAGGCAGCAGGTTCTCAATCCCGTACTTAAACAAGGTATGGGTATGCCCGCCGCAAAACTCCATCAGCTGGAGTGGCCGCATTTTCTGGCCTTTTTTGCCTTTCGGCTGGCGCTTCGCTTCAATCTTTTTCAGCTGGACACGTATGGCATCCAGCATGCCGTTCACAATGGCAGGATTTCTGAATTCATCGACGTACTTCATGTGCATCCTCTCCCAAATTGTCTGCGTTGGCAGAACGTTCAATGGCATGAAGCTCTTCCTGCAATTCGCCAATTTCCACCAGTAGCGCCAGCGTCTTTGCCGCTTCTTCGGCATCGATACGGCTCATGGCAAATCCGACATGCACCAACACCCAATCGCCAATACACTCCGCCGCCGTTCGCCCATCCATGACACAGGCAATGTTCACAGGCCGACGGACGCCGGAGATTTCCACAATGGCAATGCCATTGGCTTCGTCTTCAATCGCCGTAATCTGTCCGGGGATCCCTAGGCACATATTCTTTCTCCTTTGCAGCCGGAAACAGGCAAGTTACTCGTTTCCCAGCTTGTCTTGTTCAAGACCATAGCGTTCCAGTTTGGCTCGCAGGCCAACACGGGACAGTCCCAGTTCCAGTGCCGCTTTACTCTTGTTCCAGCGGTTACGAATCAAGGTTTCCTTGAGGATCCGCGCTTCCAGTACTTCGACGCGATCTTTCAGATTGCCTTCCTCAAGCTCCATCAACACATCATCTTCCGACTCGCCGCAAGCGCCTCTCAGCACCTTGGGTGAGAGCAAATCTGCGCCGAGTTGCGGCGTGTCTGCCATGACCAGCATGCGCCGGATTTCGTTTTCCAACTCCCGCACATTGCCCGGCCAGTGATAGGTCTGCATACAGACCAGGGCTTCTTCGGAAAATCCGTCCACCAGCTTGTCATAAGCCTGCATGGTGTTTTGCAAAATCCGGTTGGCGATAAAAGGAATATCCATATCTCTGTCTCGCAACGCGGGAAGATGAATTGGCATGGCCGAGAGACGGTAGAAAAGATCTTCCCGGAATCGTCCGGCACGCACTTCTTCTTCCAGATTGCGGTTCGTCGCCGATATAATCCGGACATCCACTTTGCGGCTTCGGTTACTCCCCAGCGGCCGCATTTCGCCTTCTTGTAAAAAGCGCAGCAGCTTGACCTGGAACTCCAGCGAGGTATCGCCGATTTCATCGAGAAACACGGTGCCACCGTCTGCCTGTTCCAGCAGACCAATCCGCTCGGTTGTTGCGCCGGTAAACGCCCCACGGGTATGACCAAACAGCTCACTCTCTAAAAGCTGAACCGGCATTGCGCCGCAGTTTTCGGTCACAAAGGGTTTGTCTGCCCGGTGACTGCTGTAATGCAGCGCCCGGGTGATCAGCTCTTTACCGGTACCGGATTCGCCCGTCACTAACACCGGAATGTCATACGGAGCAATTCGCGCCACGGTGTCGCAGATATCTTTCATCGGGCTGTCCGGTGCGCAGACAATATTGTCGAAACGGTGACGCGCCTTTAGCTGCTCCCGTTTCTGTTTAAGTTGCTCGTCCACTTGCGGAACCGTGCGTTTCAATTCCAGGTTCAAGGCACTGTTTTCTTTTTGCAGGCGATAGAGCTGGGCGGCATTGGTCAGCGTCAGCAGCAATTGTTCCGGCTGCCAGGGCTTGGGCACAAAGTTATAGATACCAGCGTCGTTAATGCCTTTGATGAGATCAGCCGGGTCGGTATAGGCGGAAATGATAATCCGGATCACTTCCGGCCATTGCCTGCGGACACGGGTAAGAAAGTCCATGCCCGTCATGTCCGGCATACGTTGGTCAGAAAGCACCACCTGAACCGGGATTTCGGACAGCACTTTTTCTGCGTCTGTCACGTTATCCGCTGTCAGGACGGTGAAATCCTCTTCCAGTGTCCGTCTTAGCGCCTGTAGGGAAAGCGGCTCGTCGTCAACAACCAAAATGATGGGAAGCCGTGTTTGCTGCATGGCGGTTACCTCTTCAACCCGCCTGGACAACTGCGTTGCCCGCGATAATTTCACGCTGGGCAGCCAGCCATTCATACCAGCTTTCCATGCCTTCACCTGTGGTTGCAGACAAAGTAAGAATGGTCGCTTCAGGATTCACCTGACGGATATGCGCCATGCAGGCATCAAGGTCAAAGGAGAGATACGGCAGCAAGTCCGCCTTATTGAGGATGACCAGCTTGGCCGCAGCAAACATGTCCGGGTACTTGATAGGTTTATCTTCGCCTTCGGTCACGGAGAGGATCGCAACTTTACAGTGCTCACCCAAATCGAACGCCGCTGGGCAAACCAGATTGCCGACGTTTTCAATAAACAAAACGCCTTGTTGTTCCAAATTCAGCGCCTCAGCGGCATGACCCACCATGTGTGCATCGAGATGACAGCCTTTCCCGGTATTTACCTGAATGGCATTCACGCCGGTTTCGCGGATTCGATCGGCGTCATTGGTGGTTTGCTGATCGCCTTCAATCACGGCGAGCGGCCATTTGCCGGACAGGTGTTTAAGGGTATTCACCAGTAGCGTCGTTTTACCGGAGCCAGGGCTGGAAACCAGATTTAATGCGAGCTGCGCTTTTTCAGCAAACGCCTGACGGTTATGCCCGGCATAGGTGTCGTTTTGCGCCAGTATGTTTTGCTCAATGCTGATCATCCGTGCCTGACTTAAACCCGGTGCGTGTGCCCCGGCAGGCCCATGACCGTAGTGGTGGTGATGACCATCATGATGATGGTGATGATGTTCGTGATCATGTGAATGGTGGTTTTCAATGCTGCTCTCGCCGCAGCCACAGACTGTACACATTACTCTACCTCCACATTGGCGATTCGCATTTCATCCCCCTGGGACAGCGGCAAACCGGTAACACCGCAATCCGGGCATGGCGAAAAGCGCTCTTCCATGTTTACCGAGCATTGGCATTGCTCACACCAACCCGTTCCATTAATGGTCGTTATTTCCAGCCTGGCATCCTCAGCCAACGTGCCCATCGCGACGACTGGAAAACAAAATTTGAGCGCTTCCAGTTCCACCCCCGCAAACTGTCCTATCTCCAGCCTTAATACTGAAACCCGGCTGAACTCATGAACCTTGGCTTGAGAAGCCAATGTCTGGACGATGCTTTCGCAGATTGATAACTCATGCATAGGCTTTACACAGTTCCTTTGTGTTATCGAGAGTGTGCTCGTGACATCGCTGTTTTCAGCACCTGAGTAAGTGATACAGCACGTAGTGTGCCAACCTTCCCGTTTGCCCGTTCAACACATCACAAACCCACCTGGAGCGGGCGATGGCACGCACCAAATGAATACAATTCATCTACAAAGTATTTACGCGCAGGCTGAAATGCGAAAGCTCACTTTCCAGACAAGGACAAAACTGGACACTTTCTTTCCATATTGAGGCGGTTTGATGAGGTTTTGGTCTGGCAGAAACAGAACGGCAGATAGAAAAAGCCCCCGTTGTCGGAAGTGCAACGGGGGAACGAAAGGAATCAATGTTTCATGTCGGGAGGATCACGCTTAGTAACGCCCTTTCCCTCCTGTGGCGATGTAGTCGGCCAATTCAGCCTGCTGCTGACCGATTGCAGCGACGGTGTGGTGAACCCTTTTCACTACCGCACGCATGAAATCAAACACCAGCTTGGGATGTGAGGTGATCAGCGGGTCAATGCTGTCACGGTCGAAACAAAGCAACCGTGCTGAACCGATAGACTGAACGGAAATAGACCTAGGTTCGCCATCGATAAAACTAAGCTCGCCAATCAAATCCCCCTGATGCAGAGTGTGCAGCAGGTTTATTTTTCCTGAGCTTTTGTTTTCCCGGCAAAAGGCCAGTCTGCCTTCTGTCACAATGTAAAAGCTGTTCGCTGTGTCCCCGGCGCGGTAAAGAAATTCGCCATCTTCCAGCGTCATTTCCCTTGCGGCTTGCTGCGCCAAAACGGCTGCACCGTCTTCACCTATATATTGCCCAATCGGCGCTTCAAGGATCAGGCGGGCCACGTTTTCTGCATTGGGTTTGTTCATCTTGATATCCTTGTTAGTGTCTGTTGTCCGTTTTCAGCCAGAGCGCTGTTCACACGCTCTAGCGCCGGGCGCGTATCTGTTTCCTCCACACCGGTAAACTGCACAGCGTTAAGTGCCGCATACAGGTTGGCCTGTGCTTTTTTCGTCAGCCCTTCTGACAGCTCCCACGAGTAACCTTTTATGGTGAGCAGCCAAATATCGGGATAAACACCATAACACTGGTGACACATGGCGACGATGCTTTGCACGGAGATGGCGTGGGAGGTGAAACTGTCATCCAGCCTCGGCGCCACGCGCTCCATCGCAAACCGTCTTGAGGTATCTGCTTTGGTGGCGTCCACAAACAACACCCGTTGGTGGCGGCGGATTAAATCCACATCCTCAAAGAAGAGTTGATAGTGACGAACCAACTGGGCATCGGAGAGCTTTTCCGCCTCAATGGCATCAATAAACGCCCATCCCAGCCCATCATCCTCACGCCCTACATTGCCGATGCCATAGATAAGGTCGAAGGCATCGAGTGGCAGTGATTTATCGGAATTTTTCATCAATCAACCTTCCTTTCGCGTCCAGCATGGTGATCTGAAGTGGCATTTGTCCCATGGCGTGGGTGGCACAACTCAGACATGGGTCATAAGCACGAATCCCGACTTCTATGGCATTCATCATGCCTTCGGTGATCTCTGCTTTGCCCGAAATCCACTCCTGCGCCACGGCCTTTACAGTGCGGTTCATGGCCGTGTTGTTCTGGGTGGTGGAAACAATCAGGTTGGCAAAGGTCATATTCCCTGCCTGATCTGCGCGGTAGTGGTGAAGCAAGGTTCCACGGGGCGCTTCTACAACGCCGACGCCTTCACCTGTCCACAACTCCGGCGTGGTATTCAGCAGTAAATTTTCCCCTTGTAAGTCCGGGTCATTGAGCAAATCTTTGATCAGCTCTGCAGAATGCAGGATTTCAATCGCCCGCGCCCAGTTGGTATGCAGGGTCATGTTGTTGGCTTTGCCCTTGGTGTAGTCATGGAAACGTTCCAGCGCTTCCTGTGCCAGCGGCGTGTTATAGCGGCGGGTTACATTGAGGCGCGCCAAAGGCCCAACCCGGACAGAGCCCGCTTCCCGACCCATGGCTTTCAGGTATGGGAATTTCATGTAACTCCAGGCTTCTGTCGCTTCGGAGAAATGGTCGAGGTAGTCGTGATAGTTGGTTTCCAGCACCACGTTTTTGTTTTCGTCGATCACTTTCATGTCGCCGTGGTAGTAATCCACGTCGCCGTTTTCATCGACCAGACACATATCCAGCGCCTTGGTGATACCGAAGTTATCAATTTCGTCGCGGTGCGCTTCGTGATAGCTGTAAAACAGGTTGAGGGCGTCCTGCGCGTAATCAATCACCTCGTCGATAGAAAGCAGATCGTCGGTGCCTTTGAGGAACTTATCCCGCACTTCAATGCTGAGGTTGTTGTTCACCCCACCCGGGATCGAGCTGATACCGTGCATGCGCTTACCCAGCACAGCCACAATCAACTCCTGACCCCAGCGTCGTAGTTCAATCACCCGTTTCACCAGTTCCGGATTGGCTTCCGCCAGACCGAGCACATTGCGTTTTTCCGGCGCGGATTCAATGCCGAACACCATTTCCGGCGCAATCAGGTAGAAATAGGCCGTTACATGAGACTGTAACTGTTGGGCGTAATGGCCTAAACGACGCATTTTTTCCGGCGTCGGCAGCATCTTAATGCCGTCTTTCAGGCCGACACCAACCATGTCATCCAGCGCTTTCGCGCCACAAAGATGATGACTGACAAAGCAGATACCACAAATGCGTTGCAGCAACATCGGCGCTTCCCAATATGGGTGCCCTTGAATGAAGCGTTCAAAACCACGGAATTCGACCACCTGGAGCCGTGCATCCACTACCTTGTTGTTGTCATCCAACTGGAGGGTGACTTTTCCGTGCCCTTCAATCCGCGTTACCGGATCAATGACGAGTGTTTTACTCATAATCCTTTCTCCCTTCAGTCGTAACGGTTAACAGACGTCGGCAAATCGACTTCCCGGCCATTCACCAGATCATCGAGCACCTTGAAGATGGCATCGCCATCCGGTGGACAACCCGGGATGAAGTAATCCATTTTCACCACTTCATGGGCGGGATAGACCTTGGTGGTGATGCGGGGAACATCAATGTGGGGAATCACGTTTTCTGTGCCAGGCGGACGGGTTGTTGACGAGATATAGGCTTCATCCAGACATTCAGTCAGCGATACCTGATTGCGCATGGCCGGCACGCCGCCCCATACTGCACAGGCACCGACAGAAATCAGGATGTCGCAGTTCTCCCGGAAGTGTTCGAGGGTTTCTATGTTCTCCTCGTTGGCAATGCCCCCCTCGACAAATCCGATGGTGCAGCGCTCCGGGATACGTTTGATGTCGGTAATCGAAGAACGTGTGATGGTGACTTTACCCAGCAAGTCCACCAGGCGGCTGTCCATATCCAGAAAAGACAAGGTGCAGCCCCAGCAGCCACAAAGGCCAATCATGGCGACTTTGATCTTGCCATCCCGCAAAGCCTGGGTTTCTTCATCCAGCGGCGTGCGTGGTAAGTCGTGGGAAAAAATCACGTTACTGTTGTGAGAATGGTTACTCATTTGCTTTCCCTCCCAATCGCACGCTCGCGCACAGATTCAATATCAAACTTGCGTTTACCGATTGGCGCATCAAAGCCTACGGCTTTTTTCAGGATGCAGCCGACAGGACACAGTTCCATGGCTTCAGTCACCTGCTGGTCACTCATTTTGTCTGCCAACGCGACATCGATTTCGATACGGGCGTTTGCTCCACGGCCGCTGATGTTGAAGATCTTCCTGCCGGACTCACGATCTTTCACGAACTCCACGCAACGCTGGCAGAAAATGCAGCGATCACGCTCCAACCAGATCTTTTCTGATCGGAAGTCGTTCTCGGTAACCGGGAAACGGTAAGGAAAACGCGATACCATCATGCCGGTTTCATAACCCACCGCCTGTAAGTCACATCGACCGCTCTTTTCGCAGCTTGGGCAATTGTGCTTACCTTCCACAAACAGCATTTCTATCAATGCCTTGCGGATGTCTGTGGTTTCGGGTTCGTTCACTTCCACCACCATGCCTTCAGAAACCGGCATGGTGCAGGACGCCACATTGTTGCCATTGACTTTGCAGGTACAAACCCGGCAGGTGCCCAGGCACGGCTTCCCGCGCTGGTAGCAGAGCGTTGGGATATACACACCGTTATCGAGTGCGACATCCACCAGCATCTGGTTTTCGTCTGCGGTCACTTCCTTGCCGTCGATGGTTAATTTAATGCTCATTTCGACACCTCCGTTGCTTGGTCTGCCCCTGTATCATCCATCAGGGCTTCGGTGGCTATTGCATAACCTTCCAGCGCCTCGTTGAGATCAAACGACGCCAGCAATGGTCCGCTCTGGGTGACTAGCTTTTTATGGTATTCCTCGGGAAACGCACTGAGCGACGTCAGGATAGGTTTTGGGGACGTAGTGCCCAAGCCACATCGGCTTGCACCACGGATGATCTTGCTCCAGGCGATGATTTCATCGAGATCCTGCTCAACCGCACGCCCTTCGATGATCAAGGAGATCTTGTTGTGAAGCTCCACATTACCGGCGCGGCATGGCACACAAATCCCGCAGGATTCTTCCATAAAGAAATGGATAAACTGCCTGACGATATCCAGCAGATTGCGTTCATAACTGAACACCATCAACGAACCGTTACAGGAGAGGTCTTTGTAGGAGAAGACACGGTTACCGTCTTTGGCGGCAGAGACGCACTCACCAGATGGACCACTGACCTGCACGACCCTTGGATTTCGTGCGCCGACGGTTTCCAGTACATCCTTAAGGGAAATACCCCACTCAATTTCGTAGATACCGGCCTTGTCTACATCACCGGAAACGCTGATTAAGCGCGTACCCGCCGATTCAGAGGTACCCATGGCTTCATACCAACGCGCACCTTTTTCAAAGATGCGGGTGACGTTTGCCAGAGTTTCAACGTTATTGACTGCCGTTGGGCAACCCAGATACCCCTGATGAACAGGGAACGGCGGCTTAACACGCGGCGTGCCGCGCTTGCCTTCGCAGGACTCAATCAGTGCTGATTCATCCCCACAAATATAAGCTCCCGCGCCCAGTTGAATGCGGATATCGAAGTCAAAACCGGTGTTTCCGCCAATCGCTTTACCCAGCAGATTGCGTTCGCGCAGTGACTGCAGAGTTTTTTCGAGGTACTCAACCAAAAAGCGGTATTCGTAACGAAGGTAAATGATCCCTTCTTTGGCGCCTGTGGCGTAGCCGCCAATGATCATACCGGCAAAGACCTGCTCTGGTGCATGTGTGAGGATCACCCTGTCTTTAAAGGTGCCTGGCTCCCCTTCATCGGCGTTACAGATGACATATTTTTCACTGCCGACCGCGTCATAACACAAACGCCATTTCAACCCGGCAGAAAAACCCGCACCACCGCGGCCTCGCAGTTTGGATGTGCTGGTTGCATCAATGATTTCAGCAGGCAATTGAGTGACAACGTCACGGATAACGGTATCCACATCAATCGCATCAGAGAAAAAGACGGGGCCAGACTGACGTATATTGGACTCAACGAGTTCCTCAATATACGCAAGGCTATCCGCAGCCAAACCTTTGGGGTTTGCCAGCGATGCAGGCGATACCCCGGCATTCAGGGCGGCAATCAGGGTGCGGGCTTTGTCCGGCGTAAGGCGCGTAAACGGGATGCCGTCCACCAACATCGCGGGTTCCTGATCAGACAAGCCGATACAGTGAGTGTCATAGAGCCCAAAGCGGCCATTGGCGGACACCGAGCCAAACTCACATCCGGTGGCCTTTTCCAGCGCTTCTCTGACGTCTTCATAGCCATTCATTCGAGCTATGACGGTATCGGCCAGATAGATTTTGTGCTCTCCGGCCGGTTCATCGTGAAGAAAGTGATAAAAAGAAAGTGTCTCTCTCACGTCCAACGGCGACAGATTCAGCCCGTTTGCCAATACATGAACTGAGGAATCAGAGATATATCCATCAGCATCCTGTATCGCGAGCAGCATATCAATCAGCCGCTCACGGCGGTGTTGATAGCGCGTTAATATCGCTTCTACGTTTTTGCTCATTGCTTACTCCTTTGTGCTACTTCCTGTCCGCTGTGGTGTTGCTTACAACGACAGAGCCAGCGAAATTTGGGCAAAACGGTGCTTACCCTCTTGCGATGTAAGTTGGGCCAAAGTGTCAGTGACTTATTGTTATTGGGCGCTTAGCGGTGACAAGCGCCTGAATATTTGTCGGTTTTATCCAGGGTCATTATCCAGGGTCAAAGATACGTACCCCGCTGTTTTGTCCGGTTTTTGAAGTGACGAATGGCGATAACCATTGCTGCCATTGTTTGAACAGCACAGGGTGTGACGCGGCAAGTACGTTGCGTGATGCCAGGGCTGGCTTGAAAACCGGTGTGCCATCAAACGAAGAGGATTCCCCGCCCGCTTCTTTCAGGATCAGCCACCCCGCTGAGTAATCCCAAAGCTTCTGCCCGCCATGCAGGTACAATTGACAGCGATTGGCGGCAATCCAACACCAATCCAGAGCGCTTGCTCCAAAACTACGTTGAGAGCGGTAAGGTGGCGTGGAAGCCAGTGCGGTCGCCAAAACCGGTGAAAGCCGTTTGAAATCTACCAAGGCCATGACGTTTTCCAGCTTGGCCGGAACATTGAGCGCGGTGCTGTCCAGGATCTCGCCATTGAGGCTGGCGCCGCCTTGTCGGGTGGCAAAAAAGCACTCGTCTCGGATGGGGTCGTAAACCAGCCCTAATTGCACCTGGTGCTCGTAAACCAGTGATAGCGATGTACAAAAATAGGGAATGCCAAACGCGAAATTGCTGGTGCCATCAATTGGATCCAACACCCAGAATGCGCCGCTCCCGGTCTGCAAAATGGCTTGTTGGACTGCTGCTGCCTGCTCTTCACCTAACACAGGGATATCGGGCCAGATTTCGTTCAGGGCGTCGTTGATACGTTGCTGCATATCGACATCCGCTTCAGTCACTATGTCGTTGTTGCTTTTGAAGGAAACATCAATATCGCCGTTCAAATGCTTAAAACTGGGAACGACTGCCTGTTGGGCGGCTTCACGCACGATGCCACTCAAGCACTCCCTCACGGCTTGTTCAGACATATTTAGCAACGTAAACAACTGCAACTTTGAAACCATATTGGATGACTTTCCTTTCATCGCTGTTTCCTCCAATTTGTAACTGCAAACACAATGCCAATTGTTGATGCAATGTTAATTCAATATTTTTCAATAATTTAAAATCAGACCACGGCAAATACTTCGCGTTTACCTGTCAGTGACTATCCAGTTTTAGAATGAAGTGGTAAGGGAACTTCCAGTGAAAAAAAAGCCCACATTGAGTGGGCAAGGTGTGGGCTTAAGTAGTGGGTTCCATTTGCCGGTGAGGCACGGCTTGCTCACCCAATGTTGCATCCATTTCGCGGTGATATTGCTCAACCCGCTCGACTTCTTCTTTCGCGCCGATGATCACAGGGATACGCTGGTGCAGACTGTCCGGTACGACAGAGAGGATGCGTCCTCGTCCTGTAGACGCTGCGCCTCCGGCCTGCTCGATGATAAAGCTCATGGGATTAGCTTCATAAAGCAGGCGCAAACGCCCTTTGTGCACATTCTCCCGCCCATCTTTCGGATAGAGAAAGATACCGCCGCGCATCAGGATCCGGTGCACTTCCGCCACCATGGAGGCTATCCAGCGGGTATTGAAGTTTTTCTCACGCGGGCCGTCATCTCCTGCAATCAACTCATCGATATAGCGTTTAATCGCCGGTTCCCAGTAGCGCTGGTTAGACATATTGATCGCGAACTCTTTGGCCGCTGTGGGAATTTTCAGCTTGGGATTAGTAAGGATAAACTCGCCAATGTCCTGATCCAGCGTGAAGCCGTTCACCCCTTGCCCTGTAGTCAGCACCAAATTTGTCGCGGGGCCATAGAGCACATATCCCGCGCAAACCTGTTGCGTGCCTGGTTGTAAAAAGTCCGCTTCCGTCGGATTGGTGATGCCCTCAGGACAGCGGAGAATGGAAAAAATGGTGCCGATAGAAACGTTAATTTCTGTGTTGGAAGAGCCATCCAGTGGGTCAAACACCACCAGATATTTCCCTTTCGGAAAGCGTGCCGGAATGGGATAAACGTCTTCCATTTCCTCAGACGCCATGCCAGACAGGTGTCCACCCCATTCCAATGCTTTGAGCATGATTTCATTGGAAATAATGTCGAGTTTCTTCTGTGTTTCGCCCTGTACGTTTTCTGTATCGGCGCTGCCAAGCACATTGATCAGCTGGCCGCGGTTTACGCCATCGGAAATCTCTTTGCAGGCGGTGACAATGGCACTGAGCAGCAAGGTGAACTCACCGGTGGTGTTGGGAATGCGTCGCTGCTCTTCGATAATAAAGCGGGTAAATGTCGTCCCTTTTCTCATCATAGTGAATCTCCTTATACGCTCACTTCACGCTTGGCAAAGCGATCGTGTGTGGTGGCAACACTCACCCGGTTGGAGCCACTGAATACCAGCTCCTCAATCAACGGCTGCATGACAAGTTCCATCGCCAGCCCCATTTTCCCGCCGGGCACCACAATGTTGTTTCGACGCGACATGAACGAACCATCCACCATGTTCAACAAATATTGGAAGTCGACACCGGTTTTTTTCGGGTCGCGGAAGCGGATAACCACCATGCTTTCATCCAGGGTTGGAATGTCGCGGGCGATAAACGGATTCGAGGTATCGACCATGGGCACGCGCTGGAAATTGATGTCGGTAAGGGAAAACTGCGGCGTGATGTAATGCACGTAGTCATGCATACGGCGCAATATGGTATCCGTTACAGCGTCACGGCTATAGCCGCGCACATTGGTATCGCGGTGGATTTTCTGAATCCACTCAAGATTCACAATGGGTACCACGCCAATCAACAGGTCGACATACTGGGCAACATTGTTTTTCGCCGTTACTACACCGCCATGCAAGCCTTCATAGAACAGCAGGTCTGAACCTTCGGGAATGGGTTGCCAATCGGTAAAGCCGCCCGCTTTTTGATTGTGCAGCCGCGCCTCTTCTTCATTGTGAATGTAGTAGCGGCGCATTGCTGAGCCCGTTTCTGCATAGGTGCGGAAGGTGTTTTCCAGCTCGTCAAAATTGTTCCCTTCCGGGCCAAAATGGCTAAGGTTTTTGCCTTTCTCCTGCGCCCGTTTCAAGCGCTCGCGCATCTCTGCGCGGTCATACATATGGTAACTGTCGCCTTCTACCACCGCAGCGTTGAATTGATTACGGCGAAAGATTTGCTCCATCGCGTTTTTTACGGTCGAAGTACCTGCACCGGATGAGCCCGTTACGGCCAAAATTGGGTGTTTTACAGACATAACTCTTCTCCTTGCTAAAGATATGAACTGCCTGCCGTTAATGGACGGACGGATTCAACTCGCCACTGGCGTAGCGCAATGCCATCTGTTCGAGGTTAATTGGCGAGATTTTGGAAGCCATGCCGACACACCCAAACGCTTCATAGCGATCCTGACAGATGTTCTGCATGCCGTTGGTCGCGGCACTGAGGAATTTCCTGGGGTCGAAGTTCGAACCGTTCTCGGCCAGGAATTTGCGCACGGCTCCTGTGCTTGCCATGCGAAGGTCGGTGTCGATATTCACCTTGCGCACACCGTGGCGGATCCCTTCAACGATCTCTTCTACCGGCACGCCATAGGTTTCGCCCATGTCGCCGCCGTATTCATTGATGATCTTCAACCATTCCTGCGGCACAGAAGACGAGCCGTGCATTACGAGGTGGGTATCGGGAATGCGCTCATGAATGGCTTTGATACGGTCAATAGCAAGAATGTCGCCTGTCGGTGGACGGGTAAATTTGTAGGCGCCGTGGCTGGTACCGATGGCAATGGCGAGTGCATCCACGCCAGTTTGGCGCACAAATAAGGCGGCTTCTTCCGGGTCTGTCAGCAATTGTTCGTGACTCAGTATGCCTTCCGCGCCGGAGCCGTCTTCTTCACCCGCTTCCCCTGTTTCCAGTGAGCCGAGGCAACCCAACTCCCCCTCAACGGATACCCCGCATGCATGAGCCATATTCACGACTCGGCCTGTCACGTCGCAGTTGTATTCGTAGCTCGCTGGCGTTTTCATATCCTCCAGCAATGAACCGTCCATCATCACTGACGAAAAGCCCTGTTGTATTGACTGCACGCAAACCGCCGGAGAAGCACCGTGATCCTGATGGACGCAGACGGGAATATGAGGCCACTCCTCCAAAGACGCGAGGATCAGGTGACGAAGAAACGGTGCGCCTGCATAGCTACGCGCACCGGCTGAGGTTTGTAAGATAACCGGGCTGTCACATTGCGCTGCAGCGCGCATGATGGCCTGAACCTGTTCCATGTTATTCACGTTAAACGCCGGCACGCCGTAACCGTGCTCTGCCGCATGGTCTAGCAATTGCCTCAGGCTGATTAATGCCATAACTCTCTCCTTGTCCGTTTTCGTTGTAATGCATAAAACCGCGAAATCTTTATGGCTTTCACGTTATCGGGAGAGAAAGAGCAAGACCAATCAGGAATTAAACTGGCTTGGATAAGTTATTTTTATATGCACCAAATAAGGCAAAACAGGCCAATAAAATCAGCCTATTGAGTCATTATCACCAAGGGGAAAACGGACTTTTTACGGGAAGTAGAAATGTACGGACAGCGAGATTTGTGGGCTTTTGCCCGTGACTGGCACGGGCAGAAAACTAGCCTTGGTATCCCATCATTCTGGGAATAGCCAGTACCAAATCAGGGGAAAGGATCATCACAAGCAGCGCGGCAAGCAGCACAAAAATGAACGGGACGACCTGTTTCACAATGCCTGCCAGCGGGATTTTGGTTGTGCCGTTAATGACAAACAGCAACACACCGTAAGGCGGCGTGATAAGGCCAATCATCAGGTTTACCACGGTCACCACGCCGAAGTGCACCAGATCGATACCCAGTTCGCGGCAAGCCGGTATAAACAGCGGGACGATCACCAAAATCACCGTGGTGGCGTCCAACAGAAAACCCAAGCCCAGATAGATTAGGTTAACCATCAACAAAAACGCCAGCGGGGAGAAATCTGACGCCCCTATCCACTGCGCGATGGCTGTTGGCACATTCTCCGTGGCAATGATGTAGTTGAAGATAAGCGCGGAACCAATCACCAATCCCACAGACGCTGAGGAATACGCACTTTCTTTCAATGCGTGATAGAGCTGTTTAAAACTGATGGAGCGATAAATTACCGAAAGGATCAACGCATACGCCGCTGCTACTGCTGCCGCTTCTGTTGGTGTGGTGATCCCCCCATAAATCCCGAAGAGTAAAATGCCGGGCATCATCAGGGTCGGCAAAGCCCGCAGCGTAATGCCGGGGATCTCTTTGGTGGGTGTTTTTGGCTCTTTGGGAATATCCAGTTTGGTCGCCATGTAGGCATTAAACGCCATCAGCACCGCGCCCATTAAAAGCCCCGGTAAAAGCCCGGCCATAAAGAGATACCCAACCGAGGTATCTGACACCAGCGCATAAATCACCATAGGGATCGAGGGCGGAATGATAGGTCCGATGGTTGCTGAGGCCGCAGTGATGGCGGCGGCGTAACTGGGAGGATACCGGCCATCTTTTGTCATCATATTGATGATGACACGCCCAACCCCTGCCGCATCAGCCACTGCAGATCCTGACATGCCGGAAAAAATCAGGCTGGAAACGATGTTCACATGGCCAAGCCCACCGCGAAAATGCCCGACCATGGCAACACAGAACTTGAGAAGCCTGTCAGTAATACTCCCCGCATTCATGATGTTGGCCGCCACAATAAACAGCGGTACCGCCAACAGGATAAAGCTGTTGTAGAAGCCCTGAATAATCTGCTCACCAGCCAACGCCAAATCTTGGCCACTGACCGCCAGATAGACAATGGCGCCAATAATCATGGAAAACGACACCGGCGTGCCAATGCCAGCCAGTAAAAATACCGTTGCAAGACAAAGTGTTAATGCCAGGCTCATTCGTCCACCTGCCCATCATCGTTGGGTAACGTATAACCTGGGTTCAAATACTGAATAAGTGTGACGGTGTAACGAATAATAATCGCCCCGAGGAAGATGCCATAAATGCTGAATACGTAATTCAAGCGCCATTTCAATATCGCGCTCTTTTTGATTTTGTAGAAAGTGATGTAATCCCAAGTGGGAAGAAAACTGGCACCGAAACCGATGATCAGTGCCAGAGCAGAAAGGATGAGGAAAACACGCTGCGCTTTGCCGGGCACACTGTGGAATATGAGATCAAAGCGAATGTGGTCTTTTTCACGAAGGCAAAACGCCCCAACCCAGAAAATCACCCACAGCCAAAGTGTCAGCAATAACTCGGCTGACCACCCTATGGGTTCGTTCAGTACATAACGGGAGAAGATTTGTGCGCAGAAAATGAGGAACATCGCGGCCAGCATCATGACTGCGACGCCATCGGCAATTCGTTTCAACCAAAGCAAAACCCACTTCAAGCTAAGATCCCCCAAACACTGAGATCTCTAAACGCTTCCCAGCACGGCATTCCTTGTCCTTGCTTACTACCAAAGTGCTTTCCTTAACTCTCGATAAAACGTCTTTTTTATTGTTTTCAGGGCACGAGCTGTTGCTGCACGCCTTTTGTGCTTAGCCTAGACGAATTGGCTGCTGGATTTCGGCCAAATGTGTCTCAGATGTTAAAGCAGGTGTGAATTCCTTCCCCGTTAAGGCTGGTGTTTTATAAGAGATTCAGGAAAAAGAGACACGCAACCGTTCCGCTAAGGCTGAGAATATGGGCACTTAATGGATAAAGTTGTTCGGGATGAACCAAAGTGCAAATGGACAAGCCAAAGATCGCCGTGGTTGGGGCAGGATTAATTGGAAAAAATCACATTCGGTTAATTGCCGAAAACCCGAATTGTGATTTGGCGGCTGTCGTCGATCCATTCGACGCCAGCAAAGTCATTGCACTCGAACAAGGCGTCCCCCATTTTGAGGATCTGGAAGCGCTGTTGAATGCCAACATTGCCGACGGCATTATCCTTGCCACGCCTAACAACCTCCATGTCCGGCAAGCTTTAATGTGTATCAAGCACCGCATCCCGACCCTAATAGAAAAGCCGGTTGCCCAATCGCTGGAAGAAGGCAACACCCTGCTGGAAATCGCCCAAGTTGATCCATTGATCGACGATTCTCTATTGGTTGGCCATCACCGGATGCACAGCCCAATCATCAAACAGACCAAAGCGCTGATCGATTCCGGCAAGCTCGGCAATCTGGTGGCGGTTCAGGGGAGCGCCCTTTTCTATAAGCCGGATGATTATTTCGAAGCCGCGCCTTGGCGAACCCAGGCAGGCGGTGGTCCAATCCTGATCAACCTGATCCATGAAATTGGCAACCTGCGTTATTTGTGTGGGGAAATTGTGGACGTTCAGGCCATGGCTTCCAACCACCAGCGCCAATATGAAGTCGAAGATACCGTGGCCATTAATTTGCGCTTTGCCAGCGGCGCACTGGGTACTTTTATTCTCTCTGATACGGCGGCGTCTCCTCGCAGTTGGGAGCAAACGTCGCAGGAAAACAAATCTTACGCCAGTTACCCAAATGAAGAGTGCTACCACATTGCAGGCACCAAAGGCTCAATCTCTGTCCCATCGATGCAATTGAAATACTATGCCAACGATGACGACCGCTCATGGTGGAAACCGTTCGAGTGTGAAGCGATGGCGCTTGATCGAAAAGATCCTTTGGTCGAGCAGCTTAACCACTTCTGCCGGGTGATCCGCAAAGAAGAAAAGCCGCTCGTAACAGTGAAGGATGGATTGCAAAACCTAAGGGTGACAGAAGCGGTGGTTGAGGCAGTACAAAACATAAAATGACTCAAATTTAACCAATGTAAGATGCTCGCATTTTAATATTTAAAAACAATTTGTTAGCTATCAATTTGATGGACTTAAAATATAATTTAAGTACTTATATTAGTGTTATAAAAGATGTAATACAAACAAAGTATTTTATTGCTTCACACCACTATACGGATTTAGAATGCGTCTCTTTTTGCCGCATTCTAATATTCACAATGAAAAAAGCATTATTAATATCAACACTACTTTTGGGCGGATGTTCACAGATCCAACACTACAATAATATTGATGTAAACTCGCATACAGTTCTAAACACTTCAATTGGAGGGAAGGTGTTTGGCACTTCTCGAACAAAGGACTTACCAAATGCGTTTGGTAAAGCTGACATCTGGGGTGGCAAAGTCGATACGGGTTACTCTGAACTACGCTTCCAAGGTTTGACTGAAGACAATAAAATTATCTTCAGATTTATGGATGTAAATATTCAATCAAATGAAGATGTGTTCACCCGTTATGGCCAAAACACCTCAAATGTTTATTCGAACCCTTTTGGTGGAATAACAATAAGCCAAAGTACAAAGCCAGAAGCTAAGATTTCACAACTCCCACCCAATACTACTGAGTTTTTGTTTCCAATTGACAACAAAACTCTAAATATCGGAGGGTATACTGTCCACGTTATTTCAGCGACACCGTTCAATCTTGAATACAAAGTGACGAAATGATTAAAGGGGCTCAATTTAGCCCCTCTTCTTACAAAAAGGAAATGGCTTCAAATCAGCACTCTATCCCTCTCCGAATCCATCACCTTCATTACTGCTTCCGCATAACGGGTACCGATAACATTCTCTTCCCGGAATACGGAAGAGAGATGTGAAACCACATCTGGTGTCATGGCGACATCCAATGCACCGATATTTTCACGCATGTATTCGATATGTTTGGTTCCGGGGATTGGTATCAGCGTCTTATTGCCCTGCCCGTTGGTTTGATGGATAAGCCATGCCAAGGCGAGTTGCGCCAACGAACAGTTCAGTTGGTTTGCAACGTCCTGAAGCGGTTTCAGTAACTGACTGTTTTGGATGAACGCCTTCGCTTCAAAGCGGGGCTTGGCATTCCCAGTGCGAATATCTCCGTCTGTCAAAAACGAGGAATCCTGCGCTTTCCCAGTCAGGAACTGGCGGCCTAGCGGCGAGAAAGGCACAAAGGTCACGCCCAATTCTTCACAGGTGGCGAGCATTTTCAGCTCTGGCAATCGTGTCCACAGCGAATACTCTGATTGCACCGCTGCAATAGGATGAACAGCATGAGCGCGGCGTAATGTCTCGCTTGAAATCTCAGACAGCCCTATTTCCCGAATCTTCCCAGCCTTCACCAAATCTACCAATGCACCAACGCTTTCTTCAATCGGCACATTGGGATCGAGCCTGTGCAGATAATAAAGGTCAATCACATCCGTTTGTAAACGCTGCAGGCTGGCATCACAGTGGCGCTTAATCGTCTCTGGACGGCCGTCGATCCTTGGTTGGCCATCATGGGAATAGAGTGCGCATTTACTGGCAAGTACGTATTCGTCGCGACGATGTTTAATGGCTTTGGCAATCAGTTCTTCGTTCTTGCCTGCGCCATACATGGTCGCGGTATCCAGAAAGTCGTAGCCGAGATCCAAGGCTTCATTCAGTAGGCGGATGGATGTGGTTTCGTCACTTGGCCCATAGCCGTGGGACATACTCATACACCCCAATCCAATGGGTGATACGGTCAGTGAGCCTATTTTGCGCTTTTCCATTTTGTTTATTCTCGTTTTTGATTGTATTGCCGCTCTGCCACATTTTTAGCGTGATGCACGCTTCCATTCCCACCCAACACCTGCGTAATACCGGATTTGTCTCACTCATGATGAAACTAACATTTCAATAACATGATTTGATGAAACAGAAGAAAGGAATGAACTAACAACACTATGCAGGGGTATCACGCATGAAATCAATAGCACGACCAACTCTGAAGCAAGCAGTGAAAGCAGCAGCCTTGGTTTTTGCAGTAGGTGCGACATCATTCGTTAACGCAGAAGAAACAAAACTTCGCCTATCGGGCCCTATGTCCGCCACAGACGAACGTGCTATCGCCATGACGGAAGTTTTCGCACCGGCGGTTGCTGACTTTGCGGAATTTGAAGGCCACTGGAACAGTTCTTTGTTCAAACAAGGTACCGACCTGGAAGCCATTGCCCGTGGTAATCTGGACATGACCATCACCTCTGCGCAGGAGCTTGCTGAGTTTATTCCTGCGTTTTCCATTTTTGCTGCAGGTTATGTCCACCGCGATGCAGAACACCAGAAACGTGTTTTCGCCGCAGACTTTATGGATCCGCTGAAGGAAGAAGCTGAAGACTTGTTGGGCGTTAAATTGCTGAGCGTGATGTACCTTGGCCGCCGGAACGTCAATTTACGCACCGATCAGGAAGTGAAAACGCCTGAAGATTTGAAAGGCGTAAAACTGCGCATGCCGGGCTCAGATGCGTGGCAATTCCTGGGTAAAGCGCTGGGTGCAAACCCTACCCCAATGGCGTTTGCTGAAGTCTATACCGCGTTGCAAACCGGTGCCGTTGACGGTCAGGACAACCCTCTCCCAACGACCAAAGACGCCAAGTTCCATGAAGTGACCAAGCAAATTATTCTTACCGGTCATTTGGTGGATCTGAATTACATTGCGATCTCCAAAGAGGTTTGGGACAGCTTTACGCCTGAGCAACAAGCGATATTGCAAAAAGCGTCGGATGATGCTGCAGAATCTGCCCGCCAGAAGCAACTGGCGCAGGAAGCGAGTCTGGCGCAATTCTTCCGCGATCAGGGCTTGAAAGTTTACGAACCTGATTTGAAAGCGTTCCAGGAACACGTTCAGGCTGCTTACATGAATTCAGACTATTCAGAACAGTGGCCAGAAGGTCTGCTGGAGCAAATCAACGCGCAGTAATCCCACTTTATTGCGTTTTTAGTGGTCGCGGCAATCGGGTTGCCGCGATTTTTATTTTGTCTGACAGCAAAATTAATCCAACCAAATCTGTCACTTGCCAGCCTTTCTGCGCGTACAAATAATTCCTTATCCTGAACATAAGAAGAAGCAATTTCACTTATTCCCGCCACTTTCCAACAATGGAATGAATCTTCATTTGAAGGTTCCAGCACGGAGCTGACGATTTGGGCTCTGACCGACAGAAGGAATTTGGCTATGGCGAAAAGTTATCAAGCAGGTGTAAAAGAGTATCGGGAAACCTATTGGGAGCCGGATTATAAACCTGCAGACACGGATTTTCTGGCTTGCTTCAAAATCGAACCCCAACCGGGCGTTCCACGTGAAGAAGCTGCAGCAGCCGTCGCGGCGGAGTCATCAACCGGCACATGGACAACTGTCTGGACCGATTTGCTGACTGACCTCGATTACTACAAAGGACGCGCTTACGCGATTGAAGATGTACCCGGCGATGATACGGCGTTTTACGCTTTTGTCGCTTATCCCATCGATCTGTTTGAAGAAGGATCTGTGGTAAACGTACTGACTTCTTTGGTGGGTAATGTATTTGGCTTTAAAGCCATTCGCGGCCTGCGTCTTGAAGATGTGCGCTTTCCAATCGCTTACGTAAAAACCTGTGGTGGCCCACCAAACGGCATCCAGGTTGAACGCGACAAACTCAATAAGTATGGCCGTGCTCTGCTCGGTTGTACCATCAAACCGAAACTTGGCCTTTCCGCGAAAAACTATGGCCGCGCCTGTTATGAAGGGCTTCGCGGTGGTCTGGATTTCACCAAGGATGACGAGAACGTTAACTCCCAACCTTTCATGCGCTGGCGTGACCGTTTCGAATACGTGGCGGAAGCCATTCATCGTGCCGAGCGTGAAACCGGCGAGCGTAAAGGCCATTACCTGAACGTGACCGCCCCAACCCCGGAAGAAATGTACCGCCGCGCGGAGTTTGCCAAAGAGCTGGGCATGCCGATCATCATGCATGACTACCTGACCGCAGGCTTTACCGCGAACACCGGACTGGCTAACTGGTGTCGCCAAAACGGCATGTTGCTGCACATTCACCGCGCCATGCACGCCGTGTTGGATAGAAACCCGCGTCACGGTATCCACTTTCGTGTGCTGTCGAAATGTTTGCGCCTGTCAGGTGGTGACCACCTTCACTCCGGTACGGTTGTGGGCAAGCTCGAAGGCGACCGCGAAGCAACACTGGGCTGGATCGACATCATGCGCGATCGGGTGATCAAAGAAGATCGTTCCCGCGGCATCTTCTTCGATCAGGACTTTGGCTCAATGCCCGGCGTATTCCCGGTGGCTTCCGGTGGTATCCATGTTTGGCACATGCCTGCGCTGGTTTCCATTTTCGGTGACGACGCAGTATTCCAGTTCGGAGGCGGTACGCTCGGTCACCCATGGGGTAATGCGGCAGGCGCAGCAGCAAACCGTGTTGCCCTTGAAGCTTGTACTCAGGCACGTAACGAAGGCAAGGTGCTGGAAAAAGAAGGTAAGGACATTCTTACCGCCGCGGCGAAACATAGCCCTGAGCTCAAAGCGGCGATGGAAACCTGGAAAGAGATTAAGTTTGAGTTCGACACCGTCGACAAACTCGATAAGGCTCACGCCTAAGTCAGCCAGCAAGGAGAAATGATGATGAGTGATGTAATAGATTATGCTTCGCGACTGACGGACGCACACAGCCGCAAGTTCGAAACCTTTTCTTACCTGCCCCGCATGACGGCAGAGCAGATCCGCCGTCAGGTGGAGTACATCGTCAGCAAGGGTTGGAACCCGGCGATTGAACATTCTGAACCAGAGGAAGCCAGTGGCGCTTACTGGTACATGTGGAAACTGCCGATGTTTGGCGAAACCAACGTCGACCAAATCCTTAACGAAGCGCAGCTTTGCCACAACCAGAATCCCAATAACCACGTCCGTCTGGTCGGTTATGACAACTTCAAGCAAAGCCAAGGGGCGTCGATGGTGATATACCGCGCGCCAGGTTTTGAGTGATTTGAGTTAGCCAACTTAGCGAATATTGGGGCGAATATTGGGCATGACAAACAATGCATGCCCTCTTCGCTTCATCCCGCACAGCAAGAGAATCCGGAGGCGATAATGGATAAAGCGCTAACGGCAATACCCATTGAAAACCAATATTGCATTGATAAAGAGCCCTACTATCAGGAAGCTGGCAGTGAAATCAGCCTTTATCAAGCGGCATATCAACTGCGCATTCCCATGATGCTCAAAGGCCCAACGGGTTGCGGTAAAACCCGCTTTATTGAACACATGGCTTGGCGACTGAAAAAACCGTTGATCACCATTTCCTGCCACGAAGACATGACAGCCTCAGATCTCATCGGCCGCTACTTACTCGATGCGAATGGCACTTACTGGCAGGATGGTCCGTTAACACTGGCAGCAAGGATTGGGGCTATCTGTTATCTCGATGAAGTGGTTGAGGCGAGGCAGGATACAACCGTCGCTATCCACTCCCTGACCGATTACCGCCGCACCCTGTCGCTGGAAAAGAAAGGCGAATTGCTTCAGGCACATGACGATTTCCAACTGGTCATTTCCTATAACCCCGGTTATCAGACCTTGATGAAAGATCTGAAAACCTCGACCAAGCAACGTTTCGCGGCGCTGGAGTTCGGCTATCCGGATGAAGAGACAGAAACTGCGATTGTTTGTCACGAGTCTGGGATTGATACCGAAATGGCTGGCCGCCTGATTCAAATCGCCCGCCATGCCCGCAATTTAGTCGGCCACGGTTTGAGTGAAGGGATTTCTACCCGACTTCTTGTTTACACCGCACAACTTATCGTTCAGGGAATCGCCCCTATTGCAGCCTGCCAAATGGCGTTGGTAAGGCCACTCAGTGATGACGCCGACATACGCGAAACGCTGGATGCCACCATTCAGGCCTGCTTCTAGACAAGGGACAACCGCGATGATTGCCAGATTAGAACCACTGTTAAGAGATATTGAAGCCCAACTTCATTCAGAATCGGAACTCGCTCTGTTTCGGGAGTTGTCGACGTTAACGCGGGAGACTGTTCCCCATCTTGGCGAAAGCGAGGCGGCGGATTACCTAGAAATGGTGGAAAATGCGTTTCAGGACACGCGCCGGTTTGATGTAAATATCGTCTTGCTCCGCATCATTCCAGAGCTTTATCGCGTTTTAGGTGACAACGTCACTAAGCAGACCTTCAATTCTGTGGTGAACCTCAAAAGCTGGCTTTCAAATCAGAGGCTTATACAATTTTTGGAAGTGCTGCCCTTGACCGCTCAGAAGCTTCAAAGCCTCAGTGCATTTCAACGCTATCTGTCGTTGAGTGAAGATCTTGCGGCTTTGTCTCCCCGTTGTATTCAGCCTTTTCTTTCTGTTTCCAGTACCATGTTGAACAAGGTCAATATCAGCGGGTTGCGTCATTGGGCAATGGTGGGGGCAAAATCCCACACCCATAATGAAGAAGCGCTGGTGGCGTATTTTTCGCTTCAATCAGCGGATAGCCAGGCGATGTTCCAACAACAACGGCGCGGTTGTTTGTTTATCGATATCCAGCGCCAACTCGGATTTTTGCTCCGCGCTGTCTGGGAGCAGACCTTCTTTCTCCGCCCTCAAATAGCAGAGCTGGAAGATGATTCACGCGCCACTTTTATACCGCCCAACATTCAACAAGGCGTGATTCATCTTCCCGATGCGTTGGAAACGATTTACTTCAACGGCAAATCGATAGCGCCCAAATCGCTATACCGCGCGATGGCGACACATTGCGGTGCGCACCTGATCTATGGATGCGCAAGAAATGCGCAGCGCTACAACCCATTGCAACAACAGTGTATTGGCTTGTTTGAAGATGCCTATGTTGAAGCTCTGGCAATGGAAGACCATCCGCTGCTTCGTGCGATTTGGCAACCGTTCCATCAACCGGGTAGTCACCAAAATCCGCTATTGGAATTGGTTCACGCGATCTTCTTGAATCAAAGCACTTCTCTCACTGAACCATTCGACAAACTCGCTGCAATATTTAAAGAAATAGTGAATTTTAACGGCACAATTCAGGCAAAAGCCGACATGATTTCAGCATTAGGCATAAGGCTCGCTGAGCTACTGGAGAAAGAATCCAACGCAGAGCGTTGGCTAAAAGAAGCCGCCTTACCCTACCGGGATGATAACCACAACCTCTGGCGCGAACAGGATGAAACCTACATTTTCATAGAACCCGAGCAGATCAGCCGCACCGTAAATGTCATGGAAATGGTGAACGAGATCGACTGTGAGCTGGCTGACGATGATGCGCAGGAAATCTGGCATCTGGAAACGCCGTTTTATCGCGATGGTGATCCTGAAAATGTCAGCCTGAATGAACTGGAAGGCAAACAACAAAAGTCTGAGCCCTTTCTTTATCCCGAATGGGACTACACCTCCCGGACTTTGCGTCCTGATTGGGTGACGCTGACAGAATACTCACCGGTAAAAGGCGACCCCGATTTCATCGATCAGTTGCTTAGTGAACGGAAACAACTGGTGGGCAAAATAAAATGGCTGGTTGAAGCAATGCAGCCTAAAGGGTTGCTTCGCATGCGCAAACAACGCGAAGGTGACGATCTCGATTTGGATGCCGCGATTGAAGCAATGAAAGAAATCCGCCGCGGCGCCCTGCCGGACATGAACATTGACATCCGGCTCAAACGACAAGAGCGTGATCTTGCCGTATTGGTGCTGGTCGATCTATCACATTCTGTTACGGAACCGCTCCCGGATTCTGATGTAACCATTCTGGATATAGAAAAAGAAGCGACGGTTATGCTTGCCAGTGCCATTGAAGGCATTGGCGATCCCTTTGCGATTCATGCCTTTTCTTCTGATGGACGCAGCGATGTGCAATATCAAAAAGTGAAAGACTTCGATGAATCGTTTGATGAGAAAGCCAAAGCACGCTTAGCAGGCATGAAGGCTGGGTTATCAACCCGCATGGGCGCTGCGTTGCGCCACGCCAAAACATTTTTGTCTCAACAACCTGCGCGCAAAAAACTACTGTTAATGATCAGTGATGGCATGCCATCCGATATTGATGTGCGCGACCCTGTCTATCTTCAGGCCGATACCAAGCAGGCAATTGATGAAATCAGCCTGCAAGGGATCACACCATTTTGCCTGACCATAGATCCGAATGCAGACAACTATATCGAGCAAATATTCGGTTTTGGCCGTTTTTCTGTGTTGGATGACGCAAAACGCCTGCCCGATATTTTGCCCACATTATTTGCTTCGATCACGCGCCACGCTACATAAACCCTCCGTCAAGAGAGGTGTATTTCAGACAGCACAGAGGACGTGATGATGCACCTGACTTTACGCCAGCTAAACATTTTCCAGGCGGTAGCAAACCATGCCAGCTTTACGCGGGCGGCAGAAGAATTGCACCTCACTCAACCTGCAGTTTCCATGCAAATCAAACAGTTGGAAGACAATGTCGGCTTGCCACTTTTCGAGCACTTGGGGAAATCACTGTTTTTAACCGATGCCGGTGAGGAGTTGCTGGGGTATTGCCAGCGAATTTCGCAACAAATCCGTGAAGCGGAAGATGCCTTCGCCAGCATGAAATCACTTTCCACCGGCAAACTGAAAATTACGGTTGCCAGCACGGCCAACTATTTTGCAGCGACCCTTCTTGCCGCCTTTTCACGGGAACACCCGGATATCGGCATCAGTTTGAAAGTCACCAACCGGGAACAGCTTTTAAAAGACCTTAAATGCAATGACTGTGATTTAGTGATCATGGGAAAACCGCCAGCAGAACTCGACGTAACGTCCACCGTGTTTATGGAAAACCCTCTTGTGGTGATAGCCCCAATTAACCATCCTTTCTGCAGCCAGAAAAAAATCCCACTTAATGCCATCGCCAAAGAACCCATGGTCGTTCGCGAAAAGGGCTCGGGAACCCGTTTTGCTATCGAACGTTTCTTTGACAGCCATAAACTCACATTGAATGTCGCTGCCGAAATGAGCGCCAGCGAAGCCATTAAGCAAGCGGTCTCAGCGGGGTTAAGCCTCGGAATTGTCTCCAAACACACAATTGAGTTGGAACTTGAAGCAAAAAGATTGTGCGTATTGGACGTGGAAAACATGCCAATTATCCGCAATTGGTATTTAGTTCACCGAAATGACAAGCGGCTCTCTCCCATTGCATTAGCATTTCAGGAATACCTGCTCAATTATGGCCAATCTGCTGAAAATAACACCAAATACGTTACCGCGTAACACTTTAAAAGTTACGGTAAATCAGGGTGATATGTGTGATTGGAAATGAAAAAGCCCGCAGAAATTTCCGCGGGCTTTCTGTTTTAATTGTCGAAGTAATTGTGCGTTAGGTGCTATACATAAACGACCTGAATATTCTCGCTGAATCCTGCATCTTCAGGTTGTTTGGGTACAAGTTTACTCTTGCCCACCTGAGTGACGATGCAGTGTCTTCTTCAACACAACGGCTCGAATCGGTTTAGTCACAAAGTCATCCATTCCCGACGCAAGGCACGTTTCCTTATCTTCGTTCATCGCGTTTGCCGTCAGCGCAATGATTGGCAAGGTGTAACCGAGTTGACGAAGGTGTTTTGTCGCTTCAATACCACAAAGCACCGGCATCGACATATCCATTAAGATGATGTCGAAAGGTGTCGTCGTTGTTTTCACTGCATCGATAGCTTCAAGGCCATTGTTTGCAACAACCACATGGTGCCCTGCTTTCTCCAGCATCAGCTTAACCACCATTTGGTTAGCTTTGCTGTCTTCGGCGACCAAGACATTAAGTTGACGGATCTCTTCGAAATCCAGTTTCTCCGTCGTTGAATTGTCTATTTCAGACGCTTCCGCTAGCGGGATGTTGATGAAAAAGGTTGAGCCCTCTTCAGGTTGACTGACAAAGTCGATACTGCCGTTCATTGTCGATACCAATCTTTTACAAATGGAGAGACCGAGCCCGGTTCCGCCATATTTACGGGTGATACTACCATCCGCTTGGGTAAACGGCTGGAAGATATTTTTTCTGTTTTCTTGGCTGATCCCTATGCCTGTATCTTCCACTGCAATTTTCAGTACGTTGTCTTCACAATTCATGGAGACGTGCACACGCCCCTGCTCTGTGAACTTGATAGCGTTGCCAACCAAGTTAAGCAGGATTTGGGTAAAACGGTTTTCATCCTGATAGATCGAACTCGGCACGTTATCTGCGATGTTCACGGCCAGATCGAGCTGTTTCCGTGCAGCTTCATCCTTGAGCTGGTTTATTACAATTGTGACACTGTCACGTGGATTAATAAAATCGGGTGACAAGGAAAAACGCTCGGACTCAATCCGTGAAAGATCAAGGACATCATTGATGATGATAAGCAACAATTGCGCTGACTTATCCATCTGCGAAATCCAGGTTTGCTGCTCTTCGTTCAGTGATGATTGTTGCAACATGTCGAGCAATCCCATCACCGCATTCAACGGTGTGCGGATCTCATGGCTCATCATTGCCAAAAACTGCGACTTGGCGGCATTGGCGGATTCTGCCTGTTGTCTTGCCTGTTGAAGTTCCTGCAAACGCTTTTTGCGCGCGGTAATGTCTTTCGCTGTTCCGCGAAAACCCATGCAGTTTCCGCGCTTGTCATAATAAGGGCGGCCGGAAAGGCTAACCCACTCTTCCTCTCCGTTCAGAATGACATTCCATTCTACATCCGAGAACGGTTGTTCAACCTGAATCAAATCCAGCAGTTTGTTTTTTACTTCTGGCTGGCGGTTGAGTTGATTCATGATCGCCTGGGGGTCTGCAGCCAAGGTTTCGTTCGAGGGTGCGGATAAATAGGTAAATTGAAGTTGGTTATTCAATTCCCAAAACCAGTCACCTGCCGTTTTCGCAAAATCTCGGAAGCGTTGACGACTTGCAGTCAGCTCCTGTGTTTTAACAGACACCAGACACTGCAATCGCTCACGGTAGTCGATATCGATAATAGTACGTTCAATCAAGGGCCTGAAACGCTGGATTACCTGCTGAGCTTTGACATCGAATCCACCAAACTTAGAAGAAAAAAGGATGAGGATGGATTCGCTGGCATTCACAGACACGCCGGTGATCAATGCAGAGCGGCAGGTGTCGAAATCTTCCGGATAAAGCAGGGAGAATTCATGCACCCTTTCCGGCGCATAAAGGATAACGGTTTGTCCATTCACGCAGCGTGAGAATGTGTCGCCATCACACCACTGGAAATTCTCGACATGTGCAGAGGTAGAAACTAAGCAGGAATAGACGTCTTCCGTTTCCTTGTTGCGAGTAAGTACCAAGGCATTATCAAAAGAGACGTACCGTTCAATGACTTTCAATAGTGTGTTGAATACTTCTATCTTGTTACTTGCGCCAGACATAGCAGAA
This sequence comes from Enterovibrio paralichthyis, assembly GCF_019209835.1. Taxonomy (NCBI): domain Bacteria; kingdom Pseudomonadati; phylum Pseudomonadota; class Gammaproteobacteria; order Vibrionales; family Vibrionaceae; genus Enterovibrio; species Enterovibrio paralichthyis. The sequence goes on along the minus strand of NZ_JAHUTS010000002.1, from coordinate 52,043 downwards.
ATCGCGGAGAGAATAGCACTGTTCTCTTCCTTAAATTTTTGCTCGCGCTCTTCAACGCGGTTCAGTTCGAACAGCGTTTCCTGCAGTTTTTCAGAAATTGCGCTGGTCATAGCTCGTCCTTATGGAACAAAACTGTGGAGATCATTAGATTGCCATGGGCAATTTCGCCGCCGAGGAACTGCCCCTGTTCGCCGAAGGTGAAAGGGCAGATAAAAGGTGCATGATGCATAGCAACACTCATGTTTGCGGCCACATCGTGCAGGGCCTCCCTTACGTGCAGCATGCAACCGGCACAATAGATCGCAATCCCTCCTATTGGGTCGTAAGTATTCCGATCATGCTCGTTGGCAGAGTCGACAACACGACCCGCCCGGGATACCAACATCTCTGTTGTGCCGGACATAAAATAGACCCGTTCCCCTTCCTGAATATTGCAGAACATCTCGATGCCGCGCGCGGAAGAGACTGTTGCCGGATGTGACAAGGTGTAATAAGGCATGCCGTGTATTTCACCGGTTTGGCGCCCCAATGGGTTGAGGGTTGATTGCGCGAACAGATCTTCGCTGTCAATGATCCGCTCTGTTGCTTCGCGGTACCAATCACTGTATACGTCAGCGGCAGGCTTGCCATCCAACTCAAGCAATGTGCGCCCTTCCACTCGTGTAGCAACAGCGCTTTCACCGGTCGCAGCATATCCGCTGTGGAATGAGTAGCTGACCCGGGCTGTTGGAAAGAACACAGCCATGGCAATACCTTGTGAGATTACCCGGGTGCCATCCAGTAACGTCCAGTTACCACAGATCTCTTCGTCAGCCGCTGTGCCGCCAATAATGGGAATATTGACGCCAAGCTCATCTCGGATAGCTCGTAAGATGGTTTCTTCATATCCGGTGGTTGCGTGTAAAGCAATAAGTGATGGCAGCTCGCCTGGACGTCCACTTTGGGCAATGGCCTGTCGAAGAACGTGTTTAGCTTTTGTGTGCACATCGCTGCCTGGCTCCACTTCGCTCATCGCTGCGCCATAGGCACCCTGTTCATCTTCTACCGCCCATACTGAAAGCGCATGGCCACCAATGTAGCCCTTTTCAGTCATGGTGCCTTTGCACGATGAGCAACCGATTATCGATGAATGGGGAAACTGCTGTTTCAGCGCCGTGTTCAGAGCATTCTCATCCTGACTTTCTGTGTAATAGGCCAGGATCAGGGAAGGCGACTGAATCGTTCGCTTGATTTCTTCGCTTGTTTCACACACTGCGTCGTGCGAATTGGGATGAATTGACGAGGACGTCGCGATTCTCATGGGCTTAGCTGTGGTCTTGATTAGCGGCAATTCTGTCAATAATAGCGTTCACCCTTCAGGAAACTCCAGCTTTAACATCGATTCTTTTTGTTTAATCACTGAATTCTCTGTAGATAGACGCTAATATTGGCGCAAATTTCCGCATATGACCTGCGAGCCATGGATAGCCAGTTATATATTGTGATAAATCCTCACCTGCCGCTTGGCCAAATCATAAGCAAACGTTTGGCTCAGAAAGGCAACACGGTTGTTTACCTTACGGAAAATGAACAGGAAGGTTACGCCATTGCAGCTGAGGAACCTCGGGTTCGTTACCGTAGTTGTAACCCTAAAAACCTCTCCATGCTCGAAGAGGAAATGGCGTGGGTTTCTCAATGTATTTCGACTATCAGCGGTGTCGTGGTGATCACTTCTGAAAAGGAGTTCAACGCGAATTATATGCCGTTGAATGAAGGATTTTTTCGCCGAACCGCAGCCCAGATTGGCATGCACAATACCACGCTTAACCTGACATACGTGATCGTCCCCGAGGAAGCGGATACATCAAGGGAAGCTTTGCGTGCCCTTCACCTTAAACTCTGCCAGCTCGCACATGAGCCAAAAACAGACAGTGATTGCGTTAACGTAAACCATGTATTGGTGTCGTCAATAACTTATGATGATGAAAGTTGCTGCGTTGATGTTGCAGCAGATACTACGGACTTGATCCACTATCTCACCTCGACCACATTCAAAACCGTCAGCCAACAGGCCTTCTATTTTGGAAATAACGCCTGATAGCAATCAATAAAAAAGCAGCTTACAGCTGCTTTTTTGTTAAATTCAGGCCATTAGCCTTCATTTGCATATCAAATGGTGAAATGTTAATTAAAATCGCATAAATATTAATTTGCGGTTAAAAGTTAATTTCAATTTGATCCTGATCAATGACCAGCAAAAGTTTTTGCGTTTGGCTAATCTCAACATCGTCCGGCAACGTATAAACGTAAGCGTTTAACACTCCATTTTCGTTATCCATTGACTCAGTTATATCGATATTAGTTTTTGGAAATATGGATGTCAGAGACACGGGTTTTTCTGGTGAATTAACCCGCAACACCACACCTCCATCCTCTTGATTAAAAAGCTTTATTTCGACCGTGCCGCCAGAGATACCGACGCTGCAAGCCCCTGAATTCAAACTGCATTGATCTTTATTTTGTGTATTGGAGTAATTGAAAGTACGCCAAGTAAATGCAGCGATTAAAAGTATCAATACGACTAATATTTGAACTAGACGTGCTGTGGTGAGTTTTTCTGCAGCCATGTGTTCTATGCGATTCCCGTGTTACAGAGCTCAAAGTTTTAGTAGAAATGTTACCTGAGGGTAAACCGACTGTGGATTGAGTCCTATATTTAACTGATTAACTGGAGTATTATCTCCGGTGAAAATGCCACTTTTACAACGAAATAGCAATGGAATGCACCAAGTGGACATAATTCGAACACTATTCGCATTGCATTGCTTCTGGGTGGCATTGTGGCCAGTTGGCCACATTGGGTATACGTGAGTGTAGTAATCAAAAAGTGGAAGCATGCAATATGAGCCAAGAAAAGCAGCTTGAACTGGAATACAACTACCGCGTTGTCCGTCAATTCACCGTAGTAACCATCCTATGGGGTATTGTCGGCATGGCAGTTGGTGTTCTAATCGCCGCTCAGCTGGTATGGCCTGCGCTAAACTTCGATATTCCTTATTTGACATACAGCCGTTTGCGCCCACTGCATACCAATGCAGTGATTTTTGCATTTGGTACCAGTGCACTGTTTGCGACGTCCTATTACGTTGTGCAACGCACCTGTCAGACAAGACTGTTCGGAGGTTGGCTGGCTGGGTTTACCTTCTGGGGATGGCAAGCAATCATCCTCGCAGCAGCAATTACGTTGCCGCTGGGTTATACCACCAGTAAAGAATACGCTGAACTGGAATGGCCAATCGATATCGCTATCGCCGTTGTGTGGGTGGCTTATGCGGTGGTGTTCTTCGGTACAATGATCAAACGGAAAACATCGCACATTTATGTTGCGAATTGGTTCTTCGGGGCATTCATTATTACCGTTGCCGTTCTTCACATTGTAAACAGCATGGCAGTTCCGGTAGCACCTATGAAGTCCTACTCCATTTATTCCGGCGCTATCGATGCAATGGTTCAATGGTGGTACGGGCATAACGCTGTAGGTTTCCTGTTAACAGCGGGCTTCCTGGGTATGATGTACTACTTCGTACCTAAGCAGGCTGGTCGTCCAGTTTATTCATACCGCCTATCCATCGTTCACTTTTGGGCGCTGGTTTCTCTCTACATCTGGGCAGGTCCTCACCACTTGCACTACACTGCGCTGCCAGACTGGACGCAGTCTCTGGGTATGGTGATGTCGCTTATTCTGTTTGCTCCATCCTGGGGCGGTATGATCAACGGTATCATGACGCTGTCCGGTGCTTGGCACAAACTGCGTTATGACCCTATCCTTCGATTCCTCATCGTTTCCCTTTCGTTCTACGGCATGTCGACGTTCGAAGGCCCAATGATGGCCATTAAGACGGTCAACGCCCTTTCGCACTACACCGACTGGACCATTGGTCACGTTCACTCTGGTGCACTGGGTTGGGTTGCGATGGTATCAATTGGTGCGGTTTATCACCTGATTCCGAAACTGTTTGATCAAGAACGTATGTACTCAATCAAACTGATCAACGTGCACTTCTGGCTCGCGACAGTCGGGACTGTTCTTTACATCGTTGCGATGTGGATATCCGGTGTAATGCAAGGCCTGATGTGGCGTGCAGTTAACACTGACGGTACGTTGACCTACAGCTTCGTAGAATCTTTGGAAGCATCGTACCCGTTCTACTTCGTTCGTTTCGTTGGTGGTGCTATCTACCTCACAGGCATGCTGCTGATGGCTTATAACGCATATAAGACCATTTCAGCACCAAAAGAAAGCCTGAAAGCGATTGAGCAACCAGCATAAGGAGACCAGCGAATGAGTTCTAGTCGTCACGAAATTGTAGAAAGGAACGTTGGACTTTTTGCAATCCTTACGGTTATTGCAATCAGCTTTGGTGCGCTTGTAGAAATCACACCTCTGTTGTTCCAGAAGCAAACCACTGAACCCGTGGACAACCTTCGTCCCTACACTGCATTAGAAATGGAAGGCCGAGACATCTATATCCGTGAAGGATGTAACGTTTGCCATAGCCAAATGATTCGACCTTTCCGTGCTGAAACCGAGCGTTATGGTCACTACTCTGTTGCAGGTGAAAGTGTTTGGGAACACCCATTCCTATGGGGTTCAAAACGAACTGGTCCTGATCTGGCGCGTGTTGGTGGTCGTTATTCTGATGAATGGCACCGAGTCCACCTGATTGATCCACGCGCAGTGGTTCCCGAATCGAACATGCCTGGCTTCCCATGGCTTGCCGAAAATGTTCTAACCGGTGATCTTACAGCCCAAAAACTGACTGTGTTCCGCGACATGTTTGGTGTGCCTTACACCGACGAACAAATCGCGACTGCACAGCAAGATGTTCAGGGCAAAACAGAGATGGACGCACTGATTGCTTACCTGCAATCACTTGGTCATGCAATGAAGTAAGAGGGTAAGTTATGGACATAGTTTCGTTCCATAGTATCTGGACACTCGCGATTTTCGTGTGCTTCATTGTGATCGTGCTTTGGGCATACAGCGGTCGTCGTAAAAAGGAATTCGACGAAGCTGCAAACCTCGTCTTCGCTGACGAGGAAAATGCCGCACAAAAAAAGACAGGAGACGATAACAAATGACGACATTTTGGAGTCTATTTATCACTGTCATTACCCTCGGGACTATCGCCGGATGCGCAGCACTTCTTATCTGGTGTGGTAAAGACATCAAAGAAATTCCCGATGGTGAAGATATGGGCCACGAATATGACGGTATTCGCGAGCTCAACAACCCACTGCCAAAGTGGTGGTCCTACATGTTTTGGGCAACCATTGTTTTCTCACTGGTTTATCTCGCCCTTTACCCTGGTCTGGGTAACTGGCAAGGCTTCTTTAACTGGAACAGCTCCGCTCAAACAGTTAAAAACCTGGATGAATCCCGTTTGGCACTGGAAAACTCAACCGGCATTGACCAATACGCCCGTGAACTGGATAGTGCGAATGCTGTGTTCGGTGAAACATACCGCCAGCTAGCCTATAAGCCAGGCAGCGATGAACTGTTGGAGATTACCGAGATTGCTAAGAATCCAGAAGCGATCAAAGTAGGCCAGCGTCTGTTTATCCAAAACTGTGCTCAGTGCCACGCATCTGATGCGCGCGGTCAAGCGGGCTTCCCTAACCTGACTGATAACGATTGGCTGTACGGTGGTGAACCAATGACCATCAAAGCAACCATCCTGGAAGGTCGCGTTGGTAACATGCCAGCATGGTTGGATGCGCTGGGTGAAGATGGTGTGAAAGAAGTTGCCGCCTATACACTTAGCCTTTCAGGCCGTAAGGTTGATGCGCAAGAAGCAGCCGCCGGTAAAGCGCGTTTTGTTGTCTGTGCAGCATGTCACGGCACAGATGGTAAAGGTAACCCGGCATTTGGTGCACCTGACCTGACGGACAATGTCTGGCTGTTCGGTGGTTCACGTAAAGCGGTTGAAGACACAATCCGTTATGGTCGCCAAGGGGTGATGCCTGCTTGGAAAGACATTCTGGATGAAGACAAAATCCAACTGCTGTCTGCCTATGTATGGCAACTGAGCAACCCACAAAACCAATAATAAAATTTCAGTTTAAGCCCCTGACTTCAGGGGCTTTTTTACCCAAGATTTTCTTGTTACAGGAAAGCAATATGAACAAGCCATGGTATAAGCAGTTTTGGCCTTGGTTTTTGATAGCACTACCTGCGAGTGTGGTCGTAGCCAGTCTTTTTACTGTTACCCTTTTCACTAAAAACAAAGTTTCGCTTGTCGCAGAGGATTACTACAAAGAAGGTAAAGGCATCAACATTGACCTTTCCCGCCTGCGCAAAGCTGACGAGCTCGAAATATCAGCGGAACTGGCAGCCGATGACGAATCTGCCATATTCACGTTATATAAAGGTCAGCTTGACCAATTTCCTACCCTGAAAGTGACTTTCCAGCACCGAACGCTGGCAGATCGTGATATGGAATTGATGGTCAACGCGGATGCTACCGGTCGTTATCGTCTCACCCTCAACGAGCCTCTTAATGGTCCTTGGTATGTCGAAGTTAATTCTTTTGATGGTGCATGGGCACTGAATGCCCGCGCAAACTTCCCTTCATCAGTCCCAGTTAAGTTGTATGGTCAGAGCAAGGAATGACAAAAGAATGTTATCACTGTGGAGAACCGGTTCTTACCGGTGACTCCTACCAAGTTGATATCTTGGGCGACAACCGCACTATGTGCTGCCCGGGATGCCAAGCCGTCGCCTCAACCATCGTAGCCAACGGCCTCACTTCCTACTACGAATACCGCACTGCTCCGGCTGAAAAAGCCAATCTCGTCCCTGATGAACTTCAGTCGCTTAGTCTTTATGACAACGAAGATGTTCAACAAGAATTTGTGCGTCACGAAAACGGCACTGATGAAGTCGTTCTCTCAGTGGATGGCGTCTCCTGCGCCGCCTGCGCATGGCTGATTGAAAAACAACTGGGTAAACAGGAAGGTGTATCCCGCATCAGTGTGAATACCACCACCAACCGAGCGACTCTGCGCTGGGATCCGGAAAAAACCAAACTCAGTACCCTTCTGAACAAAATCCATACGTTAGGATACAAAGCTGCGCCTTTTGAGGCAGACAATCAGGAAGCCCAATACCATAAGGCGATGAAGCACTACCTCTATAAACTGGGGATTGCAGGGCTCGCCACCATGCAGGTTATGATGCTTGCAGTTGCCATGTATTTCGAAGTATTCGGTGACATGGACGAAGCCTTCCGAAACTATTTCCGTTGGGTTAGCTTGATCTTTGCCACACCGGTTCTCCTCTATTCGGCAACGCCTTTTTATCTCAATGCCTGGCGAAACCTAAAAGCACGAACGCTGGGTATGGATGTTCCCGTATCCATCGCCCTGCTGTTTGCATATTTTGCCAGCCTGTATGCAACAGTGACTGAAAAAGGCGAGGTGTTCTTTGAATCCATCGCCATGTTCACCTTCTTTCTGCTGGTTGGTCGCTTTCTCGAAATGCGTGCACGACGAACTGCAGCCGCGGCCAGCGCTAACCTTTTAAAATTGATCCCACGACTGGCGACGTTGGCTTCTGGGGAGCAAATTCCGGCGAAATCTCTGAAACTCGATAATGTAGTAAGGGTTTTGCCCGGAGAACCCTTCCCTGCTGATGGCCTCGTTGTTGAAGGCGTGACCACGGTCGACGAGTCCATGCTGACGGGTGAATCACTGCCAGAAACTCGCCAATGTGGTGATGCTGTCTATGCGGGCACCATGAATATCGACGGCAACGTCAATGTTAAAGTAACGGCTGAGAAAAAAGATTCTCTTATTGCCCACATAGTCCAGTTACAAGATGCCGCGCAATTGGCCAAGCCCCGTGTCGCAGAAATTGCCGATATCGTGGCTCGCTACTTTGTTGCAGCCATTCTGATAATCTCCGCATTTACCTGGCTATACTGGCATAGCCACAAACCGGACGACGCATTCTGGATCATGCTGTCGGTACTGGTCGCTACTTGTCCTTGCGCACTCTCGCTGGCGACACCAACCGCACTCACCTGCTCAACCTCCACCTTTGGCAAGTTGGGCATCTTGCTTCGAAGCGGACACGTGTTCGAAACGCTGACAAAGGTGAATCACCTTGTCGTGGATAAAACCGGCACGCTGACCGAAGGCAACGTTACCATTGCCGACATCCATTGCTTTGGCGACACCAGTAAAGATGAGGCATTGGCAATTGCTGCAGCACTCGAAGCCTATGCAAACCACCCTATTGCCCAAGCCTTCAATGATTACCCAACGAATGTAACGTTCTCAAAGGTAGAAAACGTCATTGGTCAGGGCTTACAGGGTTATTATCAAGACAAGTTTTGGAAGATTGGTAAACCGCAGTTTGCATTGAATGACCCAGGTACCGCTGAAAACAGCGCACATCAGGTTTGGCTTTCCTGTGCGGGGGAACCCGTAGCATCGTTCCAGCTTGTCGACCCAATCAGAAGCACAAGCCAAGCACTGATCGACAAGTTCCACGAGTCCGGGCTCAAGGTCACCATGCTTACCGGCGACAACTCGGCAACTGCACGCGCTGTCGCTGACAAACTTGGGATTGACGAGTTAGTCGCCGGCGTCACACCGGAAGGTAAACTCGCGTATCTAAACAGTCTGCCAAAAGACCAAATCACGATGATGATTGGTGACGGTGTGAACGACGCGCCGGTGCTCGCCGGAGCCCACCTTTCTGTTGCGATGGGCGGCGGCACAGACGTTGCGAAAGCATCAGCGGACATGGTGCTTTTGGGCGACGATCTGACAAAATTGCTGGATGCTCGCAGGCTCGCTTCGTTTACCCAAAAAATCATTCGCCAGAACCTTGCATGGGCACTAGGATACAACCTCGTGATTTTGCCTCTTGCTGTCATGGGTTATGTTGCGCCATATATCGCGGTTGCTGGAATGTCCGGCAGTTCGGTTATCGTTGTTACAAACTCACTGAGACTGTTTAAGAGCGACATTCTGGATAAAATTAAGGCCGCATAAAATGGAAAGCCTGTACATTCTCATCCCTATCGCGATTGTGCTTGTCTGCGTGGCTGTGGCTGTCTTTATTTGGGCTGTAAAGTCAGAGCAGTTCGAAGATCTGGAACGTCAAGGGATGAGTATTCTTCTCGACGACGAAAAAAAGCCCAAATCACCAGAGCCAGAAAACAGTGAAGACGAGGCGAAAAAGCAGTAATGCCTTTAACCGATCTAGTCGCTGCGTTTGGTGTTGGCCTGCTGGGAGCAGGCCATTGCCTTGGTATGTGCGGCGGTATCGCGGCTGCAGTTTCCTTTGGCACACCACAACAGAAAAACAAGTTTCCTTATATTGCTCTCTATAATTTCGGCAGATTGCTATCCTATGGCCTGTTTGGCGCCATTGCCGGTGGTATTGTCTCTGGCGTTATAGAAGTTACGCAGATTTCCCAAGAGTTGCTTTGGCTTCGCCTCGCTGCCGCTATCATGATGATATTACTGGCACTATACATTGGGCGATTCTGGAACGGACTGACCTACATTGAAAATGCAGGTCATGTCATTTGGAAGCATGTATCCCCCCTCACGAAGAAATTTTTACCATTGCGAACCCCGATTGCCGCCTTACCTTTTGGCTTTCTCTGGGGATGGCTACCATGCGGGTTGGTTTATTCCGCCCTGAGTTGGGCCGCTGTAGCTGGAAACGCATTGCATGGATTATTGATAATGCTCGCATTTGGGCTAGGAACCCTACCTGCAATGCTATTTGTTGGCTCGGCAGCAGAAACAGCCAAAAAGTTACTTAACAATATGATATTTCGAAGAATCTCATCATTGATACTGCTAATGTACGGAATAGTTACCGCTTATTCTGTATACAATCAGTTGTAGGAAGTCTCGATTTCTTGTCTGGAAATGGTAAAATATTGACTCAAATCAATTTGGCTAAGCAGGCTCATGATTCAAGACAAAATACCCACTAAACGTGTCCAGTCCGGCGGATGCGCTATCCATTGTCAAGACTGCAGTATCAGTCAGCTTTGTATCCCTTTTACACTGAGCGATAGTGAGCTTAATCAGCTTGACCAAATTATCGAGCGTAAAAAACCTATTCAAAAGGGACAACCGCTATTTCAGGCGGGTGATCAACTTCGCTCTCTCTATGCCATTCGCTCAGGGACCATCAAAAGCTACACCATCACCGAACAAGGTGACGAGCAAATTACAGCATTCCACCTTGCTGGTGATTTAGTCGGTTTCGATGCCATTAACCATATGATGCACCCGAGCTTTGCTCAGGCGCTGGAAACATCGATGGTTTGTGAAATTCCTTTCGAAATTCTGGATGACCTGTCAGGTAAAATGCCGAAGCTTCGCCAGCAAATCATGCGTTTGATGAGCAGCGAAATTAAGGGCGACCAGGAAATGATTCTGTTACTTTCCAAGAAAAATGCGGAAGAACGCCTGGCTGCTTTCCTACATAGTCTCTCTACCCGTTTCTCGCAGCGCGGCTTCTCTCCAAAAGAATTCCGTCTCACAATGACGCGCGGCGATATTGGTAACTATCTGGGTTTAACGGTTGAAACCATCAGCCGTCTGCTGGGTCGTTTCCAGAAAAGCGGGATGCTGAGCGTGAAAGGCAAATACATCACGATTCTTGATCATGATGAACTAAGCCGATTGGCAGGTATCTGCAAGTAAGACTGCACTGGTCTATCCCCTTCGAAATGGCGCTTTATGCGCCATTTCTCTTTTTTTATCACTTATTTGACTGAATTGATCGCAAACCTCCCGCACTATGCGTTACATTAAAGTATCGGCACTACAAAGCTGGAGGTTGTTATGAACAGATACACAAACTTGCTCGTGGCTATTGACCCTGACCACGACGAACAACCCGCCTTCTCCCGCGCGTTAGACATCGGAACCAAATCGTCTTCCTCTGTCAAAATCACCGTCATCCTCGCTATTTATGATTTCTCTTATGAAATGACCTCAATGCTTTCTTCAGAAGAGCGTCAGGCCATGAGAGCGGGTGTATTACAGCAACGAGAAGACTGGATTGACTCCGTTATTGCCAAGTACGACACAAGCCATGTAGAAGTGGTTAAACACGTTGTTTGGCATAACCGCCCTTATGAATGCATGATTGCCAAGGTGTTCGACGGCAACCATGACCTGTTGATCAAAGCGACACATCAGCACGACAAACTAGGTTCAGTAATATTCACCCCAACCGACTGGCACTTGCTGCGTAAATGTCCCTGCCCTGTACTTCTCGTTAAAGAGCGTGGATGGCCAGAAAACGGCAAAATACTCACTGCCGTTAACGTTTCTTCTGAAAACGAAACCCATATACCGCTCAACGATAAGCTGATTGAAGAAGCGCAGGCCATGAGTAAGCTTTTGTCTGCGGAAGTGAACTTGGTCAATGCCTACCCTGCTACGCCAGTCAACGTCACTATCGAACTGCCTGAGTTTGACCCAGCGTCTTATACCGATGCTGTGCGCGGTCACCACCTCCTGCAGATGAAAGCGCTGAGACAAAAACACGGCATCGATGAAGAGCAGACATTCTGTCAGGAAGGATTACCTGAGGATGTGATTCCTGCGGTTGCCAAAGAATTGGATGCTGAACTTGTTATCCTTGGCACCACGGGACGTGTGGGACTTTCTGCCATATTCATCGGGAATACTGCTGAGCACACCATCGACCAACTCAATTGCGATGTGCTGGCTATCAAACCAGATGGCTATATTAGCCCTTTAGCGCCCAACATAAATGCAGATGAATAGCGGTCTTTATACCGCTCTATTTGCACAAAAAAGGGAAGGACATATCGTCCTTCCTTTTTTTGTATAAAGACTAATCAAGATAAGAAGCAGCGAATTCTCTACCCTTACTTAACAATAAAAAGACGACCACGGGGGGATCATGACCGCCTAATATTGATTAGCCCTTTATGTATTACATAAAGCTAATCTTATTCCACTCACCACCTGAGTAGTAGAGAGTAACGTTATCGTAATCAAGCGCTTCTGTCTTACCTGAATACTGAATAGTTACTGGTTTAGTTGTTGTTTTACCAAATTCAACAAACTCACCATTTTGTACATTGTCTGGCAGTGTAACAGTTGATAGATAGCCATTATCACTTATCGTGATACCTAAGTTTCCGTATTGGTCCAGCAATGCTTTGATCTTCTCTGGACTATCTACAGTGGAAATGTCTTGAGGTTTATAAACAGAATGTTGAGGAATCAGAGACCATCCATCAATAGACCCGGAGAAAAACGCTGTTTTAGTGTTTCTTCTAGGTGTAAGTGTCAAGCCATTAGGAAATACAATATCGGTATTGTATGTGGAATTCCGATCCAAGGTAAACGTTCGGTTTTCACCTAACTCATTCGCTGCGGGCATGGTGAATGTGCGGGTCCAGTTACTGTCTGATTCCTTAATCACCAGGTTGCCGTAAATATCAATGTTTCGTTTCAAATCTGCTGGGTCACCACCCAGTTGACGAATCGTGCTGTTATCTGAAATGGTTTTGCTGCTGTAAACCCACCAAGGACCAGAACTGGTGAAAACAGTGGTTGAACCGCGTGGAGGATTAATCTCGGCAGAACCATACTTAACTTTGACCGCATAAGTTGATTGACGCTCGACAAATAGCATCGAGCCAAACAACTTGTTCAATTTCTCTACTGATAGAGTCTTTGCCCAACGACCATCCTGGAGCAGGATTTTTACGGATGTGTGTTCATCCAGTAAGTCCGCAAGCTTGGATGGGTTTGTAGCAATTTCGCTAATCTCCGCCTGAGAACTAACCACGTACTTAGGCTCGATGATCCATTTTTCACCGTCAAACACGAAATCAAGTTGGTCTTGTCGCTTAATCGGCGTGTAGCCTCTTAGCGTACCATGCTTGTAATCTACGGTCGTACCAAAGGTAGCCAGTCGCTCCACGATCAAACGCTGACCTTTCGATGCGTTCGCCGGCAGAGACAGTGTAGGAATCCAGTTGCCATCTGAAGTGATCAACTTCACCGCTTTAAATTTGCTTAGTAGGCCCTCAAGAAACGCACTATCCTGCGAAATCTTGGTAAGCGTAGTTTGGTCGTCAACTACATATGTTTCAGATACACAGAAAGCACCACCTGCCTGTCCGCGTTTAACCTCGTAGTTATGTCCCGCACCCATGATCACATTGCCGTCAGAGATATTAGTAATTTGCCATCTACCCAAATACCCAAATTGTTTCTAAAAAAGTCCATGTTATCTGCGACGTCTTCAGCAGGAAACAGCATACGACCTTTACTGCAGTTTGCTGTCCCTTCAAACGTTATATCATCATATACAGTGGCTCCGGCAGAAAAGCTTGCCATGATCAAGACCGGTAAACTCAGCTTTTTATAAAACATTAATATTTCCTTAATAAACACAAAGCTAATATTCATTTTGTATTTATCGACGCCTATCAGATTAATGACGTTTTAAACAAAGCGCCTCAAGTGCAATGAAAGCATGCTTTACAAATAAATTAATGTCTTTATATTGAGACATAAAAACATAAAACCTTTACATCGCTGAGCTTCGCCACCTAACCCTCTGTTATTAAATGACTTTAAATGTAAAATGCAAAAACTAAAACCAGTAAGAAAAAGTTATTATAATTTAACTACGTTCACATTTTTACGTTGAGAATATCAATGTCAATTTATTAGAGAAGAATGATGATAGTAAATTCAAATACAAGAAACATAATGAAAATTATATTAGAAATCGTTAACAAAATATTTAACTCTTCTCTAATAAACTCAATTATTAAATATATGCAGTATCGTGCGATGACTTTTACATTAGAAAATCAAAGCATTCGAATGTGATGATATGTATATAACGCAAGAAAGTATGTGGAAAATAACTGGAAACTATAGCCAAAAAAAAGAGCTCAAATGAGCTCTTTCTTGAATTTAGATATTCGTGACGTCAATAAACATTGACTCGTCAATGTTGGTGGACGAAACCGTTGCTTCGCTGAATTCATATTCTTCGCGGTTACCTTCACGGTCCAATGGCAGGTTCACGAAGTCGAATAGCTCGCGGTCAGCCAATTGGCTTGGGCTCACATTCTGAATCGACTTGAAGATGTTTTCTACGCGGCCTGGGGTTTTCTTGTCCCACTCAACCAGCATGGCTTTGATAGCCTGGCGCTGAAGATTTTCCTGAGAGCCACACAGGTTACACGGAATAATAGGGAACTCTCTGTGTTCCGCATATTTGATCAGGTCTTTCTCGCGGCAATAAGTCAGCGGGCGAATGACCACGTTACGGCCGTCGTCTGAACGCAGCTTCGGTGGCATAGCTTTCATGCGTGAACCGTAGAACATGTTCAGGAACATGGTTTCAACGATGTCGTCCATGTGATGGCCCAATGCCAGTTTGGTTGCACCAATCTTTTCAGCAAAAGAGTACAGAGTACCGCGACGAAGGCGCGAGCAAAGACCACAGGTAGTTTTACCCTCTGGCACTTTCTCTTTTACTACCGAATAGGTGTCTTTATCCACGATGTAGTATGGAATATCCAGGCTCTTAAAATAATCAGGCAGGATATGCTCTGGGAAGCCTGGCTGTTTCTGATCCAGGTTAACCGCTACAACATCAAATTTAATCGGTGCCGCTTTTTGAAGATTCAATAAGATATCGAGCATCGCAAATGAATCTTTGCCCCCGCTGATACATGCCATGACGACATCGTTCTCTTCAATCATGTTGTAGTCAGCAATTGCACTGCCAACATTTCTCCGGAGACGTTTCTGGAGTTTGTTGAATTCAAGTGTCTCTTTTCGCGTATCTTTCTGATTCATTACGACTTCTCAAACTGTCAGCCTCAGCCAACGGTAGATTTTGTAGGTGGATTTTAACAGGCGGTGGATTATACGGATCTTTTGATGCGGTTGGAACGTTTGTCACATAAATTAGCGTCAATTGGGTTTCATCTAAACGACTAAAAAACCAATATAACAAAGCCCGGACGAGGCCGGGCTTTGTTGGGCAACACAAAATGGATCAGCTTTGTGGTATCCAGGGTGTCACTTTCAACGGCGTTTCAGGGAAGTAGATCTGCTCGCCTTTTTCCAGTTCACTGGCTCGAATAACGGCGACTTTACCATCCACAGAAATATTGCGTCCGGCAGATGTTTTCAGCAGGGATTGTGGCTCATCGAAATGAACCATCACGCCCTGCACTTCCGGCATAAACCAAGAAGAAAACATACCGCCAAGGTCCTGCATCATTGCCGACATTTGAGGGAGCAGGTTTGCGATCTCCGATTGAGAGATTTCAGACTCAAACTGCGCTTTTGCCATCACCTGGAAAGAGATATCACATACATCATCGCCGGCCGTCTCGATAAAAACGTCCGGATTGACTTTGCGTAAGTGGTTATCAATGGGCAGTGGCAATTCCTGTGATGCTGGAATTGCCAGCTCTTCGTAGTTCTTTTTCTTGGTCATCCAAGCCTTGGTGATTTTGCACACTTCACCAGATGTGGGCGAAATCATGAAGTAACCAACTTTTACATCCGGGTGATTTTCACCGTAGTTGTGTTTTAGTTGGGTAAACAGCTTGCTGTAACTGAATTCCACCTGTGCTGCTGCAGAGGGAAATGAAATTACAGCTGCCACAATGGCAGCCGTAAGTCCTTTGATCATCCTTGGCTCCAATAGTTCTCGTTATAGCGAATCATGCCTTGTACTTCGTCGACATAAGCTTGACCGCGTTCAGAGTAACTAATTAGACCATTCGCCAACGCTTCGCCGGAAAGAGGTTGATTCGACTTTCTCAGCTTTGATCGAATATCACGCAACCCTGCGTAGGCACGGTTACGGTTTACGTTGAGGAAATAAGCGCGAATGGACTGATAAGCGTCATCGAACACGGCCACTTCGTGAGTCATACCTTCTGTGCGGGCACCGGGAACCAGGCCGCAACCCGCAGTGTAACACCACTGTCCGAAGTAGTTATTTCCTTCGCGGGCAAAGCGTGATGTGCCCCACCCTGATTCTTTTGCAGCTTGGGTAAGCACCAAATCTGCCGGGATCACATCAACACGTTTCAGCGCTTCTTTATACCAAGTTTTGTCTGGACCGTTTTCTGGAAGAGGATGATTAAAAAGTTCAGAAACACGGGATAGGAATTGCTTGTCGTCTTCGTTCATTGAACCCGACTTTTCCAAAGCGATAAGACGGTTATGTGCACTTACCAACAAGCCATTAATGTAATCCACGCCTGGTTTCATGAAACTGACGAACGCCTTTTTCTTTTCGTCTACCAACTGGAACTCACGAAAATCAGGCTTCACATCCATTGAAGGCGGAGGTGAAGCCGGTTGGAGTTGAGATACAGTCAGTGTTTCATTTGGAGCGTCGCTACACGCAGAAAGAAATAGAGCAGCCGAAGCCAATACAGCACGAGAAAGCTTCATTAAGCGTTGAAAACCTCTTTATTACCATCGCCGGAAGATGAATCATCATCGCCTTCCTGAGTGACGGTGACTTCAATACCTACACCGAACATTTCGCGATAGAGGACGCCTTTTACGTTAAACATAAACGGCAGCGCCCACACCAAAGCGAGGCCAGCTGTCGCATAAGAAAATACAAACAACACAGCGATTACGATGTAAACCAGTGTTAATGGTATCATTTTTTTTGTGATCGCTCTAAAAGAAACAATCATAGCTTGAACCGGTCGCAGGCGTTTTTCACAGATAAGCAGAATCGTCATTGAAAATGTGACACCCAGGAAAATTCCTAACAGCGGCAGTAACTGGCTACCAACGCTCTGCAACGCTGAAATAAAACTCATCGCCAACGTCACGGCGATTGCATATGCCAGTCCTTTTACGATGTGTCTGGGTTTGGTTCTGAATCCTATTGCATGACTCAGTCCCATCAGGCTTGCGCCAGCATAAAGCGGTGCACTGAATACAGTGGATAAAAAGATGGCGATTCTGGCTGACGCCAAAATATCCGGTGTCATCTCTTCGCGCCCCACGACGGCGTCAAACAGCACGTTAGGGTGGCCTTGCAAAACCGTTAACACCACGAGGAATATGGCCAGATTCGCCCCAGTCAGGATCAATGTCGCGGGCAAAAAAGGCCAAAAATTCTTCTGTGTCAGTTTCATCGCTTCCTGCACCACGCTGGAAGCGCTTAATTTGTAGTTCCCGGTCAACGCATTTTCCAGCGAGCCGCCGACATGAAGTGCATTGCTCAACTCTTGTTTGTTCATAGCTAAGTAACTTTTGTCTTCTGCCTAAGAAATCTTCCTTCTTATAAAGTTATAGGTGAAATTTTTAGAGCTCGTCTCAATCTGGTGTATTTTTAGCCACTCACTTTAAGCGCTATAATGCTCAGCTACTTGTTTTAGGTTTTCATGATGCAGTTCACAGTTTGACCGGTATCGCCGCAATTTGGTGAAATACTGAGTTTTGTCAATTGCGGGCAGATTTTTTGCCGAAAGATCACAAAAAAACGCTTTAACTTCATGGTTCGCACGTCTATCATGCGCCGTCTATTTTTAGGGGAATTTTTACTTAGCTAATCGCCCGCGGTTAAGGAGTGAGAGTAGAATTGAACGCAACACAACCAATTAAAAAACCCGTTGTCCAGCTGAAAGGACTTTGTAAGAGCTTTGATGGCAAAGAGATCATCTCTAAATTTGATCTCGAAATTAACAACGGTGAGTTTTTAACAATTCTAGGTCCGTCAGGTTGTGGCAAGACCACAGTACTTCGTTTGATTGCTGGTCTTGAAGATGCAGACGATGGCCACATCATCATCGACGAACAGGACGTAACTGCAATCCCCGCAGAACATCGTCATGTTAATACCGTCTTCCAGAGCTATGCGCTGTTCCCTCACATGACAGTGTTCGATAACGTTGCTTTTGGCCTGCGTATGCAGAAAGTGGCTGAAAGCGAAATCGAACCGCGTGTTATGGAAGCCCTGCGCATGGTTCAGCTCGATCAATTCGCGCCTCGTAAACCGCATCAGCTTTCCGGTGGTCAGCAACAACGTGTCGCTATTGCACGTGCAGTTGTTAACAAGCCTAAAGTTCTGCTGCTGGATGAGTCGCTGTCAGCGCTGGACTATAAGCTGCGTAAACAAATGCAGATCGAACTGAAACAGCTTCAACGTAAGCTGGGTATCACGTTCATCTTCGTTACGCACGATCAGGAAGAAGCCCTGTCCATGTCTGACCGCATCATCGTTATGCAATCAGGCAAAGTAGTTCAGGACGGTACACCACGCGAAATCTATGAAGAGCCCGCGAACCTGTTTGTTGCCCGCTTTATCGGTGAGATCAACGTATTCGATGCAGACGTTATTGCCCGCATCGATGAAGATCGTATCACTGCAACCATTGAAGGCCGTGAATGTCAGGTTTACTGCAAACTGGACGTTAATGCTGGCGACCGAGTGAAAGTTCTGCTTCGCCCAGAAGACCTGCGCATCGAAGAAATCGAAGCGGCAGATTCAGGCAATGGCATTATCGGTTATGTTCGTGAACGTAACTATAAAGGAATGACCCTTGATTCCGTGCTTGAGCTGGAATCTGGTATGTCTGTCATGGTCAGCGAATTCTTCAATGAAGATGATCCGGATGTAGACCACTCTCTGGACCAGAAAGTTGCGATTACCTGGGTTGAAAGCTGGGAAGTGGTACTGCCTGATGAAGAAGATTAATCTCCAGAACGCCATCATTGGCGTGATTGTAGGTTGGTTACTGCTGTTTGTGTTCATCCCTAACCTGATGATCATTATCACCAGTTTCCTGACACGCGATGACGCAAACCTGATCGAGATGACCTTCACCTTGAGCAACTATGCCAAGCTGATGGATCCTCTCTATGCGAAGGTGGTCTGGCATTCGTTCTACATGGCAGCCATTGCAACCATGCTCTGTTTGGCTATCGGTTACCCGTTTGCATACTTTATTGCACGTATGCCTGCCAAGCTGCGCCCGTTCATGCTGTTTATGGTGATTGTTCCTTTCTGGACAAACTCACTGATCCGAACCTATGGTCTGAAAATTTTCCTGGGTACACGCGGATTGTTGAACGAAGGTTTGCTGACGCTGGGGCTTATCGATAAGCCACTGCGCATTATGTACACCGAATATGCGGTAATGATTGGTCTGGTTTATATCCTGTTGCCTTTCATGATCCTGCCGCTTTATTCAAGCATTGAAAAGCTGGACAACAGCTACCTTGAAGCTGCAAAAGACCTGGGTGCAAGCAAGCTGCAAGCATTCATTAAGGTGATTTTGCCGTTGACTATGCCTGGCATTATCGCAGGCTGTGTTCTGGTACTGCTGCCTGCGCTGGGTATGTTCTACGTTTCTGATCTTCTGGGCGGTGCGAAGAACTTGCTTATCGGTAACGTTATCAAGAGTCAGATCCTGAATGTCCGTGACTGGCCATTTGGTTCGGCGGCGAGTATTTCACTCACCGTATTGATGGGTCTGATGCTGTTTGCGTACTGGCGCGTCGGTAAACTGATGAACAAGAAGGTAGAGCTGGAATGAGTAAGTTTTTCAAAACCAGCTTTATGTCGCTGGTCTATGCGTTCCTCTACATCCCTATCGTTATTCTTATCGTTAACTCGTTTAACGAAAGCAAATTCGGGATTGAGTGGAAAGGTTTTACCACCAAGTGGTATTCCCTGCTGCTAAACAACGACAGCCTGGTTCAAGCTGCGGGTAACTCCCTGACGATTGCCGTGTTTTCTGCAACTGCAGCGGCGATCATCGGTAGCCTGACCGCGGTAGCTCTGTATCGCTACCGTTTCCGTGGCAAAGGTTTCGTAAACGGTATGCTGTTTGTTGTTATGATGTCACCTGACATCGTGATGGCGATTTCACTGCTGGCACTGTTTGTATTGTTAGGCGCGCAATTGGGTTTCCTTACCCTGCTGCTGTCCCACATTACATTCTGTCTGCCGTTTGTTGTGGTAACCGTATACAGCCGCCTGAATGGCTTTGATTCACGTATGCTGGAAGCGGCGAAAGACCTTGCTGCCAGCGAGTGGGTAATCCTGACAAAAATCATCCTGCCTCTGGCGGCACCAGCCGTTGCAGCAGGTTGGCTGCTGAGCTTCACCCTGTCACTTGATGACGTGATTGTAAGCTCCTTTGTGACGGGCCCAAGCTACGAAATCTTACCGCTGAAAATCTATTCAATGGTTAAGGTTGGCGTTTCTCCAGAGGTAAATGCCCTGGCAACGCTGATGCTTATCGTCTCTCTCGTACTGGTGGTTTGCTCTCAACTGCTGGCACGCGACAAAGTGCGTTAATACCCTAAGGGGAGGTCTGTTCATACACCTCCCCTTTCGTGTTTTCGCATTTTTCAGTCATGGCTGGTTCATTCCAGCCATTATTCTAACTAACCAATACCAACGAAAAACTACAGGAGTTGTCGATGAAACCCTGGTCTAAGTTTGTGCTGGGAAGCGCATTATCCTTCTCTCTCCTTTCCAACGCTGCTGTTGCTGCTGAAGATGAACTCTACTTCTACAACTGGTCTGAATATATTCCAACTGAAGTACTTGAAGAGTTCACCGAAGAAACCGGTATCAAGGTCATTTACTCAACCTATGAGTCAAATGAAAGCATGTATGCCAAGCTGAAAACCCACCCAGAAGGTTACGATCTGGTGGTGCCGTCAACTTACTATGTGAAGAAGATGCGCGATGAAGGCATGCTGCAAAGAATCGACAAGAGCAAACTGCCACACTTCGATGGTTTGGATCCAAACAACCTGAACAAGCCTTTCGATCCAAACAACGAATACTCAGTGCCATACATCTGGGGTGCGACCGGTATTGGTGTGAACACAGATTTCATTGAGAAAGACAGTGTTCACTCGTGGGCGGATCTGTGGAGCCCTGATTACAAAGGCCAACTGCTGATGATGGATGACGCACGTGAGTTCTTCCACATAGCACTGACCAAGCTGGGCTATTCTGCAAACACCACAAATCCAGAAGAAATCAAGGCCGCGTACGAAGAGCTGAAGAAAATCATGCCTAACGTACTGGTGTTCAACTCAGACTTCCCAGCTAACCCTTACATGGCTGGTGAAGTGGCACTGGGCATGCTGTGGAACGGTTCTGCATACATCGCACGCAGTGAAGGCGCGCCAGTTGATATCGTTTGGCCTGAAGAAGGCGCGATCTTCTGGATGGACAGCCTGGCAATCCCTTCTAGCGCGAAGAACGTCGATGCAGCGCACAAGATGATCGACTTCCTGCTGCGCCCTGAAGTTGCCGCGCGCCTGGCGATTGAAATCGGTTACCCAACACCGGTTAAAGCAGCCTACCCACTTCTGCCAAAAGCATTTAAAGATGATCCAAGCATCTACCCACCACAAGACGTGATGGAAAAAGGTGAATGGCAAAGCTCTGTTGGCGAAGCAAACACGCTTTACGAAGAGTACTTCCAGAAGCTGAAAGCTGGTCAGTAACCTGACAAAAACGAGAAAAGCGGCCGAGGCCGCTTTTCTTTATTCCTTTCAGCACTAATCCTGCAACGCTAAAATCTCATCAACCAATTCCGGCACCAGAACACTCGCCCTGCCATAGCGCTTCTCGTCGAACTCGCTTTCTACAGCACTCGGTTCCAAATTCACTTCAATGGTTCTTGCGCCATGAATTGCAGCCTCATGCACAAACCCTGCTGCCGGGTAAACCGCGCCGGAGGTACCTATTGAAATAAACAGATCAGCCTCCAGCAATGCCGTATGGATTTTGTCCATTTCCAATGGCATTTCTCCGAACCAGACAACATGTGGCCTAAGTGGTGAAGGCATTTGGCAGCAGTGGCAAAGGTCACTTTCGTTAATATCTTCTTTCCATTCAATGGCCTGTTTGGACTGCCCACAACATGCTTTCAACAATTCGCCATGCATGTGAAGAATATTTTGGCTCCCCGCACGCTCATGCAGGTTATCAATATTTTGCGTCACCACAGTCACGTTGCCTTCCAACTCCGCTTCTAACCGTGCCAGCGCCAAATGCGCGGCGTTTGGTTCAATAGCTTCAGACTGGAGCTGTTTGCGACGCTCATTGTAAAACTTTTGGACAAGCGCGGGATTGCGTGCAAAACCCTCCGGCGTTGCAACATCTTCAATATGGTGTTCTTCCCAAAGACCATCCTGAGCGCGGAAAGTACGAATACCAGATTCAGCAGAAATCCCGGCTCCAGTAAGTATCACGATGTTTTTATAAGGGAAATGCATGACACGGTCCTTTGCTGTCTTGTTTAAAAACCTTTATATCATTGTTGGAAAATGCAAAACAGGGATCTGAGACTAGACCATGGTCGAAAATGATATGAATTGATGAATTTACGGGAGAAATTCGAAATATGTCTTATAGTTTAAATATGTCTTAAATATGATTCCGGACTATGTTGCCAACCCCTTTCAAATACGCACTGATTGCAACGACAATAATTGGATGCGCTCCTGCTATTGCAGCAGCGCACGATGGCGTGCATCTCAGCGGTTTTGGTAACGTCAGCGTAATCCATTCTGGTACGAAGGATTTCGGCTATATCTATGATTTGACAAAAGAGGGCGTGTTCGACACCTGGAGCTTGAAAACGGGCTCGTCTATAGGTTTGCAAATGAACACCAGCCTAACGGATAACCTCGATGCGGTGATTCAAGGTGTTGTACAGGATCGTATCAATAACGACTTGAACAAATCGATTACCTGGGCATTCCTTCGCTACAAAGCATCGCCTGACCTGACAATACGTGTTGGACGGATTGCAACGCCGCTCTACATGCTCTCAGAATACCGCGATGTCGGTTTCGCGTATCTCTGGACAAAACCTATCACAGATTTTTACTCCAACATCCCGGTCACAACACTGGATGGTGGTGATATCGCATATACCATACCATTCATGGATGGCATGCTGGAAACCCGCTTCTATGCTGGTCAGTCCGAAGTAGCAATTGACAACGTAACCAACACGACAGATGTGACATTGTCACCCCTGTTTGGTACCCGCCTGACTTATTACGTCGACCGCTGGACATTTTCTGGTTCCGCAGCGACAGTGAAAAATAAGAAAGGCGAGCCAGCAGCACAACTCTCTGCTTTATTTAGCCAAGATCCGAGCATTTTTACTGCATGGCCTTCTTTGCAGTCCACGCTGAATGATTTCCAGTTTGTTGACACCCGTTTATACTACTACTCTCTCGGCGCTCACTACGAAACTGGTGACTGGAACGTACAGTCTGAACTCAGTTATTCCGATGCAGAATGGCCCTTCTTCCCTGACCTGGCAGCAGGCTATATCAGTGTCGGTAGAACCTTTGATTCATCAACAGTCTACGGTTTTGCTTCTAAAGCCAAATCTGTTGGTGACTTGTATACCGTCGAAGCACCTCCCGCTATCTCATTGCTTGCTCCTCAAATTGCTTCCGCCTACCAGACTCTTAAAGGTGTCGTAAGTGCGCGGGCAATAAATCAGGAAACGTTGGGGTTCGGTGTACGCTACGACATAAACACACAGCTATCTCTTAAAGGACAAATTGAACGTACCTGGTTGCTGGACAGCAAATTTGGCGCGTGGTCTTACTCGCTGGAGGGGATAAATGCCCCAGTGCCCGACCACATTGATACTATCTCGATTAGCCTGAGTTTTGTGTTCTGATATGAAAAGACTTGTATTAGCACTACTCACCGTATCCTGGCTAGCATGGGGTTCACCATCCCATGCCGAGTTAGTCGTGGTTGTCAGCAAGGACAACCCTATCAGCCAACTCTCTTCACGCCAGCTGATTGATCTCTATATGGGTCGCTATAATGCCTACCCAGACGGCCGTGCTGCCTCAACAACAGACCTTCCAGAGGACAGTCCCCTTCGTGAAGCCTTTTACAAAAAACTCGTTGGCAAGTCGGTCGCTCAGGTAAACGCCTATTGGGCAAGACTGCTGTTTGCGGGTAAATCTGAGCCACCAATGACGAATGAGTCTTCACAAGACGTCATTAAATACATCATGAACAATACAAACGGTATTGGATACTTAAACGAATCGGAATTGGTCGACGGTTTAAAAGTGGTATATCGTTTTGAAGATACTCAGTAAGCGCATTCATATTCGGGTTGCCGCCGGTGTGGCCGATGGTGCGATCTTATTCTCCATACTCGCGTCCCTGGCATGGTTCTATATCTCTTACCACGAAGAGGTTGACCGCTCACGAAGCCAGATCAAGCAGATCATTACCACTGTTGAGCAAACCGCTTCTATCGCCATGTATCTGGGCAATAAAGAACTGGCAGAAGAGGTGTTACGTGGCCTCGAAGCTAATGACATTATCTCAGCGGCGCGGTTAACCAGTCAGGATGGGCTTTCAGCCTCTTTTTCGGGTTCAGAGAATCTCGCCCAATCCGAAACCGCCATCATCTTTCCCATTCCATCGCCCTTCGCCTCCAATGAAGTCGTCGGCGATCTGCTGATTTATCCGAATCAGCAATACATTGAAGACAATGCGATCTCCCTGGCGAAAATACAGGTTATCGTGCTGCTCTTTTACCTTGTTATCATCACCTTGTTGACCCTTATCATCGTCAACCGGATTCTGACCGAGCCGATGAAAAACATCGCCAACCGTTTTCACTTGATCACGCCCGGAGACACCACGCGGATTGAAGTACCTGCCGCCCACCAGCAAAACGAGATTGGCGCTTTGGTTGACGATATAAACGGCCTTCTCGACGCAGTAAACACACAAATAGACAATGAACGTGAACTACGCGCTGAAACAGAAAACCTTTCGAAGAAATTCCGTTTTATCTTCGAGCGCGCAAGTGCCGGGATCGGGCTCATCGACAGCAACAATGAACTGATTGTTGCCAACCCCGCACTGCTCAGGTTGCTCGGCCAAACATTTATTGTCGACACAGACCGCTACGACAAAACAGATTTCATCGCGTATTTTAACGACCCGGCTGAAATGAAAGAGTTCATCGATGAATTCTGGGCAAAACCCGGCAACCAGTTCAGCGCCATGGACGTGCAGTTAAAGCACAAAGTAAGGGCGGCAGACCGTTGGGTCCATTGTCTGTTTTCAAAAGTTGAGGATATCAACAATCCCGATGACAGCTTGATGGAAGTGGTGGTTTATGACATCACAGAGCGTGCTGAACGTGAACAAAATATCATCTACGAAGCCGAGCACGACCCTATTACGCAACTGCTAAACCGCCGAGCAGGGATGGCGAAACTAGAAAGCTCACTGGTTGAGTCAGAGAAGAAACAGCGCAACTTTGCCATTCTCATGATTGACCTGGATGGATTCAAACACGTCAATGATACATACGGTCACGACGCCGGGGACAAGGTGATTATCGAAGTCGCAGCCCGGATCAAACAGTTTTTCAGGGGTTCGGATGTGGTGGCGCGTTGGGGCGGTGATGAATTCCTGATTGGTTTTTCCTATAACCCCAACTATGAAACTGCCGTCTCTGATATAGCTTCAGACCTTCAGTTTCAGATTGCCCTTCCCGTAGAAATTGGACACGAACAGACAGCGACTGTGGGTTCAAGTATTGGTATCAGCTTATTCCCAGACAATGAAATCGCCGTTGCTGGCTTGATAGAGCAAGCTGACGAAGCGATGTATTTTGTCAAAAACAACGGCAAAAACTTCTTCAAGTTCTATCAACACCTTGAAAAAGAAGCGGTGCAGAAATAGCCTGTAATGGATTCCACCCTACATATTGGTTAACCTCGTAACCACCCTACTTTCAACCAGGACGTTGATATGCACCCTCTTCGCGTGTCCGTACGCGCCGTCTGCTACCGGGATGATACCCTGCTACTTGCCGAGCATAGGGACGACCGCGGGCTTTGGTATATTCTTCCCGGCGGTGGTATCCAACACAATGAAACACTGGATCAAGCCTTTAAGCGTGAAATGCTTGAAGAGACCGGTGGCGACGCACAAATGGGAGACGTGCTGTTTGTCCGTGAAGTGATCGCCGACAAATTAGATACCACATACTTACCCAAGCACCTGCACCAAATAGAGTTGTTTGTTGAAGCAAAAGACTTCCGCCAAATATCCCAGCCAAGTGACATGGATAAAGACCAGATTGGTATTGTCTGGATGCCATTGGAAAAACTGCCTGATTTGCTCTTTTTCCCAAGCACCATGATCAGCGCCTTACAAACACGCCGTTTCGACAAAATCTATCAGGGGCATATTCTCTAACGTTCCAGCTGGCGCGAATTTCAACACCCGCGTCCAACTGGCTAGACCATTATCTATTGCCCACTCAGTTACAATGCGGGCAATGTTAACAGTGGAAGTCCACCAATTAGATATCATGCAGTTAGAAAACTATTTCTCTCATAAACACGGCCAGTATGTTTTTACCCGTCAACAAGCCAGTCATTTTGCCAAAATCATCGCGGGTGATTTCAATCCAATTCACGATGAGGACGCCAAAAGATTCTGCGTACCCGGCGATTTGCTGTTTGCTGTTTTACTGGCTAAAGCGGGGATCAGCCAGAAAATGCGCGTCACCTTCGCGGGCATGATATCTGACAATCTGGGTTTGCTTTTTCGTGAAGACAGTGAAGGCAACCTGGAAGTGATCGACGCCAACGATAAGCTTTACCTCACCATGGAACGCGGCGGCGATTCTAAGCTGGATGAAACCTTGGCGGCTCAGGTGGCAGAAAACTATGTGAAATTTTCCGGCATGAACTTCCCGCACATCATGGTTCCACTGATGGAAGAGTGCGGCATGATGATCAACCCAGAGCGTCCCCTCGTGATGTATGAAAGTATGGAGCTTAACTTCAACCATCTCGACTTTACTTCCCCTAGCGTGGAATTGACCGATTCTGTCATGGAAGTATCAGGCAAGCGTGGCACTGTGACTCTGGCATTTTGCTTTAAAGAAAATGGCGAAGTTATCGGTGAAGGTAAAAAGAAAATGGTTTGTAGCGGTTTGCGTGAATTCGAACCTCAAGCTGTTGAAGCACTGGTAGATAAATTTAACCAACGCAAGTCCTCATTTTTATCCAGCATGACTGCATAGTCTGCGCATTCCATTAATGGAATGTAAACGCAAAACTCCCCAAGAGCCCAGTTATAACGGGCTCTTTTGATTTCCCCAACGCCATTTGATTTTGCTTTCCGTCATGCCGGAACATAAATCGATTTGGTGGATCCTCATTAAGGTCAATGTCTTAGTTACAATTTCGCCCCCCACTTTTGAGACCTTGTTCTATATTTAGAGAAAGGCAAAAGCAGCGGAGCGAACTATGTCTACAGAACAACTGCTAAAACACATCGACAAACTTCCAAAAGTGCCAAAAGTCGTTCAAGAACTGATGGAGCTTGTTAATAGTGAAGGCTCCGACATGAGCCAAATCTCCAACAAAATTGCGCTGGACCAAGTAATTAGCGCCCGAGTTTTAAGACTCTCCAATTCTGCCCACTTTGGCCGCAGTCGCTCTGTCGCCTCGGTTGACGAAGCGGTTATTCGATTGGGTCTTAGCCCAATCAGAACCTTGGTGACCGCGTCTGCTTTGATGAGCGCCTTCCCAGAAATTGAAGGCTTTGACCTCAACGAATTCTGGGCAACAACATTTGAAGTCGCGACGCTGTGTAAAGTGGTCGCCAAGGAAGTGAAAGCTGACCAGAACGAAGCGTTCACGGCCGGTATGCTTCACAACATTGGGGATCTTCTGATTTACAGCGCCTACCCGGATAAAGCGTCAAAAGTGGAACTGCATATGGAAACCGGCAAAACCAAGCCGGAGGCGCAACAAATCGTATTGAACACGGACAATGCAGAGCTGGGCGGTGCATTAGCACGGAGCTGGAAATTCGCAGATTCACTGGTCGATGCCATCGCCCATCAGTACCGTGCAGTCCAGGGCGACTCATTCTCACAACTGGCCGCAATCATTAACTTTTCCTCTAAAGTAGATACCCATTGGGATAATCTGGTTGACGGTGAAGCCAAACTCACCTGGCTTAACCATCAACTTGAATACAGCATGTTGGGGCTAAGTGAGAATGTTATCGATGTAATTGATGAAGCCCGTGGAACCGGACGTGACATGGCCAATTCTTTGCTCTAAGGACAAGCCAAAATCGTTCAAAGCGCCTGACACAAGGCGCTTTTTTACGTTTAGCGTGGTCAAAAAGCTTTGATCAACCCAGCATTTACATTGTTTCAATTGCGTTAAATTAGGAAACAATTAATTCATTAATTTCCATTTATCCTAATATCACATCTCTTTAAGCTGGCTATCTAACAAATAATAGAACGGTGAAAATGCCGTCATCTACCCTAAATGGATGCCATGTTGCGAGGACGAGCAATGCAACACACGCGAATTTACCCTGCGAAACCGCAAAAAGTTTACCTCTACGCTACCTGCCTTGTTGATGCTTTTGACCCAGATACAGGTATCGATGCGATTGCCCTGATTGAACAGCAAGGGATTGATGTTGAGTTTGTCCCCAAGCAAACCTGTTGTGGGCAACCGGCATACAGCTCAGGTTATACCGAAGAAGCCAGAACTGTTGCTGCGCATCAAATGTCGCTTTTCTCCGAACGCATTCCAGTTGTGATTCTTTCTGGCTCCTGTGGCGGCATGATGGTTCACCACTACCCCCGGATTTTTGATAACCACCCGCTCGAAAACGAAGCGCGAGAATTTGCTTCCCGTGTATTTGAGTTCACCGAGTTCCTGACCAATGTTTGCCGTGTTGACCTGAAGGACAATGGCGAGCCTACAACGGTTTCGGTGCACACCTCCTGCGCTGCCAGACGCGAAATGAATGTTCACGTCTACACCGAACACCTGCTCGGCCAACTTGATAACGTAGACGTAAAGCATGCCGCGTATGAAGAAGAATGCTGCGGGTTTGGCGGTACTTTTTCAGTCCGTCACCCGAACATCAGCGAAGCCATGGTAGGTGATAAATCCCACAATCTGATCAGCACTGGCGCGGCTGAATTCGTCAGTGCTGATTGGGGCTGCATGCTGAACATCAACGGTGCTCTTGAGTATCAGGGGCAAACCTTCAAGGGTAAACACATCGCCAGTTTTCTTGCCGAGCGCACAGGCATGAAAGGAAGCAACCAATGAGCCATAACACGCCAGAACATTTCCACCAGCAAGCGAAAGAAGCGCTGGCAGACAAGGAACTTCGCCAAAACTTTCGCGGTGCCATGGATTACTTGCGAGGAAAACGCCGTGATGCCTTTCCCGACCCCGCGGAAGAAAAAGCCGTCAGGGATCGCGCTGAAGCTATCCGCCAACGTTGTTTGAGCAAGTTGCCTGAATTGCTTGAAAAGCTGGAGCAAAACCTGCAACGAAATGGCATTGCGGTGCATTGGGCGCAAAACGCGGATGAAGCGAATGAGATTTTCAGCGCACTCGCCAAGCAGCATCAGGCAAAACTGATGGTGAAAGGCAAATCCATGGTGAGCGAGGAGATCGGCCTCAATCATTTCATGGAAAAGCACGGCGTACGCTGTCTGGAAAGTGATATGGGGGAATATATCGTCCAGTTGGACGGTGATACGCCATCGCACATCATCATGCCCGCCATCCACAAGAACAAGCAGCAGGTGTCAGATACCTTCGAACACAACCTTTCTGACTTCCAGCCCACAACCGACGTAGATCGACTGATCCAAACTGGCAGGAATGCACTTCGGAAAGCATATCAGGAAGCAGAAATTGGCGTGTCCGGTGTCAACTTTGCTGTGGCTGAAACCGGTACTCTCTGTCTTGTGGAAAATGAAGGCAATGGCCGCATGTGCACCACCATCCCCAAAGTGCATGTTGCCATTACCGGCATTGAAAAAGTGGTGGAATTCCTGTCAGATGTCCCACCCCTGTACAGTGCCCTAACCCGCTCTGCCACAGGTCAGAACATCACGACCTATTTCAATATGATCAGCAGCCCCCGCAAAGACGGCGAGCTTGATGGCCCTGAGGAAGTGCACCTTATCCTGCTCGATAACGGACGCACACAGGCGTATCACGACAACGAGCTGAGAAAGACACTCCAGTGCATCCGCTGTGGTGCCTGTATGAACCACTGCCCTGTTTACACCCGCATTGGCGGTCACGCTTATGGCACCGTTTACCCGGGTCCGATCGGAAAGATCATTTCACCGCATTTGATGGGCATCGACAGCACCCAAAACCTCATCACCGCATCCAGTATGTGCGGTGCCTGTGAGGAGGTCTGTCCGGTACGCATTCCCATCCCATCATTACTGCAACGGCTCAGACAGGAGTCAAAACACAATGCCGAGCCCAAGCACGACCCACTGAATGGTCAAAACGCCGCGCACAATACATTAGAAAGCGCTGCAATGAAGGGCTTTGCATTCGCTGCAACTCACCCTACCTTCTATCACGCAGGTTTAAATGCCGCCCGTAAAATGAATGGCATGATCCCCGAACATCTCGGCAGTTGGACCCAATGCAGGGTGAAACCTAAGTTAGCGAAAACATCTTTGAAAGCGAAGTTGGCAAAGCGCCAGGGAGGCAAATAATGAATTCGAAAAGCCAACAGGCGCGTGAAGCCATCTTTGCCAAATTAAAAGCAGCACCCGTGCAAACCAAACAGGAAGAATTGCCACATTGGCAAGCCTGGTCGTCCGACAAGGCTGATGAACGTGTGGCAAGGCTACTAGGATGCATGGAAGCGAGCCATACTGAAATCTTCCGCACAGACAGCAATAACCTTGAACGCGACTTGATAAATTGCATTGAGAGCAATCAATTTGGTTCTGTGTTGTTTGGGAAAATGAACCCCTACCTGGAGGCAATTCAGGCCTCGTGCCCGAATGTAGAAGCCAAGGCTTATGACCAGCCCATTGAGGGGTTTAAAACAGCACTGTTTGAAAACATCGATGCCAGTGTCAATGTGATTCAAGCCGCTATCGCGGATACGGGAACTCTGGCGGTTTTGACAGGAGAGAATGAACCGCGAGCTTTGTCACTGGTTCCACCTACGCACATTGCCATTTTGCGTGAATCTGACATTGTTCCAAATTTCAGCGAGTTAATGCAGTCGCCATTCTGGCAGCAGGGAAATTGGGGTGAACGCCCTCCAACCAATATGCTGCTGATTTCTGGACCGTCTAAAACGGCTGATATCCAGCAAACTCTGGCTTACGGCGCGCACGGCCCCAAACGGCTGATCCTGTTTCTGGTTAAGGAGTAACCATGGCAACAACACCTTCTGAAGCGACATATCAACGGTTGCTGTCGGCGCTCGAATCCCGCATTCCCAAATCGAGGTTGATAACAGATGATGTCAGGCGATTAGCCTATGGTACGGATGCCAGTTTTTACCGATTGATACCAAAGCTTGTCGTTCAGGCGGAAAGCCTTGATGAAGTCATTTATATCATCACTACATGTGGTGAATTGCTGGTGCCGTTTACCTTCCGCGCAGCGGGTACCAGCCTTTCCGGCCAGGCAGTCTCAGATTCTGTGTTGATCACTCTGACCGATGACTGGCGCAACCATGACATTCTGGATGATGGGAAGAAAATCCGTCTGCAACCTGGCGTCATTGGCGCAGATGCAAACCGCTACCTTGCCCCTTTTCAGCGCAAAATAGGCCCGGATCCCGCTTCAATCAACAGCTGTAAGATTGGCGGTATTGCAGCAAACAACGCCAGTGGTATGTGTTGTGGCACGGCACAGAACACCTACAAAACTGTCAATGCCATGAAGGTGGTATTCCACGATGGAACGTTACTCAATACAGCAGATCCTGACTCTGTCGATGCATTCCGCAAAAGCCATCAAGTGCTGCTTAACGGTATTCAATCCCTGTGTGCCGATGTTCAGAAAAATGAAGCCTTAAAACAACGAATCCAGCACAAATACCGCCTGAAAAACACTACGGGCTATGCACTCAACGCCTTGGTTGATTTCACCGATCCCATCGATATATTGATGCATCTGATGGTAGGCTCGGAAGGTACCTTGGGTTTTATTGCCGAGATTACCTATAACACCGTTATCGAACACCCTTTTAAAGCTTCAGCACTGCTGGTTTTCAACGATATTGAAACGGCCTCCAACGCCGTCACCGCCCTGTCCAAAACACCTGTGTCAGCCGTTGAAATGATGGATGGACGTGCGCTTCGCTCAGTTGCTGACAAGCCTGGCATGCCCGCCTTTTTACCAGCGCTCACCTTGGAGCACTGTGCACTGTTAGTGGAATCCCGTGCCAGTGAGGAACACACGCTAAACAGCCAGTGTGACACCATCATGTCTGCGCTCTCAGCGTTTGAGATTCCTGAGCAGGTGGCATTTACCACAGACTCAGGCACTGTCGCCACTTTGTGGGGGATCCGCAAAGGCATGTTCCCGGCAGTTGGCGCGGTGCGTGAAGCAGGAACCACGGTCATAATTGAAGACGTGGCATTTCCTGTCGAGCGCCTCGCCGCCGGTGTCCGCGAACTTCAGGCTCTCTTTACCGAATTCCAATACAACGAAGCTATCATTTTCGGCCATGCCCTCGAAGGCAATCTTCACTTTGTGTTTACACAGGGTTTTGAAAGTCAGGAAGAAGTAACCCGCTACGGCAAATTTATGGATGCAGTGGCTCAGTTAGTTGCAGTGAAATATGAAGGCTCACTGAAAGCTGAGCACGGTACCGGTCGCAACATGGCGCCCTATGTCGAGCTTGAATGGGGTGCGGATGCCTATCAATTAATGCAGCGTATTAAATCGCTGTTCGATCCCAAAGGCCTGCTCAACCCCGGCGTCATTATCAATGACAATCCAGACGCCCACATAACCCACTTAAAACCCATGCCCAAAGCGGATGACCTGGTCGATCGCTGTATCGAATGTGGCTTCTGTGAAGCGGTCTGCCCTGCGCGCACGCTGTCCCTTTCCCCAAGGCAGCGTATTGTGCTTTATCGCGAACTAAGCCGTCTGGAGCGCGAAGGCAGCACAGACAAACACGCAGAATTGCAAAAGGCATTTGATTACCTGGGTGTTGATACCTGCGCGGCAACCGGGCTTTGCGCTGAACGTTGTCCCGTGGGCATTAATACCGGCGATCTCATCAAAAAAGTGCGCACCGCCAAATACCAGCGCTTTGTGCCTATTGCCCGCTGGACAGCCAATCACTTTGATACAGTCACCGCACTGACTCGCGTTGGGTTGTCCACCAACAGCGCGATGCAATCTGTTCTCGGTGAAAAAGCCATGGGCAGCATGCTCAATGGCATCCGTAAACTCACCAAGGGCAAAACACCGGCATGGAATGAAAGCTTCCCCCGCGCCAACCCTTACAAAGTCGCACCTACTGAAACGGGCGGAACCAAACAGGTGGTTTACTTCCCTTCCTGTGCCAGTCGCAATATGGGCAACGAAGTGGGCAGCGAAGAAAAGCGCTCGCTGACTGAAGTCACGATATCGCTACTGAAACGTGCAGGATACAGCGTGATACTGCCGCAAAAACTGCCGTCACTTTGCTGCGGTATGCCTTACGACAGTAAAGGCATGAATGACATTGCCGACCAAAAGAGCCAGGAATTGCAGGCGGCACTTTGGCAGGCGAGTCAGGAAGGAAAGATCCCGGTACTGATGGACACCAGCCCCTGTTCGAAGCTGAGCAAAGAAAAGTTTGAACAATCGATGGAAATCCATGAGCCGGCCGGATTTATCCTGAAATACCTAATGGACGACTTAACCATTAAACCTGTCGACGAGACGGTTATGCTGCACATCACCTGCAGTGCGCGCCGGATGGGTCTGGCGGATACATTACTTAACGTTGCCAAAGCCTGTGCCAAAGACGTCATCGTGCCAGAACATATCGAGTGCTGTGGCTTTGCCGGGGATAAAGGCTTCTTCACGCCTGAACTGAATGAAGCGGCATTGCATCCATTGAAAGCGCAAATCCCTGCCGATTGTAAACGCGGGTTCAGTAACAGCCGCACCTGTGAAATTGGATTAACCCATCACAGCGGTATTCCTTACCATTCCATCCTTTACCTGCTGGAAGAAGTGACGGCGTAACATAGACTGCCGAGTTTTAGCCAAAAACAAAAAGCCTGATGGTTTCTCATCAGGCTTTCTTTTTGCTTTATTTGTCTGATTACTCCTGGGTTTCTGCCAGAAGGCTCGCCCCTGCATCCAGCGTAAAATCAAGCGGTTCAGCGCTGAATGCCACACCTTGCAGCTCACTGATGAGTGATCGCGCTGCATTTTCGCCGGTTTCCCTGTCTGGAGTAACCACACTGGCTAACCTCGGCATCATTGATTGCCCAATATCCAGCGCATGAATGCCAGCAATGCCTATCTCCTGCGGCACGTCCAACCCTTTATGCTGGCACTCTAACAACACCCCAGCCGCCAGTTCATCATCCGTGCAGAAAAACGCGTCTGTTTCTGGATATCGTTCCAGTACTTTCCGGGTCATCTTACGCGCCAATGAAACGGAAGATTCCGCTTTTGCCGTAAGGCTGCGTGGCGTGAATGCATTTTCTTCCATGGCATCGAGGTAACCCTGAAGTTTGTCTGGCGTCCCAATTCCCTTCTTAACGCTCAGGCACACAAGGTTACGGTATCCGCGCTCTATCATCAGCGACACCATAGAAAACGCCGCCAAGCGATTGTCGATACCGACACTGAAACTTTCCCCGTTGGTATGTTTCATGATTTCCACGAATGGAACGCCTGCCACCTTGAGCATTTTTAGCGTGCGCTCTGTGTGCCCATGCTCGGATAAGATCAGGCCATCGACGTTGAATGAGAGTAATGATTCAATACGCTGCTCTTCCAGTTTTTCGTCGTAACCGCAATGCGCCACCATGACCTGATACCCGCATTCGTCTGTCACCGCTTCAATGCCGGCGATGACTTGCTGAAATACAGGATGGTTGAAGGAAGGTAGAACAACACCGATCGTTCGGCTGGCTCGGTTGGAAAGAATGTCCGGCACACGGTTGGGAATATAACCGATGTCATCCAAAGCAATCTGGATTTGTTCCCCGGTTTTTTTAGCGACTTTTTGAGGGTTGTTGAGGTAGCGGCTGACGGTCATTTTGGTGACCCCGACCTGTTCAGCCACATCAGAAAGAGTGGGACGACGATTCTTCCCCATTGCGCAATCCTTACTAAATGCTCCTTCTTTAGTTTTTAAGCAGATACGCAATATCGCCAGTGCGGATATGCAAATTGTGACTTAGATAGGAAGCACTATTGTTTGGTTACATCCACATGCATGTAGCGGGCAAATTTCGGGATGCCATTTTTGGTGAAGCCGTTGTAGCGGTATGTCACTTTCGCGCCAATTGCGGGTGGATTTTCTCGCTGGTTGTCTGAAAATCCGGTACCGATTTTAAACTCTTTACCATCCGGCATTTTCACCAATAATGCGCCCAGTCTGCCAACATGCTTTCCTTTTCCATCAATATGGCCGATGACTTCCGCTTCGGCATCTTCAGCGACTTTCATTTTAATCACATTGTTTGAACGGCCGCCCATATAAATACCATCGCGCTTTCTCAGCATCAGCCCTTCTCCGCCTTTGCGGTTGATCGACGCCAACACCTCCCGCAACGCCATTTCACTCTCAACAGGGTAATGTGTGACATACCCAAGGTGGGGCAATTTCATGGCCTCTGTCAGCCCCTTCATTTTTTGGTAGCGCTCGTCAAAACTATCCAGGCTGGCCGGTAAATCAAACACCATAAAACGGACTTGTCGCCAGGCTTTTTCATCAGGCTTGCTGTCCATCACCGTCGCCATGGTCTCCTCAAACTGGCCGCGCCCAATCCAAAGCTCCCCTTCCAGCGCAATAGGCGGCAGGCTATCAGTAAACCAGGACGGAGCGTAAATCAGGTTACCCTGGCGGGTGAACAGGAACTTTCCGCTCCAGTAGGCGCGGATACCGTCCAGCTTTTCGCTATAGACGTAATCTTGCCAATCAATGACCATTTCATTTTCATACGGCACAGCCAATTGGGGTTTGTGGTGAAGGCAGCTGGTGGCCAGTGCGTGTTGCGATGTTGCAACACTGACACTGGCGATTAGTGCGATTTGAGTCGGTTTCATCCTGTCTCCCGGTTCGATGAGTACAGAAGTCATTTTCCTTGTGTAAATTGCCGTTGCTACTCGGGATAGTTTTTATGGGATTGGGCAAGAAATTCGGAAGATGGGATTACATCAGCAGGCAAAAAAACGGCGCATTGATCAGAATGCGCCGTTTCATCGATTCTTGGAGTTCGCATATCAACCGTATGCGTAAATGTAAGTGCCGTTCTTAATGGTGTCGATAACCTTTTTCGACAGGTAACTCGGCAATGCCGGACAGCCCCAACTGCGTCCTAACTGACCGGTTTTCGAGATCACTTTCGGGTTGGCATAGGATGCACCATGAATGACGATCGCGCGTCTGCGGGCGTTGTCATTTAATCCTTTAGAAAGCCCGTCAAGCCTCAGTGAGTACCCGTGCTTGCCATAGTAGGTTTCTGCCGCCCTGAAGATACCAATCGACGTTTTCCGTGAATTGACCACGTTGGAGAACTTTTTGGCGTATAGCGATCCACTGTTTTTTCCGTGGGAAACATAGGACGAAAACAACACCTTGCGTTTAGCAATATCAAAGACCCAAAACCGTTTTTGGGATGATGGCTTACTGTAGTCAATCAAGGTAAAGATTGGCTTGCCGGATCTGTGTGTTTTGAAGTGGTCATAGGCTTGCTCAAACTTGTCAAACGCCACCTCATGAGAGAGGTGTAGCTGACGATACATGGTTTGAGCATCAGGAAGCGTTGTTGCAAACACATTCGCTGAAAACACTAATAAAAGAAGCGCAAGTGCTGCTCTTACAGCCTTATACATAGCATTCCCCAATCGGTATTGATTAAGACATCGTGTTTCATCCGGCATTGTGCGAATCAGAATCTGTCTTAACCAAACCAAGATTTGTGCCAGCTCATAGCAGGCATAATGTTGTTATTAAAATTCAATATGTTGTGACTATCTTTGGCTTCGTACACCTTATAAATGGCGCTATTGCTGAAAGATAGCGGAGGAAAATCTGGCAGCATTTTGCCGCCTGTTGTGACCTCTTGGCGGATGTTGCCACAGGGATAAAAAAGGAAAAAGCCAGCAATCATGCTGGCTTTCTTTTTTTAGGGAATTTTGACTCCCTGCTGACACAGGGTGTAAAACATACCGATTCGCTAAACGGCGTCGATAGCGTTCTTAATCCGTTTGTCCGATATCGGATATGGCGTCCCAAGCTGCTGGGCGAAGTAGCTCACGCGAAGCTCCTCTACCATCCAACGGATTTCTTTTACCGACTCTGGCACGCGCTGTCCTTTCGGGATCTTATTCAGCAACTCTTTGTAGTCCTTTGTCACCGCTTCAATCTTCAGCATGTGCAGGCGGTCTTTATTAGGATCTATCGGCAGTTTTTCCAGACGGCGCTCTACGGCGTTGAGGTAACGCTGAATATCCGGCAGACGCTTCCAGCCACACTCGGTCGCAAAGCCTTTGAAGATCAGCCCTTCGATCTGCGCCTTGATGTCAGACAGCGCAAACGCCATGGTGAAGTCAATTTTGCCCTTGAGCTTCTTGTTGATGTTGAACGCCGTTGTCAGGATTTGTTCTACCTGCTTGGCGATGTCCACCACGGTATCGCCCAGTTCAGCACGTACATACTCTTTCAGTGCTTCAAACTCTTCCGGTTGCCATTTCAGGCCGCCTTGGGATTCAACCAGCTTATCGACGCCACAGGCGATACAGTCATCAATCAAATCCAGCACGCGACCATAAGGGTTGAAGTACAGACCCAGTTTGGATTTATTCGGCAAATTATCGTGAAGATACTTAATCGGTGACGGCACATTCAGAAGGATCAAACGGCGTTGACCTTGCTTCATCGCTTGATGTTGCTCTTCTTCTGTTTCGTACAGCTTGATACCGACGGAATCTTTGTTATCCACGATCGCCGGGAAGGCTTTTACTTCAAAGCCACCGCGTTTTTGCTGGTACATCTTCGGCAGTGTGCCAAAGCTCCAGGTCGTCAACCCCTGCTGTTCGATATCGTCGTCGGCAACCTGAGACAGCGTCTCCTGTACCTTCTCTTTCAAGCCGTCTTTCAGCTCATACAAATCGTAGCTTTCATTGAGCTTGCGGTTTTTATGGTCTACCGCGCGAAAAGTGATTTTCAGGTGCTCAGGCAACTGATCCAACTGCCAGCTTTCACGCAGCACCGTAACGCCTGTCATGCGCTTCAGCTCTTTTTCCAGTGCATCCAGTAGTGGCGCTTCCATCGGCGTTACACGCTGCAGGAAAGCCGTGGCATAGTTTGGCGCGGGCACAAAGTTACGTCGTAACGTCTTAGGTAGCGATTTGATCAATGCAACAACCAGTTCATGACGCAGACCCGGAATTTGCCAATCGAAACCTTCCGGTTCAACCTGGTTCAATACCGGCAACGGGATATGTACTGTCACTCCATCATGGTCTTCGCCCGGCTCAAACTGGTAGCTGAGTTTCAGCTTCAGGTTGCCCTGATGCCAGAAGTTAGGGTAATCCAGCTCGGTAACATGGCTCGCGTCACCCGCCAGCAGCATGGCCTTCTCGAAGTTCAGCTTTTCAGGTTCATCACGGCTGACCTTTTTCCACCAACTGTCGAAGTGACGACCGGAAACCACAGTATGGTCGATACGTTGGTCATAGAATTCATACAGGGTATCGTCGTCCACCAGAATATCGCGGCGGCGTGATTTCTTCTCAAGCTCTTCCACTTCCGCCAGCATTTTGCGGTTTTGGTGGAAGAATTTGTGTTTGGTTTCCCAATCCCCTTCCACCAGCGCGGAGCGGATAAAGATCTCACGGCTTACCACGCCATCGATGTTGCCGTAGTTCACCTTACGCTTCGGCACGATTGGAATGCCGTACAACATCACTTTTTCAAATGCGAACACCGCCGCCTGTTTTTTCTCCCAGTGCGGTTCAGAGTAGCTGCGTTTGATGAGATGTTTGGCTAAAGGCTCAACCCATTCTGGCTGGATCTTGGCGGCAACACGTCCCCAAAGTTTGGAGGTTTCCACTAGCTCAGCCACCATCACCCACTTCGGTTGCTTCTTGAAGATGCCGGATGCCGGGAAGATATTGAACCGGGCATTGCGCGCACCCTGATATTCATTCTTCTCCTGATCTTTCAGGCCGATATGGGAAAGCAGACCCGCCAGCAGAGCCATGTGTACGGATTGATAATCTGCAGGCTCTTGATTGATCTTAAAGCCCAATTCGTTGACGACCTGACGGATTTGGTAATGCACATCCTGCCATTCGCGCACACGCAGGTAGTTGAGGTAATCCTTCTTACACTGTTTGCGGAACTGGTTGCCGGAAAGTTCCTTCTGCTGCTCTTTGATGTATTCCCAAAGGTTTACATAAGCGAGGAAATCCGACTCTTTGTCGTTAAAACGGCGGTGTTTCTCATCAGACTGCTGCTGTTTGTCTGAAGGGCGTTCACGCGGATCCTGAATCGACAGTGCTGAAGCAATCACCATCACTTCATGCAAGGCGCCGAGGCGCGCAGCTTCCAGTACCATACGTGCCAGACGCGGGTCGATTGGCAGACGCGCCAATGCACGGCCAGTGTCGGTTAAGCGCTTTGGATCGTCGCGATCTTTACCCTCTTTCAGTGCACCCAACTCTTCCAGAAGACGGACACCATCAGAGATGTTGCGGCTGTCAGGTGGCTGTACAAACGGGAACGCGGAAATGTCGCCCAGACCAATCGCCGTCATTTGCAGGATAACGGACGCCAGGTTGGTACGCAGGATTTCTGGATCGGTAAATTCCGGACGCGACAGGAAATCCTCTTCCGAGTACAGGCGGATACAGATACCGTCAGAGACACGACCACAACGGCCTTTACGCTGGTTGGCACTCGCCTGAGAGACAGGCTCAATTGGCAGGCGCTGCACCTTGGTGCGGTAGCTGTAACGGGAAATACGCGCCGTACCTGGGTCAATCACGTATTTGATGCCAGGTACTGTCAGCGAGGTTTCTGCCACGTTGGTCGCCAGTACAATGCGGCGGCCACCGTGGGATTGGAATACACGGTTTTGTTCGGCAGACGACAAGCGCGCGTATAGCGGCAAGATTTCGCAATCACGCAGATTGCGTTTATTCAACGCATCTGCGGTATCACGAATTTCACGCTCACCGTTCATGAAGATCAGGATATCGCCCGGCCCTTCATCATGCAGTTCATCGACAGCATCGAAAATCGCCTGAAGCTGATCGCGGTCGGTATCTTCGCTGTCTTCCACCAACGGACGGTAACGCACTTCCACCGGGTAAGTTCGGCCAGACACTTCAATGATTGGCGCGCCACGGAAGTGGTTAGAAAAACGCTCAGGGTCGATGGTTGCTGAGGTGATGATCAACTTCAGATCAGGACGCTTCGGCAATAATTGCTTGAGGTAACCCAGAATAAAGTCGATGTTCAGGCTGCGCTCGTGCGCCTCATCGATGATGATACAGTCATATTGGTTCAGGTAGCGGTCGTGCTGGATTTCAGCCAGCAGGATACCGTCGGTCATCAGCTTGACGCGGGATTCTTCCGACACCTGATCGTTGAAACGAACTTTGTAACCGACAGTTTTACCCAGTTCAGTTTCGAGTTCTTCAGCAATGCGGGTTGCAACAGAACGTGCTGCCAGTCGGCGTGGTTGGGTATGGCCGATAACACCGGCGACGCCCAAGCCCAGTTCCATACAGATTTTTGGCAGCTGAGTGGTTTTACCTGAACCGGTTTCACCGGCAACAATGACCACTTGATTGTTGGCAATGGCCTCTGCGATGTCGTCTTTTTTCTGGCTGACAGGCAGTTGTTCCGGGAAGGTAATGGTTGGCGTACTCGCCTGACGCTGCATACGCACCTGCATCGACTTGGCGATGTCGAGTGCGATTTCATCGAAGACAGCCTGACGGGCATCGTCTTTCTTGATGCGTTGTGCGCCCTTAATGCGCTTGCTGAGACGGAATTTGTCTTTCAGCATGCAGTCATCAAGCGCCTTGAATAGCGTTTTAGCGTTATTTTGATGGATTGAAGCGGTCAAATCGTTATCCAGAGAAATGCTATTTGTGAAGAAAATCCATTCACGGTACGTTGGTCGGCGTTTTATCGCTCAGTACCGTCAGAAAAATTGCGACGATTCTACCATTCATTGGCGGTTGCCGTAATAAGAACCCGTTAAATCCCAAGTATCAGCCAGATAGAACAATGTGATTATCATCACATTGGGCTTATGCTATACTCCGCGCCCAAGTCAATCACAGTGGTCGATTACCATGAGCATGAAACAAGAACTACAACAATTGAAAAACCGTCTGAACAAAAGCCAAGTAAAACTGGATGCCGCTAAGACGCGTGGTGACGACGTGATGGTGACTAAGTTCACCGACGACATCGAAGATTTGAACAAGAAAATCAGCCAACTCAGCCACAAGCAAAACTTTGAGCTGAACAAAGAGCGCAAGAGCTTGCTTGATATGCCTTTTTCCCGCGAAATCACCAAGCAAGAACAAGCGGACATGGGTAAGCTGAAAAAATCCGTTCGTGGCCTTGTTGTTGTTCACCCACTGACCAAACTGGGTAAAGAACTGAAACTGGAAGTGGTTACCGGTTTCGCGCCAAAAGCATTCTGATCGACCGCTTTGCCCTTGCGCCATTCGCACGAATGGCGCCCGGCTTCAACCGTTAGTCCGATTCAGTCTATCTTGAATCAAACTGCCCCTCCGAGGCTGCACCTCTGTAATTTCCGTATAACACCTCTTTGCTACACGGTAACTGCTGAACCCCACTCGCTATTTTCTTCGAACGCTCTCGCCTAAACCCCGCAGACAACGCACAAGAAAGGCTATGTTGCGCCTGCTCTGCCACAGGTGATTTCAGCGCTTTCAATCTCGTCCAGCGTAAAACCGTGCAGAATTGGCTCAATACATATCTATCGTGTACCAAACGAGACGGTGATCTGAGGAAATATCTTTACCATCGCCATAGTTGCCTACCCTGTCATCGTTCATCAACAAGCGTCCCGGCTCCCCGGTTGCGGGCCAAAAAACGCCTGAAGATTCCACCTCCAGGGAAACTGAAGGAAAGGCATAGTCAACACGCAAGCCAAACGTACTGGTTACCCGCTCTGGGTATAGAACATTGTTTGCCGCTTCCAATGCGCCGTTACTGGTTGGTGTGAAGCCTCCTGTTGTTGCTGACTGGTTTACGCGGGGATTTTCCAGCAGCATTGCTATGGTTTCTCTAAACCCGTCACCCGCTTCCGGATCGGCGTTGAGATCACCCATAACGATAAAGTGCGCTTTTTTCTTCAGGCCACCCTTTTTGCCTTTATCGTCGTACAGGAATTTTCCGCCGTTAATGTAATCAATCCAGAACTGGATTTCGTCGCGATTTCTTAGCTTGTTGTTCTGGGTGACAGTGTCAAACACCGGTGGCGTAGGATGTGAAAGTAAAAGATGAACCACTTCTTTACCAAACGGCGTAGGCACAACCACAGGAACATCAACATGGTTTTTCGATGACAGACGCATTGCTTCCCATTCCACGTCTGTGTACCAGTTATCGCCGCAGTTTAAACCTGCAGGGATCGGATTATTCGCATCGTCACAGTTAGTGATTGTTGGATTGGTCGCTGTTGGCAGGTCTTTCCATTTGAAGTTTTGGAAGGTACGAACCTTGCGCGTTTTAATATCAAACCTGGACATCAGGCCAAAGGCATATTGTCCGTGATAAAAGCCAAAGCCCCACGCATCGCCCGGCAGCTGCCCAGCTATGCCGTTGTTGTCCAAATCCAATCCGCTGTTTAAGCCAGTATTAGTGGAGAAAGTTTCCATCACGGGGTAAACAATCGGTTTTTGCCAGTCACCGCCATCAATGCTGTTCAAGCTTTGTCTGTGCGACAGGTAATTGCGTTGGAACCCTCGCATTGCGGATAGATCGTCGCCATTGCCGTCATTATTGAACTCCGCCATCATCAGAATATCCGGTCTGACATGCTGAATAATCGCAGCCACGTTGCGGATTTGAATCACCTTCTCCGCTTTTTCTCTGTCTTCTGCGTCCATTGCATCCTTGTTGCCGACATAAGCTGCAACCAATGCATCCTGCTCACTGCGAGACGTCGCCATTTCATCCTGCAATTGCTCAAAACTCGGCCTGTCAAAAGAGAGATTGAATGAAGCAACGGTAATTTTTTCGTTTTGACATCCCATCAAGCCCACAGCGATAAGTAACATCAACACCCACTTGAAGCCTTTCATATATCCACCTTTTCAGACAAAAAGAGATTTCGATAATAACCGATGCGCTTGACGAACGGGTTAACCACATATTAAAGGAATAAGAACCGCCAACAATTTAGACATGTCGCCGACATGCGACTGAATTTCTTAATTTAAGAGCAACTGCTTTAGTTTCAAAGTTACATATAAAAATAAACTGATTGACACAATGTACTTCTGGCTAACTTTTACACTTATTTACCGTCATGCTCATTAAATTCTGAGCAAGGTGAAATAACATTAGGAGTTTATGATGAATACAGTAAATGGAATTCAGTTCGACAGCATCAAGTACGGCTCAGATTTGGATGAAAATCTGGCAGGAACAAACGGCGATGATTTTATTAATGGAATGGACGGTAAAGACACCATCGTTGCATTTGGTGGCGACGACCTGATCTTGGGAGATGACATTCCCCTTTCCGATTATCTGGACGTCAGCAATGAAGTTTTCCTGGACACTGCCAGCACACTTTATGAATCATTGAAAGCGCGCGATCTTACTTGGTTAACATCTGAAGATATCCAATTGGCGGCATTTAATATCCAACAATTCGTGATTAATAACCCTTCTTTCTTTAATGAAATAGCCACCATTGGTGACAATGATTTTATTGTTGGCGGCTCGGGTGCTGACACAATAATGGGTGGTGCCGGAGATGACTTTCTTGGTGGCGGTCAAGGTGACGATGTGCTGGTAGGCGTTGCTGGAAACAACGATTTGCTTGGCGGAACAGGCAGTGACATATTGATTGGTGGCATTGGCAATGACCGCTTGTTTGGCGGCGATGATAGTGACTACCTTGTCGGGACAAGTGGTGACGACTTTTATATTGGTGGTGCCGGCCAAGACTACTTTGTTTTTACTTCTCTCTTTGAAGGTGTGAGCAGTAATGATCGCATTGTCGATTTTGTACAAGAATTAGACAAAATAGTACTTTTCAATGTTGCAGACAATTTTGAACAACTGGATATACAACAAGTTGGGATCACCGTTG
Organism: Enterovibrio paralichthyis; assembly: GCF_019209835.1. Lineage (NCBI taxonomy): Bacteria > Pseudomonadati > Pseudomonadota > Gammaproteobacteria > Vibrionales > Vibrionaceae > Enterovibrio > Enterovibrio paralichthyis. The sequence continues at coordinate 7,587 of NZ_JAHUTS010000002.1, read as the reverse complement.
TGCTTACCGTATCAGAAACTCACACTATTACTTTCAACAACTCTAATATTAATGATTTTTCAGAACAGGACTTCATATTCAACAACTTCTAATTAAGAACAATCTTATTTATCTGGCGATATATTAGTAAGGAAGATTACCCTTACAATAATCGTTAAATAGTAATTTTCGCGTTAGACTTTTGGATAATGTCTTTAGTCTGGTACAGAAATTAATTTTAAATAAGGTTTAATTACCCTTGTCATTTAGACAAGTTTGACATCATCCTTTCGGTTTCTTTAACGCGGTCGTCAAAGAAACTGGTTAGCGCGCACTTGTGGCGCGCATTTCTTTTTACTGAAATCATCGAACATACGCTAACCATTTGATCTAACACTGTTCTCATTTTTAAATGTTTCATCTCTCGCCTGTTTCGCTCATACTTCAGTGCAATGAATACTGATGTGAGAACGTGTCTATGCTGTCAAAACTGGCATCCATCCTAAAAGAAGCTTTTACTGATGAAGGGGGAAGCGTTGCCGCCAACGAATTGCTCTATCACCGTGCGATGGCAGGTTTGTTGTGTGAAGTAGCAGGTGCAGATCATCAAGTTGATGCGCGGGAAGAATCAGCGAAAGTAAACATGCTGATGTCACTGCTGGAGATCGACGAGACTGAAGCTACTCAACTGGTTGATTCAGCCAAAGCCGATGCCAAGAAATCAGTGTCACTTTATGACTACACCGATAAGCTTCGCCAGCTCGATCAACCGCAACGCTATGCGCTGATTAAAGCCATGTGGCAAGTTGCCTATGCTGATGGTGTGCTAGATCCGCTTGAAGACTCCGTAATCCGGAAAACGGCAGAGCTCCTTTACCTCGACCATGCTTTGTTTATTAAAGCCAAACTGGCCGCGCAAAACGACTGAATTTTACCGGCGGAATGACTCAAAACGTGGGGAAGTGAGACTTGCATTGTTGAGTCGTTACGTCTGCTTCGGAACCGTTCCGGTAGCAACTAGTAAACTGAATTTGCTGATTTTTATCCCGACGTTGAGACGCAAGAACCATACGTTTCATAGGACGGATAAATGTCATCCGTTGCACTCCCGTTCAGGGAAACATAATCGAACTCCCCTGGTGTATTTGGCGAGGAAGTAAAATAGCGTTGGTATGTTGGCCAGCCATAACCTGTAAACATGTTCCCCAAATCGGAAAACAGCCCTGAAATCTGGGTTAGGTCTGGCATTGTCCAGTCGCTGCGACCTGCAAATTCAATGTCACGTAAGGTTTTGCACAGGCTCTCTATCTGAAACCAGTTAAGGCGCACAAAAACCCCCGTCGGCCCATTTGTCCCTGACTCGTAGTAAATAGCCAGGATGGGTTTTACATTCAGTGCCTCCGCTGCGGCCTTACTCGGCGCACTGGTATACCAATTCCCAAACGAGTCCTGTGCTACCTTCAGGCACGCTCCCGTAGCATTTGTGGCGTCGACATCATTGACTGCTGTCGAGTAAGCATCGCCATAGGCGTGCCCACAAACAACGGAAGATACAACGGTCATTGCGGCAGTATTGCTCTCTACGCCATTCAATATTGCGCTAACGGCGACGCTACCAGCACCGTTTAATGTCGCTAACCCTGAACTATTGATATCTGCTACCGCGACATCAGAGCTTTGCCACTCAACTTCATCCGTCACATCATCTTCAGAGCCATCACTAAAACGCGCCACCGCAGTAAACGGCTGGTTTTTATAGGCAGTCACGGTTTGTGGTGACACCTGCACACTTATCAGTGAAACTGGAGCGCTGTTGTCAACTGCTGGTGCGGTTGTGAAGGTAGTTTTGTCGAAGTGGCACCCACCCAAACTCACTAAAAGCAAGATTAACGTTGGGATTCTGTACTGCATGCTTCACACTCCACTACTCTGTTTTTGTATGTTTAAGCGCTAACTTGATGTCGAAGTCGAAACGCATGAACCATAGGCTGGGAAGTTTGGGTAAGGTGTATTGGTTGAACCGTCCCTCAATGACACATCCACAAACGTTCCGGCACCACCTGATGTAGACGAAAAATAGTAGGCATAAACAGGCCAGCCATACCCAGTGAACAAATTACCCAATTCGCTGAAAAGGCCAGACAACTGTGTTTGCGATGGCATTGTCCAATCCGAACGTCCTGCAAACCCAAGGGTGTTTAAGCGTTGACACCAGAGATCAATCTCCCCCCAAGTGAACCGCATAAAAAAACCTGTTGGGCCGGAAACACCAGACTCGTAGTGGTTTGAAGTCAGTGGTTGGAACCCCAGGTAAGCTGCGGCATCGGCACTGGGTGCACTGGTAAACCAATTGCCACTACTATCCTTTATCAGCTTTATACAGGCTCCAGCAGCATTTGATGGGTCTGCATCACCCACAGCTGTCGAGAACGCATTACCAATAATGTGTCCACAAACAGCGGAATCCACAACGGTCAACGTCACAGCACGGCTTTGTACCCCGTCTTTGGAAGCAACTACGCTAATGTTCCCGGTTGTGTAAGGCTCCACCGTTCCTGATGCATTTACATCTGCAACCGTGTTGTCAGAAACACGCCAATTGACGCTATCGGTTAAATCCGCTTCAGAACTGTCATCAAATCGACCAGTGGCTTTCAGTTGTACAGGGGCGTATATCGTAGAATCAGAAGGCGTGATTTCCAAAAATGTCAGCACTTTTGCCGGTGCTTTTGCTGGACTCACAATGATGGTTTCGTCGCGGCAGGCATTGACCAAAAAGATGACTAGGCAGACCACAAGACGTTTCGCGTTTATCATCACATTCCCTCCTAAACGCTAAGCCGGCGGTGAAATACAGGAAATGTAATTGTCTTGATTGAGAGTAAAGTCAAAACTGGTGCCATCGTACAGCGCAACGCCTTTGATATTGCCGCCTGTCACCGAGTTTGAATTGTAGTAATAAAAGCTTGGCCATCCATAGTTGGTATAGAGATCTCCTAAGTCTGAGTAGAGTCCTGTTAACTCAGCCGATGTGGGAATTGCCCAGTCATCGCGACCGGCAAATTCAATTTCCTGAAGGCGTGAACACCAATCTTTGGATTCAAACCAATTGAACCTGAAAAAAAAGCCTGGTGGCCCCCATGAACCGTTTTCGTAGCCGCCTCCGTCCGGATAGTAATAGCTGAGTGCATGCATAACAGAAAAGCTGGGAGAGCTGGTAAACCAGTTGCCATTGGCGTCTTGCGCCAATTTGATACAGGCACCACCGGCGACAGTCATATCATTGTTGTTTAGAGCCGTGGTATAAGCTGAACCAAAAGTGTGGCCACACACAATGGATCCAACAACACTCAGGGTTGCCCCTTCGCTCGTCACGCCGCCCAATGAAGCTTGAATGGAAACTTCACCGGCACTTTTTAACTGGGCGTTTCCGGTATTGTCCACAGTCACAATAGTGTCGTCTGACGATACCCAGGCAACTAGCGACGTAATATCACTTTCAGAGCCGTCACTATAACGACCAGTTGCCTTAAAGGTTTGTCCTGTGTATGTCGTTGATACACTTGGAGAGATGCTGATGAAAGTGAGTTGGGGGGTGTTTTGTGCAGGATCGGCTGATAAATATTGGGTTGTTGTTTCATTACAACCTGACATAACAACGGCTGATGTGAGAGGTATCCAGGAGAGGTACCACTGCATAAAGACTTATCCCTATGTCATTCTTCTAATAATTCATACCTTTATTAATTATTAGGATATAAGGATATAAAATGCGAATTAGAACTCGTTACTGTGTCAATATCAGCGTATGACCTTCGATCTCAACCTTGCGCAGTTGTGCGCCGTACACTTTTTCAAGCGTAACGACATCCATAATATCTTTTGGCTTACCTTGGGATACACAATGACCGTTTTTGAGCAAAATAACCTTGTCGGCATCTGACAACGTGCGGTTGAGGTCGTGATTAGACATGACCACGGCAATTCCTCTATCAGCCAGCATCCGAACCATCTTGTACATCGCGCTTTGCTGAGCAATATCCAGGGCTGTTGCAGGTTCATCGAGGATAAGTAACCGTCCATCTGGATTGATATCTGGCCAAATCTGCAAACACACGCCCGCAAGACGGACACGTTGCCACTCTCCACCGGACAACTGATCAGTATTACGGTTCAGCTTGTCAGCGATCGCCAACGTGTCACAGACTGTAGCGACCGCATTCTCAACGGCAGCAAGGTCTGCACCTTTCAGCGCAGAGAGACTCAATGAAAGATATTGATATACGCCAATAGCAAATGCCGGTTTTTGCTGCTGACTGAGATACGCGCGTTGGCGAGCCAAAGACTGGCTATCGATATTTTGGATATCTTCCCCATCGATACACACCCTTCCCTGCCCTTCCACTAGCCCTGAAAGCAATTCCAGCAATGTGCTCTTTCCGCTGCCATTCGGCCCAAGCAGGTGCACAATTTCGCCAGCGCTTACTTCAAAGCTCATTGGCAACAGGCGCGTCCCCAACGCAATATTTTTCGCCGTGATCATACGCGCCTCATCAACATCCAGATAAACAAAGGTGCGCCGATAGTTGTCGTCACTGCACCAACAGGAAGCTCGGCGGCATCAATAGCCAGGCGGCCAATCGTATCAGCAAGTAGCAAAAGTACTGCGCCGGCGATAGCTGAAAGCGGGATCAGGTATCGGTTATCAGTCCCAAGCCACAACCTCAGGAAGTGAGGTACAACCAGGCCAACAAACCCAATCACGCCAGACATAGCAACAGATGCACCAACAAGCACACTGATCATTAAGATGAGTTGCCAACGCAGTGCCTGTGTATCCAACCCCAGTTGTCTGGCCTGCGTTTCTCCCAACATCATCAGATCCAGCTTTTTCCCCTGAAAGCAGAGCCAAATCAGAGCCGGAGTGACAATAAATGCCAGTGAGAGTTGAGGCCAGTGAACGCCGGATAAACTTCCCATCAACCAATACATAAGCTGGCGGAGATTTAAATCAGAGCTGAAATAAAACGCCCAGGTCACCATAGCACCGGACAAAATGCCAAGGGCGACACCTATCAACAACAGACGCGCCGTGGACATGGTTCGCTTGCGGGCGAGAAAAACCAAAATAGCGGTAAATGCCAGAGCGCCAATGAGTGCTGCCGCCATCAGTCCATAAGGGCTGGCCAGCGCAGGGAAAAGAAACATGACGATAACCAAGGCCAAGCTGGCTCCGCCTGAAATCCCCAGCACACCGGGCTCTGCCAGAGGGTTACCCAACAACACCTGGAGCACACCACCTGAGACAGCCAATGAGGCGCCTATAAGGATGGCGGCAATCATGCGGGGCAAACGCAATTCGACAAGCAATTGTTGCTGCAGCGGTGAATCACCGAAGAAAGGAAAAAACCAAATTTCACCGGCTGATAAGGAGAGCAATGCACTCAGCACAAGAAACGCTAACGCGATGATATTGGCAATATGCCAGCGCCGCTCACGGCGCTGTACGAGAAGATTTAACTGCATGGATTCAGGGTGTAATTCGCAATAGCCGCAACCATACAGATAACCTTAGGAAATGAAAAGTGTTAGCACGGCACAAAAGGCCCAGGATCCTTGTCTTTATTGGCGCAAAGGGGCTGATTCATGTCGGGTTCAAATGGCTGCACTAACAACGCGGCTCTTTGTCCAATCGCGACTTTAGAGTTGGGAAAAACCACCGCTTCGCCGCCAGGCAATGCTCGATAAACCACGCTATTTTCTACCGCCAGCTCTTCACCTTCAGCAAAGTAAGTGAAATTGGCTGCATTGTCAGGAAATGCCAATTTAAACGCGGTATCGGTCTTGGTGATCGTTCTGGTAACCCGATAGATGGAAAACGGCTTGTTGAGTGAAGGTGCAGGCAACACGGCTCCGGTAACCAGCGATACCAGTGCGTCTCTGAGCGGGGAAAACTCCGCCATGTTGTTTTGGTACAGCGGCGCTACCCTGCCCATTTCAAAGGTTGCAGCCTGTGCACCAAAATTCTCTGCGCTGAACCAACTAAAGGTTGATGATGGCGTTCTGCTTATCAACATCGCGTCCATGTGCGACGCCTTCAGAAAAGCGACTAAGGGTCGGATATCCGTTCCTTTGGTCGAAACCGGGATTACCCCAAACATATAACGCTTTGAGTCACGTATGGCACTGTGAAGGTCGAAGTGCCAACGCTGACCTTTTGCAGCCTGGAAAAAGGTTTCCACATAAGCTTGCAAGCGGTTGGCGAGCCCACATTCTGTGTTTCTTTCCGGATTTTTTTGTGCAAACAGACGGTTTAGGTTTTCTTCAATAAAGCGTGTGTGGGCATGAATCGCGGCTGGGTGCGCAATAATAAATAGCACGCGCTGCGTTGGAACCAATTCTTCATTTATTACCGCATTGACCAGATCATCAACCAGTTCAATTGGTGCCGTTTCATCACCGTGGATCCCCGATGATATAACCACTGAGTCTTTGGCCGCGTGTGGAACAATTTCAACGACACCGATATCGCGATGATACAGTTCAATACCGTTTTGCAATTTCACACTGTATGGAGAAAAATCGGCAGGAGGATATAGTGTGTGCTTCAGAAACCCGCAGGAGAGTTGACTATCCATTTCCAGCATTCCTTATTATTCTTTCGTATCTCGGGCTTCACTATACAAAGCCAACAAGTCGATAACAATTGATTTGCTGGGAAATTTGGCGTTGAAACGTGGATAACAGGCAATAAAAAACCGTGACACTTGGTCACGGTTTCTTGGAAGACTCGTCAGACGATTAGTTGTCGACTTTGGCTTTTTCAACGCGAGCTTTCAGCTTTTGTCCCGGACGGAACGTAACTACGCGACGCGCCGTGATTGGAATATCTTCACCCGTTTTTGGGTTACGGCCAGGACGTTCATTCTTGTCGCGAAGGTCAAAGTTTCCAAAACCAGACAACTTAACTTGTTCGCCACTTTCCAGCGCTTTACGAACTTCTTCGAAAAACGCTTCGACAGTGTCCTTGGCGTCCCGCTTGCTCATCCCGACATTTTCAAACAGGTTCTCAGCCAAATCGGCCTTGGTGAGCGCCATAGGTCTTTCCCTCAAGAAATGTTGAACACAAATGTGATACACCGTATCTACACCATGGATTGCATACTAGGGAAAACGTTACTTGCTCCATCGTCGGGCAACCTATTCCCCTAGCGGCAACTTACCAACAGTGTAAGCCAACTGGCTGATTTGCGCCAACTTTTTTCCATATCATTATTTAGAACAATGCTCTGTTTATGAGCTTTCCATGCGGCGTTCATGCATAAAAAGTGAGACAGTAATTTTATGGTTTTCTCATTAGATGATGTTTTTACTCAATTTTTAACCGATGAATTGCTGCAACTTGTTAACACTTTGATAAAACGCCGATTTATCAAAACGATACGTGTTAGAACTTTTAGACATAAAAAAAGCAGCCAAAAGGCTAATGCCGATCAGTTAAGAGATAAATGATCGGTTGAACGATCCAACAGATGGCTTATAAAGGCTCTAAGTCCCCATACTTAGAGCCTTTTATTTTGCAATTGACCACAGCCCTTACCCTCGCGA